>NZ_VHKL01000033.1 GCF_007474605.1 Rhodoligotrophos appendicifer | reverse complement strand
GATGTTGGTCGTGCCCTTGTCGGGCTCCCTCCGCAGCAGCTCCTTGAAATCGACGGCCTGGCCCTTGGCCTCCAGCTTCTGCGCCCGCTTTTGCGTGGCCTCCATGAGCACCCTTTGCGACGACGGCATGCCCCAGCGCGCCATGACCATCTCCAGGCCTTCCGGCGCGTTGCGGATGATGGGGGCCGAGTAATCCGGAAAGATCCCCGGCAGTGGCGGCAGGTTCCCCGTGCCGTCGCGCCAGGGTCGGATCAGCTCGTTGATCGCTTGTTGGCCCTTGGTCTGGCTGTAGAGGTTGCACATGGCGGCAGATTAGGAGCTGATCGACGAGCCGTCTACGCGCAGACCAGGAGGTTCATCATCTAAATGAGTAACGATCGGCATGCGTTCATGGAGAAGAGAGTCCTGCCCCACCGGATTGAAGATAAAGAGAACATGCAGAAGGAAACTCTGCTAAGCTCTCTGCTGGATCCGCGGGCACCTGTGTAGGCATATCTTTGCCACCTGTGATGCTTGTTAGGTGATCAAAGACC
>NZ_VHKL01000032.1 GCF_007474605.1 Rhodoligotrophos appendicifer | reverse complement strand
CGCGCGTCCACATCAAGGACCGCAAATCCAGCTGCTGATTGTCGATGCATTCGCGGATGCTCTTCATCCCATCCCGCTTGCCGAAGGCACATTTCACATGCACCGTCCAGCCGAGGCGGTAGACGTCCTTGAGGGTCTTTGTGTGCGCCTCGCTCATGAGAACGAAGAAAGAACATATCGCCCCTTGAAGTCAAGGTCGACGGCGGCGGAATGGCTTCTCACTCCACAGTTTAGGATCATCCGTCCGCGGTTCGTTCACCACATCGTCCGCGTTGCGGAAGGTATACCAAGTCCAACAATGTCACCGTCCTGCCCAACAGGACGCCTGAACGCCCTGTGTTCCAGTTGCGGTGCGGCACAAAACGGAACGTTCCAATATCACGACGGTTCGGGAAATAACTGGAAACCACGCAACAGGAGCAATCTCGTGAACCGCCCAGCCGTCCATGTGTCTCACAGCGCAACCACTTTGCCCGAGAATGAATTTGCGGAACCGTCTGCAGGTGTCCGCAGCGAATACATGTTCAAGCCAGGCTCCCCTGTCCTGGTTCCTATTGACTATGTCGGCTTTGCCGTCGCAACCATCATGGCTCTCGGGCCCTTGTCGGCATATGCTGTCGGTTTCTGATCTCGATGGATCGACGCTCCTTCACCTCGCCCGGGCGAGGTGAATACAGGGGCGCCCCAGCATTTTTGCCGGACAGTGTCTTTGCTAATTCAAGTTCTTGTTCACTATTTGTCTTGTGTCTGCCGAATTGAAATGATCAATCGGCGGACTTTGAGAAATTTTGTGAACTTGGTGCATCAACGGGTGATCCCTCACTCGGCTTCTACGACGGCCTCGTGAAAGGGTACCTTCAAGAGGAATTTGCCCTCTTCGTCAAAGATTTCGAAAGCCCGAGAAGAGACGTCTTTCCCCTGGCGAATGGCGTCAC
>NZ_VHKL01000031.1 GCF_007474605.1 Rhodoligotrophos appendicifer | reverse complement strand
CCGCGTTTCACCGAATCCCTACTGCGAAGCGCATCGCGCCCTCGCTTGCGAAAGCCTCAGCAGGTTTTAAAGCAGCGTGACAAATGCGTGACAACATTTGCTCAGACTGCCATGCGTGACAAAGTCTTTTATCTAAAGTATTGTTTTTTATGAATTTTTGGTGCCGGCAACAGGATTTGAACCCGTGACCCCCTGATTACAAATCAGGTGCTCTACCAACTGAGCTATGCCGGCGCTATCGCTTCAATCTCGTAACCGACCCACAAGTGTCAAGGTGCAATCGAAGCTTCGCGGGTGACGATGTAGAGAGCGATAGCTGCGGCAGTTGAGACGTTGAGACTGGCGATCGGTCCCGGAAGAGAAATTCGAGCGACCATATCGCAACGGTCCTTGGTGAGCCGCCGAAGCCCCTTGCCCTCGGCTCCGAAAACGAGTGCGAGCGGGGGTTGCAAAGGGGCCTCGCTGAGTTCAATCTCGGCCTCACTGTCCAAGCCGATCACCGTGAATCCTTTATTTTTTATGGTCTGGATGGCTTGCGCAAGGTTGGTTTCGCGAGCGAAGGCTACATGCTCCAGTCCTCCGCTGGCAGCCTTCGCCAGGGCGGCGGTGAGTCCGGGACTGTGTCGTTCCGTTGTTACGAGTGCATGGGCGCCGAAGGCGGCGGCCAGACGAAGCACCGCTCCGACGTTATGAGGATCCGTCACCTGATCCAGCAACAGGATCAGACCTTGGCCTGGGACATCCTCGAGATCGACGGGCTCTAAGGAGTGCGCTTCGAGGACGAGCCCCTGATGGACCGCATCCGGTCCTGCCATCTGGTCTAGCACCTTTGGCGCAGTAATCTCCCGGGGAACGCTTGCAGGGAGTTCCGTCGCGAATCGGTGTGACGCGTTCTCCGATAGCCACAACTTGATATGATGGCGCCTGGGATTCCGAAGCGCGGCCAGAACGGCGTGGCTCCCATAAATAATGTCCCGACCCGTTCCGTGGGAGTCGAGCTCCTGGCCTCGATGGGGATGTCTTTGGCGGGAGTATCGAGTTTGTTTCATGTGCTGGCTATACGGCAGACGTGCCAAGGGTACCACCAACATCTTGATCCGAAGACTGTCGTCGGAGTCTAGTGGGTTGACAGGACTGGAGCCCGTCCCCATAAAGCGGCTCGTTGCTTCCCGGTGAACCGGTCCGGGACGATTTCCTGTGCACTCCACACGGGTGACATTTGGCACGGAGGGGTGCCCGAGTGGTTAAAGGGGACGGACTGTAAATCCGTTGGCTTAGCCTACGTTGGTTCGAATCCAACCCCCTCCACCAGTTGCGAATGTCACATAGACCGTGAAGTGTCTCAGCGCGATTGCCCAAGACCGAGGCGGAAGCGCGGGTGTAGCTCAATGGTAGAGCAGAAGCCTTCCAAGCTTACGACGAGGGTTCGATTCCCTTCACCCGCTCCAAATTCAGATAAGAACATGGCGGCGGTCCGCCGCCCCTGCGGGTGCAGCCCTTTCGGGCGCGTTGTACAAGGACGGAGAGATGGGCAAGCAGAAGTTCGATCGGTCGAAGCCGCATTGCAACATAGGGACGATTGGTCATGTTGATCATGGCAAGACGTCTTTGA
>NZ_VHKL01000030.1 GCF_007474605.1 Rhodoligotrophos appendicifer | reverse complement strand
AGATATCTCCGTGGCGATGGACCACAATGCGCCTGTTCATTTCCCTGCCGCCCGGCAAATACTCCTATTTTATAGGTAGCGAGGGATCGTCAAAAATTACAAGATGACGAACCATTGATTTAAGAAATGTCCGGAACCGTACGGTACGAAAACGTACGAAATTTTATTACGTGTATGATTATTGCGGGGAGAAGCGTACGCTGTTATTATCCGCGAGTGGTGGAAGCCATTTGCCTGTTAAAGGCGTGTGCTTTGTCCACCGAAGTATTGTCGGCTGAACCTAAGTTATTCTTTAAGAATGGCCTGCTGAATGCATTAAGGCCTAGCGACTTGGCACGTCTCATGCCGCATCTCGAGCCCGTGGAGCTGAAGCTGAGAGATGTGCTCGTCCCCACCGATACCCTCATTGCATATGTGTATTTTCTCGAGAGCGGGATTGGCTCCATCGTTGCCAGCAGCCCCGACGGCCAAGAGATCGAAGTCGGCCATGTGGGGTGGGAGGGGATGTCCGGTCGTTCCGTCGTCCTGGGTGTGAACCGCACGCCAAACCGTACCTTCATGCAGGTGGCAGGACATGGCTTTCGTCTCAAGTCTTCGGAGCTTGCCGTCGCGATGGAGGAAAGCCCTTCCCTCAGGGCCCTTATGTTTCGCTATATCCAGGCCTTCGAGATCCAGGTCGAGCACTCCGCCTTAGCTGCTGGACGGTATGGTGTCATTGCCCGTCTCGCACGCTGGCTGCTCATGTGCCATGACCGAAGCGAAGGGAACGATCTTTATCTTACCCACAAATTCTTAGCGCTGATGCTCGGCGTCAGGCGCTCAGGGGTGACTGACGAGCTTCACAAGCTGGAAGGATTGCTCCTGATAAAGTCGACGCGGAGCAACGTACATATTCGTGATCGCGAAGGCTTAATCGAGGTCGCCGGCGGCTGCTACGGCGTACCGGAAAGAGAATACAAGCGTCTGATTACGGATTTTCGTCACGGAAATGGCAGTGCCGTTCTCAGCTAGCGAGGTGGCGCTTCCACACAGGAACTTGGCTTCCCGACCAAACGTTACCGGACAGAAAGTGTTTTATATGCCGATGTTCTTCTTCAATATCGCGCGCGGCGACGTGGTCGTACGAGACTATGAAGGCAGCGAACTGGCCGATCTCGAGGCTGCGCGGGAAGAGGCGATCGCGAGCGCACGTGAGACCATGAGTGACGCCATTCGCCAGGGGAAAGACGTCTCTTCTCGGGCTTTCGAAATCTTTGACGAAGAGGGCAAATTCCTCTTGAAGGTACCCTTCCACGAGGCCGTCGTCGAAGCTGAGTAAGAGTCGCCTCCATTCCATCGTCGATTGAAGCAGAAATTCCTAAGATCCACAGATAAGACATTCATTCCCGCGTCGCCAGGGCTCTGAGGGCGCGCGCGAGGAAAAGGCGCAGCCTAACTTGGAACGGTATCGTACCAAGTTCTTTTGTTGTGTATGGGCCAGAGCGTTACATATCACCAGAAAACAGTGCTTGTGGTTGATGACGAGGCATTGATCCGCATTCCCGTGGCCATGTTCCTGGAAGATCTCGGGTGGCGAGTTTTTGAGGCAGGCAACGCCATTGAGGCGATACGCTCTTTGGAGCAGTTCGGCACCTCGATCCACGTGCTTTTCACGGACATTCACATGCCGGGCCCAATGGATGGGTTGGAACT
>NZ_VHKL01000029.1 GCF_007474605.1 Rhodoligotrophos appendicifer | reverse complement strand
GGCTGACGATGCCACGCCGCAAAGACGAGCTGCCTGCGCGAATAGAACCATGTTTGCCTACGCTGGTTCCGTCAGCACCCAAGGGCCCGCAATGGGTTCACGAGATCAAATGGGACGGCTATCGTCTTGCCGTTCACATCAACGGCCAGGATGTGCGTGCGATCACGCGCAACGGCTTCGACTGGACGGACCGCTTTCCGACCATCATCGAGGCCGCCGGCAAGCTGCGGGTGAAGAGCGCCATTCTCGACGGGGAGGCTTGCGTGCTCAACGCGCAGGGGATCTCCGACTTCGGCCTGATGCAGGCGGCGATCGCACGGGGTCGGAAGCCCTCGGACAAGGTGGTGCTCTATGCCTTCGACCTGCTGTTCCTGGACGGGCAGGATCTGCGGAGCCAAACCCTCGCCTCGCGTCGAATGTGCTTGGTTGAGGTGCTGGAGCGCACGGCACATCCGGGTCTTGTTCTGTCCGAGGAGATCGAGGGCTCGGGCGAAGCGGTGTTCCGCCATGCTTGCCAGCTTGGCCTCGAGGGGATCGTCTCCAAGCGCAAGGATCTCCCCTACAGCTCCGGCCGCACGACGGCCTGGCTCAAAACGAAATGCGTGTTGCGGGATGATTTCGTGGTCATCGGCTATGAGCCAGGCGTTGGGGGTGCCGTGAACAAGCTGCGTGTGGCCCGGCGAGACGAGGATGGTGTCCTGCACTATGCCGGCGGTGTGGGCAGCGGATTGTCCGAACGGTTGTCGAAGGGCCTGAAGGCGCGCCTGGACAAGATCGCGCTCGCCAAGCCGGTGATCAAAGGCTTGCGGGAGAAGGGCATCATCTGGACCGAGCCGAAGGTGGTAGTTGAGGTGGAGTATCGTGGGGTGACAATGGCAGACCAGCGCCTTCGGCATCCGGCGTTCAAGGGTGTGCGGGAGGATAAATAAGCGTGGTAATCGAGCAGGTTCGATTTGTCTCTTGCGAGTAGGGAACGACATGGCCGTTTGAAGCTTAGACAGAGATAGCCGTGGAGTGACTTGATGCAGAGCTCATTAGATGTGACAGCGTTCGATTGCCGAGCCCAAGCTGCAGATTACAGAGAACGAGCTGAGGTCGAGACCCAACACGTCCGTAAAGGCCTACTATTCAACATGGCGCGCACCTGGACTGTCCTTGGAATTCAGACTGATCATCTCGACCAACTGGCTCCCTAACTTTCGGTATTGTAGTTTACCTTGAGTCTTGTTCGACAATCCGCAAAGGGACTTCCGGATCACGAATGGTCTGTTGAAGCCCTACGACTTCAATGCAGTGAAGGGCTCTTGGAGAATTAAGCGAACCTCACCGATCCCGATCGCGCGGTAAGTCGTCTGCATCCACAACGATCGTGCCGCCTGGCTGCTGCAGCCCTGACCGGAATTTTGCGAGGGCCACGGCTTCGATCGTTACTCGATGCTGCGCAAAGGCAGCAAGCCAATCGAGAAGCGCATCGGGACCTTGAAGCACTGACAGCGCTTCGGTTGTGACCGAGCAGGTCACCTCGCCCTGCGAATTCAGCATCATGAACCTGACGCCGAAAGGATTTTCAACCCCCGGCAACCCGGATGATCGCAGCGGCATTTCCGATCCCCCACAAGCCTCCGCCATTTTATGACTCTTGGACACAATCACGGCAAGCGGGTTGCCAGGTTGGCTAGAGCCGCTAAGGGCTTCGCAGGTCCGAGATCAGAACTTGACCTGCGCAGCTTAACGGTGCTGCCGTCGGGGCTGACCTCAAATTCATCCGGCAAAAGAGCTCGCTGCAAGATTCGCCGTACGGCTTCTGAACGCGCGGGGACCTCCGGCTGGCCATGCCGCCACACGTCGATGTTTGAAATCACTGACTTTGGAAGGGAGACCACCAACGGTGGTTTTCCTGTTTCGCTCATGCTTGCCACCCTTTTTCTTGCAACGGGTAGGGTTTAGCTTCGTTCCATAACGCTGCCTTATGGAGTTGAGGCGGCCTAGAAAATTCCCACCGCTCCTTCGGCCCGGATGACGATTACGGCAGCAAAATATCGCAGCGCCGATCGTCTTGCGGTACCTGTTATTTCGGTCATCCCGGCTACTGCGTCTGCGATTGAACTGCAGTAGTGCTCTTCTCCGGTTTCGAGCCTGGCACATGCGACATGGTTTTGGTTCGGGTACTCAGATCTTCTCCCTGGCGGACCTTGGTCTGTGTCTTCGATCTACTCCACTCTCCGCCTTCCTTGGCCGAAGCAGTCGATTTGGCGTTGAGATTGTTCTCGTTGGCATTGACCTTGGTGTCACTGTCAACTTTGCCGTCGACAGCGGCTGCACTTCCGCCGGAGCCGACTGTTGAACTGTGTCCGTCCTCGGTCTCACAACTACCGCCCGTGCCCAGGGTGCTCGCAGAGGTATTCTCCGTGGCGCCACTGCCGCCGGAGCCGACAGTTGCCGACCCAGAGCAACCGTCCTGCGCGTGAACAACGGTACCGCCAA
>NZ_VHKL01000028.1 GCF_007474605.1 Rhodoligotrophos appendicifer | reverse complement strand
TGTGCAGGGCGGTGACAAATTAGGCCATGGAGCGCCGACGTGATGGCGGTGCGGGCGGAGTAAAAGCCGTCCATTGGCTAGGCTGGTCCCTTTGGGGATCGGCCGGGAATGTTTTCCGTGGAAGTCTATGCTGCCGTCCGGCGCTTTGTGTTTGTCGAGGGCAACAGCCGTCGTGAGGCGGCCCGTGTCTTCGGGCTGAGCCGCGAGACGGTTTTGAAGATGTGCCGGTTCTCGTTGCCGCCGGGCTACACGCGCACCAAGCCTGTGACGAAGCCGAAGCTGGGCGCGTTGTTGCCGGTGATCGATGCGATCCTGGAGGCAGACCGAACTGGCCCGATGAAGCAGCGGCATACGGCGAAGCGGATCTTCGAGCGGCTGCGCGACGAGCACGGGTTTGGCGGCGGCTATACGGTGGTGAAGGACTATGTCCGGATCGCCCGAGCCAGAGGGCGCGAGACCTTCGTGCCGCTGTCGCATCCGCCCGGCCATGCGCAGGTGGATTTTGGCGAGGCGGTCGGCGTGATCGCCGGCGTCCGCTGCAAGATCCACTTCTTCTGTATGGACCTGCCGCAGTCGGATGCCCCGTTCGTGAAGGCGTATCCGGCCGAGACGACGGAAGCGTTCCTGGACGGGCATGTGTCGGCCTTCGCCTTCTTCGGCGGCGTGCCGCTGTCGGTGCTCTACGACAATCTGAAGATCGCGGTGGCAAAGATCTGCGGCGACGGCAAGCGGGAGCGGACGCGCGCGTTCACGGAACTGGTGAGCCATTATCTGTTCAGCGACAGGTTCGGCCGACCCGGCAAAGGGAACGACAAGGGCAAGGTCGAGGGGCTGGTGAAGTATGCCCGCTCGAACTTCATGACGCCGATCCCGGTGGCGGCGAGCTTCGACGATCTCAACGCTATGCTGGCCGAGCGGTGCCGGGCGCGGCAGGCGGAACGTGCCGGTCGCAACGCCGCGACCATCGGCGAACGGCTTGGCGCCGATCTCGAGGCCTTCCGGGATATGCCCGCTGTCCCGCTTGAGCCCTGCGAGAAGCGGGCGGCGCGCGTCTCGTCGACGGCGCTGGTGCGCTACCGGTGCAACGACTACTCGGTGCCGACCAGCCACGGCTTCCAGGAGGTGATGGTGAAGGGCTTCGTCGACCAGGTCGTCATCCTGTGTGGCGGCGAAGAGATCGCCCGCCATCAACGTTCGTATGGTTCGGGCACCTTCATCTTCGACCCGCTGCACTATCTGGCGCTGATCGAGACCAAGCCGAACGCGCTCGATCAGGCGGCGCCGCTGAAGGATTGGGGTCTTCCCGAGACGTTCCAGCATCTGCGCCATCTCATGGAGGCGCGCATGGGCAATCGCGGCAAGCGCGAGTTCATCCAGGTCCTGCGGCTGATGGAGGCGATCCCGAAGGAGATCGTGGCCGGCGCCGTCACCGAGGCAATCCGGCTCGGCGCGATCGGCTTCGATGCGGTCAAGCAGATCGCACTGGCTCGTGTCGAGCGTCGTCCCGCGCGGCTCGATCTCGCCGCCTACCCGCACCTGCCGAAGACGGCTGTGAGGACGACATCGGCCGCCGACTACGCGGTGCTCATTCCTGGGAGAGCGGCATGACCGTCAAAGGGACAGGCGATGCGATGCCGGTTGGAACGACGAGCGGCACGCCGCAGGTGCTGCTTGGCCATCACCTCAAGCAGCTGAAGCTGCCGACAGTCTTGCGGGAATACGACAAGGTCGCCCGCGAGTGTGCCCGCGACGGCGTCGATCATCCCCGCTATCTACTGCGCCTGGTCGAGCTGGAGTTGATCGACCGGGAGCGTCGTGTGGTCGAGCGGCGCATCAGGCAGGCCAGGTTCCCGGCGATCAAAAGCCTCGACACCTTCGACTTCACCGCGATCCCCAGCCTCAACAAGATGCTGGTGCTGGAGCTAACCCGCTGCGAATTCATCCTGCGCCGGGAGAACGTGATCGCTCTCGGCAACAGTGGCACCGGCAAGAGCCATGTCGCGCTCGCGCTTGGACTTGCCGCCTGTCAGAAGGGATTCCCCGTCGCCTTCACCACTGCCGCGGCCCTGGTTCATCAGCTCATGGAGGCACGTGACGAGAGACGTCTACTGAAGCTGCAACGCGAACTGCAGGCGGTGAAGCTGCTCGTCGTCGATGAACTCGGCTACGTGCCGTTGTCGCCGACGGGCGCCGAGCTCCTGTTCGAGGTGTTCTCGCAGCGCTACGAGCGCGGCTCCACCATCGTCACTTCGAACTTGCCCTTCGAGGACTGGACGTCGGTCCTGGGGTCCGAGCGGCTCACCGGCGCGCTGCTCGACCGGCTGACCCATCACGTTCATATCCTGACCATGAATGGCGACAGCTATCGTCTCAAGCAATCCGCTGGCCACCGCCGGGCGATCGCCTCGGCGGCCGAGGCGGAGCGAAACCAGGCCAACACCACCAACTCCGAGATCGGCGAGATCAGCAAGCCCTGATCCTCGATCCCGACACGCCGCCGAAGCAGAGAAGGGTCCCGATCGGGACCCTTCTCTGCTTCGGCGCACCCTCACGCAAGTG
Source organism: Rhodoligotrophos appendicifer (assembly GCF_007474605.1). Classification (NCBI taxonomy): domain Bacteria; kingdom Pseudomonadati; phylum Pseudomonadota; class Alphaproteobacteria; order Hyphomicrobiales; family Rhodoligotrophaceae; genus Rhodoligotrophos; species Rhodoligotrophos appendicifer. The sequence continues at coordinate 49 of NZ_VHKL01000028.1, read as the reverse complement.
GCCTGCTTTTACTCCGCCGCAGTGGCCTGGAATTGCTCCGCCGTTGACA
>NZ_VHKL01000027.1 GCF_007474605.1 Rhodoligotrophos appendicifer | reverse complement strand
CGTGCCGTAGAATTATCGGCATGATGATCTCACCTCAGATGCTCAACGCCCACGCAACGCTCACCAAGACGGCTGAAATAGCTGGCGCACCGCTGGGAACTATTTCGCAGTGGGTCAACAAGGGGTTGCTCGGTGGGCCCCGGGCCCTTGTTGGCACAGAGCATCGCTTTGACCTGGGCGACGTGATGATGATCACGCTCTTCGCCGCGATGAACCGCAACGAGCGGCCCCGTAAAGAATTGATGGAAGCGGCAGCCGGTTTGATCCCGATGGCGATTGAGATCATTCGGGCGGCCGCACCCGATCAGGCCACCGTTTATGCGGTCGAGCTCAGCGGCCGGTCCGAACCTGGCGAAACCAGATATGCGCGGCACGTGGTGCACGGCGAGGCCGGGCTTTCAAGTCTCGTCAACGAGGCGGCCCAGAAGGGCTGGCCGGAGATACGCGTGCTGAACCTATCGGCTATCGTGGCGACCGTGCTGCAGGGCTGGATCGCTGCGACGGCAGATACCGCCGCATTGGAGCAGGCGTTATGAGCGAGATGCGCGGCACCCCAGTTTTTCAGGACACGGGATCGAACGCGGAGCGGAGCGGCATCTTTGTCGACGGCAACAGCATCATGATGCTGCAGCGGGGCCGAGGTTTCTCGATCGGCGGCCTCGGTCCTGACGATTTCAGGGACGTGGCTCGGATGTGCCTCGAGGCGGCGGACGAACTTGAAAAGGAATGGCGCCGAGTGGGTGTCGACGTGGCCCGCGCACTCGTCAAGATCGGCGCGACGGTGGGGAGCGCATAGTGATCACCACTGTCAAAAAGTCAAAACTCCGAGTTGCCCTGCTTGCAGAGCCGCAGCCCCTTGTTGACGATCCCGATGTCTGCACGACGAAAGAATTTTTCGATCAGTACTTCTATCCGGTGGTGCTGGCGCTTCGGACTGAGTACCGCGAGAGCATGGCGACCGACACGCTAGCCGTGCGGAAGGCCAAGTGGGGGCAGTGACGATGTCTTCTTCTAGGGCGAACATCGCTCCGCTCACGCTTCGCGCGGACGTTGCGCAGTCGAGTATTGATGTCGAGAAGCGCACGGCTCAGCTGGTATGGACCACGGGCGCGCGTGTGCTGCGCCGGTCCTGGCTGGATGGGCCGTTCTGGGAAGAGCTCAGCCTTGACCCGAAGCACGTCCGTATGGGTCGCCTCGAGGGCGGCGCGCCGCTGCTGAACTCGCACCGCTCTCATGACTTAAACTCGGTGATAGGCGTGGTCGAGCGTGCCAGTCTCAGAGGCAAGAAGGGCACAGCCACTGTTCGATTTAGCGCCCGCGATGACGTGGCGCCCATTTTTCGCGACGTTCAAGACGGGATCATCCGGCAGGTGAGCGTGGGCTATCGCGTTCATAAGTTCGAGAAGACGGAGGGCGGCGCCGACAAGATCCCGGTGATGCGGGCCATCGATTGGGAGCCGTTCGAAATCTCACTCGTGCCGATCGGAGCTGATTCGGAATCGGGTGTTCGAGGTGACCAACAAATTGAGCGGAACGCGGTTGAGATCGTCACCCGCAATCAGGGGAACAGTTCGATGAGAAACGTTGAAGACGATTCGGCCGGCGGCCCAGGCGCGGGTGCAGAGACGATGGCCGAGCGCGAGCGCTACACGGGCATCACGACGGCCTGCCGTGCGGCTGGAATGACCAATGCTTTTGCCGATGATCTTATCAGCCGAGGCGTTCCGATCGATCAGGCTCGCGAGCTCATTCTCAACGAGCTCTCGGCGGGCAGCGACGTGCAACGGGTCTCCGGCCTTCATTCTCATGACAACGACATTCGTGCCAGCGTAACCAGGGACGGAGGGGCAACCCTGCGCGACGGCCTGATCGAGGCAATGACGCACCGAATTTCTTTGGGAGCTGCACCGATCAGGGGGCCCGGTGAGCAATTCCGGGGAGCGAGTTGTGTGGATATGGCACGATCTTTCCTGGAGAGCCGCGGCGAGCGCCTTGGGTGGACCTCACCTGGAAAGATAATCAAGCGCGCGATGTCGACTAGCGACTATCCGTTGCTGCTGGCCGATGCTACTGGCAAAGCGCTTCTGGCGATGTGGCCGACACTACGCTCTCCGCTCGTAGTGCTCACCCACCCTGACAACGCGGCTGATTTTCGTGTTCAACGCCGCTTGCGCCCTGGAGAGTTTCCCCAGCTGAAGAAAGTCGGCGAGCTCGCCGAATACACGGATGGGACCTTCGGCGAAACAGAGGAAACCTGGAAGATTGATAAGTACGGTCGCATCTTGGGTCTCTCCTATGAAGCGCAAGTCAATGATGATCTCGACGCCTTCGGTCGCGCGACGCGTAGCATTACGCTTGCGGCATCGACCTTCGAAGGTCAGCTTCTCGCCAAGGCGATCACGAGTAATCCGGATATGGCGGATGGCGATCCGGTGTTCCACGCGAACCATGGAAACCTGATCACCGACGCGGATTTTGGCACGGCCGGGCTGTCAAAGGCGCGAACCGCAATGCGCCTACAGAAAGGCGTTGACGGCGTCACTCCCCTCAACATCGCACCTCAGTTTATTCTTGTCCCGGCGGCCCTCGAAACGACTGCGGAGCAGATCGTGTCCGAGATCTATCCGGCCGAGGTGGAAGCTTCCAATGCCTCGTTCCGACGCCTAACGGTTGTCACAGATGCCTTGTTGGATGCCGTCTCCGAGGTGGATACTTATGTGTTCTCCTCACCCTCGGCCGCCCCTTCCCTCGTGCTCGGATATCGCGACGGCAATACGGCTCCGTTCGTGGAAACACAGCAGGGTTTCCGAGTTGACGCGCTCGAAATCAAGGTCCGCCACGAGGTGGGTGTTGGCTGGATTGACTACCGCGGCGCCTGCAAGATCGACGAAACCGAGAGCTGATCACGGCCTTAGCTCTGACTTGGAGATCGAAAAATGGCGAAAAACTTTGTCCAACCCGGCGAGACGCTGACGTTAACTGCCCCGAGTGGTGGCGTAGTTTCGGGTTCTGCCTACCTGATCGGCTCACTGCTCGTGATCGCGCTGATATCAGCGGCCGAGACCGAGCTCTTCCAAGGCAAACCCCGCGGCGTGTGGGTGCTGCCAAAAACCAATGCTCAGGCATGGGCCGAAGGCGTGAAGGTCTATTGGGACAACACCAACAAGGTGGTCACCACCACGGCGACCGATAACACGCTTGTCGGCTTCGCGGTGGAAGCGGCTGCCAACCCCAGCGCGACCGGCGTGGTCTGGCTCAACAACTAAGGCTTCGTGTCATGGCCGCTGAGTTTCCCCTTAACATCATCATTCGCGCCGTCGACAAACTGACGGCCCCGTTACGTGCGATCACCGCCCGGATGGAGAGGCTTACCGCGCCGGCTCGTCGCGTCGCGGCAGCGTTCCGGGCATTCTCGCAGGCTTCGGGGGTGGACCGCCTGTCGAGGTCGCTCGGGGGCGTGGTCGGGGGCTTCCGGAATCTCGGGGGCGCAGTTGCAAATGTTGTCGGGAGGATAGGGATCGCGCTCGGTGCCATGGGCTACCTGTTCAAAAATCAGTTCGTCGACACCGCGGCCGAGTTTGAAACGTTTCGAACTGTCCTCGAGACGATTGAGGGCAGCAGTGCGGCCGCCAGCAAATCGATGGCGTGGATTTCCGATTTCGCGGCAAAGACGCCTTATGAACTCGCCCAGGTCACCGACGCGTTCGTGAAGCTGCGCGCCTACGGGATGGACCCGACCGACGGTTTGCTCACTACGCTGGGCGATACCGCTTCGGCGATGGGAAAGCCTCTCATGTCTGCAGTTGAGGCGATAGCCGACGCCATGACCGGTGAGAACGAACGGCTGAAGGAATTCGGGATTCGCGCGACCAAATCGGGCGACAAGATCACTTACGAGTACATGCAGAACGGCAAAACCATGACGGCCTCCGCCAAGGCGAGCAGTCGTGAACAGATCCTTGCCGTGCTCTCAGCGATCCTGAACCCGAAATACGCCGGCGCCATGGATAAGCAGTCCCGGACCTGGAAGGGGATGATCTCCAACATGTCCGACCAGTGGTCGCGTTTCACCAATATGACCATGGATGCCGGCCTGTTCGACTTCCTCCGGGGCAAGCTTGAGGGGTTGCTGGCCGCGGTGAACCGGATGGCTGACAATGGCAGCCTGCAGAAGTGGGCTGACAGGCTAGGCGGTGCGCTCACCCGCGCGTTCACGGCGATTGCCGATGCGGTTCCGAGAATAGCGACCGTGGTGCAGGATGTCGCGAAGCGCATGCAGCCGTTCGCCGACTTTGTCGGTGGGTGGGGCCCGCTGCTTGCGGGGGTGGCCGCAGCGATCGTCGGCGGGCCCATTCTTGCGGCCCTGGCCACGCTTACAGGCGCGGTGATCACCCTCGGCGCAGCGCTCCTGGCGACGCCGGTCGGGTGGGTCATCGGCGCCGTCGCCATCATCGCGGGGGCCG
>NZ_VHKL01000026.1 GCF_007474605.1 Rhodoligotrophos appendicifer | reverse complement strand
ACCAGCCTAGCCAATGGACGGCTTTTACTCCGCCCGCACCGCCATCACGTCGGCGCTCCATGGCCTAATTTGTCACCGCCCTGCACAGCGTTGATATAATCTTCTTCACCGTGGGGGATTGTTAACCATACCCCTCCTGTGTCCGATGTTTATCCACATGCTTCGCCTCAATATGAACCTGCGCGCCGTGATCCTCCATTGCAGTTTTGAATTCCATCACCACAGGTAGGATACGGCTCTCCATAAGTTTCGCCATTCTTTCGGCTGTTTGCTGAGCCTTTTGCTGTCTCCGCTCATCTGGAGACTGAGCGGCATCGAGTCGCCGCTGACGGGAAGCCTTTTGACCCGCGATGAACTGGTGAAATCCAAACTTTGACATTTGTTCCTCCCTATTTTGGGAAAAACATCTGGCAACTCACACGCGCACGCAAGAGCATTCGCCCCCTGAGGGGTGCCGCCGGCCACGCTTGGGAAGGTCGCCAGCGCCGCCGCCTGCGGGCAATGTCGGCACGGGCGTGCTCAAGGGCGAACAGCGTTTTTTTGAACCGAAGCCCCTCGCGGCGCAGAAACGTCCAAACCGTGTCGTGCGACACCATCACCCCACGCGCCGCAAGTTCATCCTTCAGGCCCTGCAACGTCAAATGCGATGTCTGGTTGATGCGCTCGACGATGAACGCCCGATGCGGCTCAAGAACGCGCTTGCGATGCCCGCCCATCTTGCCCGGCGCCACCGAGCCGGTTGCCCGGTAGCGCTGGTGCCACTTCACCGCCGAGGAGACGGCAATCCCGAAGCGGCTGACAGCCGACCGTCAGCTCTCGCCCGACTCAATCGCACCGACCACACGCTCCCGAAGGTCCTTGGATAGAAGTGCTGTCATCAGATGCTGGCCTCCTCTCCAGCCAGCATCTTGAATCACAAAATCAACAAAATCGGAATCCCTCTCGAAGCCGCGGTAATTCCGGAGCTTTGGACGGGGCCCTACAAAGGCTTGCTGAGGCCTGCAACTCAGCAGGCGCCGTAATGCATTTTGTAGACGGCAATCAACCAAGATCTGTGTGGTCCGACGAGCTCGCTGAGTTCGTTGACATATTCGTAAAAGAAGAATGGCATCTAAGAAACTCGAGGATGGAGCGTGGAATGCGGCTCCATTCGTCCGGATGGCTCGGAGCCGTTACGGAACAGCATGCTTTTTCCGAAAGCGAGCTGAGACGAGACCGGTTTCAACAAGAGTTTGCGCGCCCTTTGGGCTTCCATTCGTACGCTGGCGCGATTGTTTCTAACAATCTGGGAGCGATGGTTCCAATATCACTGGAACGACGGTTCCGCGAAGGTTGCTTTTCAGCGGCCGAATTGAGCAGCTTCAATCGCCTATGCTCATTGTTGGAGACTGCGTGCTCATTCGCTGTGCGGCACGGTAATAGCGTGGCCACCTCCCTTCTAATACCCTCGGTTCGGACGAGGGACTGGCCTAATTGATCAGGCGGGAAAATTGACCGTAGCAAACCTTAAATTCGAAGCATTGATCGGGCCCCTGCTAACTTTTAAAAATGGAATTTTGACCACCTCAACTCCAGGTTTGCGCTCGAAGTTCGCGGAGTTGGTAGCCAGGGCTATCACTCCCGATGCTCCAACTGTCAAATTGCGCCCGCTCTTGCTCCCCGGATCGGCAGGACTACGAGGGCACATGATCAGAGTTATCCCTCTCGTCGGCAGAGCAAACGATATTTTTACCCGTGCAAGAGCAGTTATTTCCGTAGTGAACATTGATACTGAAATTGAATTCGATCCAGTTATCGTTAAAGAAGTACTTGGTCTGACACTTTCTGAGGCCAAACTGGCATGTCGAATTGCTGAGGGTAAATCGCTAGAAAATTTTGCAAGCACTGAAGGACTGTCGCTGGAGACGGTACGAAGCAGGATCAAGGAAATATTTGGAAAGACAGACTTACGCCGTCAAACTGACTTGGCCCTCCTTGTTTGCAAGATAGGGAGCCGCAAGCTGTAATCTTGAGCTCGGGCTTTCACAGACGCCTCAAGCATGAGGCGCGTTATACCTCAATCAAAATCCACTTCCCTATCCCCCCCAAATGGGGGTTGTGTGATGATCTAAATCACACAAGACTGAGATCGAAGTCTAGTGAACAAGGACTTGAGATGAAACTCAGTAAAAATCTTTTTGTTGCTTCGTTCGTGGGGTTGTCCGGCTTCATAATGGAGATGCCATCAACAAAAGCTGACACCGTTAGTTGTCCGGAGGGTACTTATCGAATGATTCCTGGATATGGACAAAGGGCGATCTGTGTTCCCTATCCATCCCGTGGCTCTGCATCGCAGCCTCGGCTTCCTGGAAATAGCTCGATCAGTGGTCGTAGCAGCCCAGGCTCTGAAACTGGTTGTACCAACTGTCGCGTAAAGTCTGCGCAGTAACTTTTAGGAGGGTGATATGAAGGTATTCGCCACGTTTTGTTGACCGCCGTAGCTCTGTTTGAATTCTCTGGTGCTTGGTCCGCGACAAGCGATCAGCCACCACAGCCTGTGGCGGCTTCAGGAAGATATGAAACCAGAATCAAAATCGCCCAGTCGTCGACGGCGGCTTGCGATCAGATGAGAATTAATCTCGTTTCGTGCCAGAAGAGCTGGCAATCCATGGGTGGTGGCAGTTCAGGGCAGGCTCTTGCATTCGAGCAATGTATCGACATGTACACAGCTGCGATGAGTGCTTCTGGGTGTTAATGAGAGCCGTAGCTTTCACAGTCATTGGTCTGCTCTTCGTAGCCACCGAAGTCAGGTCGCGAGATATGAGCTGTGAGGATGCAAAGGTTGAATATTCCGGTGTTTGCGCTCTGAGGGAACAGGCGACGAATAAGTATCCACTTGGAGACTTTTCCTACTTTACAAAGTGCAAACATATGGCAGAGGAGGCCTTTGCAGGCTGCCGAAACTGGAAAGGGGTGGCTGCTGATTTCCGAGCGAACAAGGTTAAGCCTGAACCAGGATCCAGCCCACGATCTTCCGCCTCAGACAATGTCTACCAGGATTGCGAGCAAAAGAGGCGGACGGGTTACATTTTAGAACCGAACGAGGTTGACTATTGTGGTGGTCTTCCTCGACGCGATTGACCAGCGCTAACTTGAAAAGAGGTGCTCCACGGAGTGCCTCTTTTTGTCAACGCGCAACCCGTCAGTATAAGACTGTAGATGGCTGCCTCATAGGTTCAATCAATCTATCCAAGGTGCGAGCACGCGAGACGTGACCTTCAGCTCTGCCCCGACATCGTGACGGCGATCGGCGGACCCGTAGCTTGGGCCCCATAGTGTAGGAACGCAGCGACCGCTGCCCACATGCCGGAGGAGCGGTGTGGTAGCGGAGCAGTTTTGGTCCCATTTGAGTTATTGGCTTAAACTGAAGTGACGCGGCCTTGCCATTGACAGTCAAGTATAGACTAGGGACTTTATATTTTTCGTAACAGGTGATTTCCTACCGAAATCTTCCTCTTGCGGATGTGGCACGAAGAGACACCTAGGCCCCCACATCCGCAAATTTGCTGATCATTCAGATTGAACCCAGGTTCAAATTTAGTCATCCTTATCATCGAGTAGACCTAACGACCGCCGCATCCCTCTTTCGACATCATAAGCAGCCTTGCGGGCACGGTCTGGAAGCAGAGCTTTCTTGTAAGCTTCCAGCCAGCGGTTCCGCTTTTTTATAAAAGTCCTGTGTTCGTCTTGACATCTTTTATATTTGGAAACAAGGTCATCAAGCTTCTCCTGGTCCTGTCGTCGGCGCGGTTTTGTTTTCTTCCTTGTCGCTCAAGCTCTTGTTCAAGATCGAGTCCATCGTAATATTCTAGATCTGGATCGTCGCAAAACTCGCCCAGCTTTCTCGCCTCCTGGAGGTAGTAGTGGACGCGGGGTCCGAGAACTTTATTTATGTAGAAGGCAAGCCTGCTTTCCTCGTCACCTCTTTCATCCTGATATCTAGCCTCTAATTTCTCTTGCTTCCCCTCCGGCCATGGCTTGTAATTCGCTAATTGAGTTTTGCTCATTTGCTCAAACGGAAGGTCGCTACGGTTGTCCGACGTCAGAACATTTGGCGCAACTCGCGGCATAAATTAGCGGAGTGTTGGCCTCGTCTGGGGGGTGATGTTATGCGGCGAGCTTGCGGTGTTGTAAGCGCCGACGTTCGATGGTCTGTCCCTTGATCCTTTCACGCTGCTGGATGATGGCTGGGGCCCAGCCGAAGTAGGCGTCGGCGGGCTCTCGTGGTAACGCTGGTGGTTGTAGTGCTCGACGAACGCCTCGATCTGGGCTTCGAGATCGCCAGACAGGAAGTAGTTCTCCAGCACGATGCGGTTTTTGAGGGTCTGGTGCCAGCGCTCGATCTTGCCTTGGGTCTGAGGATGACAGGGAGCACCGCCCACATGGCTCATGCGC
>NZ_VHKL01000025.1 GCF_007474605.1 Rhodoligotrophos appendicifer | reverse complement strand
AAGGTTACGATGCGGCATCTGCACAACTGATTCGAACTTTGGAGTCAGAAACGTAGTTGCGGGCGAAAAGTTCGATGCTGCAATAAGGTTTTACCTGACGCACCCAATGTTTGGTGATCAGATGTGCGATTTACTTGGCTGTTCCAAAATTACGCAGAAGTACGAGGTCTAATTTAACGACCTAACCTCCCTACTTTCCTGCGTGAGAGAAGATGTGAATGGAGCCTATGATTTTCTAAAGAGAGCCTTGTGAACAAGGTTTTCTCTTTTGAAGGTTCGAAATCGTACGTGGCTTGCGCAGAAGGCGGCGTGTTGCTGCTGTCAGAGAGGATCTGCATATCCTCCTGAGAGGGATTAATGGCCGGCACTTCTCTGGTTATTGAGCGCCAAAGATGGTTCCGCTCCGTTTGTGTAAACTGGCTCCGCGGGTTTATCTGGACAGCCGTTAGATGCACCTCAAGTTTACGGTGCATTTAACCGCATTTGAAAATCAGTATCGCCTCGGATTTACCCGACAGACACTGCGCAAAAGCGCAATAATCGACTAACTCACAATAAAACGGGGTGCGGCTTGCTATTCTTCCAACTCAATCGTGAAGCCTGAGCCAAAACTAAAGCCACTGCGCGTCATCACGAAGCTGAAGCGTTTAAACGCCTCCAGGAGGTGTTGAACCGAAATGGGCGCTTCTTTCGCCTTAAGTTTTCCCGTGAGCCGCCCTCTCGCAGAGATTCGAACAGGCTACAATTTGCATACAAGATCGTGATGCAAGGCTGAGCCACATCCCCAGTTTGGGTGTCAGAAATTGAAAGCCTAATTGCCAGAACACCCTCTCCGTTTGCAATCAGGCCGGCTTCCCGTGCCCACTCACTTATGTCATTTGGGTATACATCGTCTGCTTCCACTCTGCCGAGCCAATCCCCGTATTGTACGGATGGTACGAAATCAGTGGTCGCCATAAACATCACCCCCGTGAGCGGTTGATTTCCGTGAAGCCAAGGTCCCGATCGTTTTCACTAAAAAGGTCTTCAAAAATGAAGTGTATGAGATTGCTTATCGAGGGCTCGTCCTTTTCCGCAGAGCGAACGCCTGCTCACATGTCTCGCAACGAACCATGAGGTTTGTCCCGACTACGGCGCCTTTGGCAAGCTGAAAACCCTTTGGCCAGACCTGAATGGAGAAACCCCAGCCAAGATCGAACGGTGCATTGTTCTCTACGCCTTGCGCCAGACCCGACGCTCCACAGGAGGGGCATCTGAGCGGGATCACGACGCGAGAAACCAATGCCATGAGAATCTGCCTCTGGTGATCAATGAATTTCACTTGAGCCGCCTGATCAGCTCCTCGGTTTCAGTCCCGTTGATCCTATGTTTTGCAAAGTGGGCGACTTTGTATCCCCCGCCCGCCGCACCACGGACACACAACGGCTACTGCGTCTGCGATTGAACTGCAGTAGTGCTCTTCTCCGGTTTCGAGCCTGGCACATGCGACATGGTTTTGGTACGGGTACTCAGATCTTCTCCCTGACGGACTTTGGTCTGTGTCTTCGATCTACTCCACTCTCCGCCTTCCTTGGCCGAAGCAGTCGATTTGGCGTTGAGATTGTTCTCGTTGGCATTGACCTTGGTGTCACTGTCAACTTTGCCGTCGACAGCGGCTGCACTTCCGCCAGAGCCGACTGTTGAACTGTGTCCGTCCTCGGTCGCACAACTGCCGCCCGTGCCCAGGGTGCTCGCGGAGGTATTCTCCGTGGCGCCACTGCCGCCGGAGCCGACAGTTGCCGACCCAGAGCAACCGTCCTGCGCGTGAACAACGGTACCGCCAACAGGCGCCATTAAGGACAGGATGACAACCGAGAGGTATGAGGACTTCACCTGGATCTCCTATTCTTCATGAGTGATTACGCAGTCGCCAGAACCTGCGGTGACGGATGTGCCGTTTGATGAGGAGGACGTAGCGACGGCGCTGCTTCCATTGCCCTGAGAATGAACCGTTACTCCGGAGCCGCTGGAGCCGGAACCACCAACAATGGTCCGTGCTGAGGCTGACCCGTTGCCGACAGTGACGCTGCTGCTGAGGCCCGACCGGTCATTTGTCGTATCGCGGGGTTTTTGGATGACCGTGCAGCCGTTAGAGTTTGATTTTGATACCGATTGAGCATCGACCTGCGAATAAGAAGCGATGGCCACTCCGAACCATCCAAGGGTCAGAAGACCAGTAAAAATCGGATTCGACAGTGACGCTGCTGCTGAGGCCCGACCGGTCATTTGTCGTATCGCGGGGTTTTTGGATGACCGTGCAGCCGTTAGAGTTTGATTTGATACCGATTGAGCATCGACCTGCGAATAAGAAGCGATGGCCACTCCGAACCATCCAAGGGTCAGAAGACCAGTAAAAATCGGATGCATTGAATGTCTCCATCCACTCCTGGCTCCGCACCGCGAAGCCAGAAAGCGTTCGGGATTTTAGCCGCAGCTACCCTTCTTTGCTTGGCCAGGAGGACAATCCTTGTTGCTGGTATCGTCCTGCGCTGCCCCGGCAGCCGAGCCTCCTGTCCCTACGGTTGAGCTCGAGCCACCACTGCCCGCGGAACTGCCGCCGGTCCCGACGGAGCTTGCACTTCCACTCTCACCAGAGCCTGCAGAAGAGCCACCTGTTCCTACCGAAGAACTTGAGCTGCCGCCGCCCGCCGACGTGCCGCCGGTTCCAAGTGTGCTGGAGCTTCCACTATCTCCGGAGCCCGCTGCCGAGCCTCCCGTGCCAACGGTCGAACTGCTTTGGCCGTCGCCCGCGGAACTGCCGCCGGTTCCAAGCGTGCTCGCGCTTCCGCCGCCATCGCCGCCTGAAGCACTTCCGCCCGTCCCCAGGGTGGTGTTGCTCGTTCCGCCACCTGCAGAGCTGCCGCCAGAGCCCACCGTCGAAGAAGTCTGCGCTATGGCCATAACTGAGGTGCCAGCAAGCACCGTCAGAACAAGGGCCGTTTTCCTGATGTATGATTTCACGCTCGTCTCCTAGGTTAATAGCCGAAGGGCTACTTAGAAAACGAAGCGATCGAGATTTTATTCCGGGGGATGCACGTCCGAGCTGTGAGATTCAAAGTCAGGCCCTTGTAGCTCCGGGTGTTTCCAGACGAAACGGATACTTCTGCGAGAGCTTAGGGCCCGGGGCGCTGGGCTTAGGGTGCTCGAACAACCGGTTGATACTACCACGCAGCTGGCAGGGCTTTCTCGGCACCCTAGGGGGACTTGCAGAGTCCGAGACCAGTCTCCGCCGTAAGCGTCAGATGGAGGGGATTGTTAAGTTGAAAAAGCGGGGTGTGTACAAAGAACGAAAGCCCTCAATTCACGTACCGAAAGTGATCCAGCATCGCGATCAAGGTCTTGGCGCCATCCCAAAGCAGATGAAGCTTCTGTGTACCGTGTGCTGCAAACCGATTGAAGCAACGCGACCTTAACGGCAGCTTTGCGCCTCATTTTGGTGGGCCAGGCGGGCTTCGCGATTTCCTGAAAGCTGCAGGTCGGCTCAGGTCACTGGTGGTCTGTAATGGTGTGGTTTCCTGACCGACCGCTTCCGAGTGAAAGACAGGAAAGGTAGCCATTCGCGTGAGCAATGAACCCCAACCGCTATACTTCCCGGACACTCAGTGATTCAGTGGTCAGTTCCGCAAGCCACCGCTCGTAGAGGTCAGGCTGACTTGCCTATAACGTTATGCCCAAGAGCAAAATGAGCACGACCTCCACGCGAGAGATCCCATTCTATGGGGCGGACTGCCGCCACGCGATCATCTTCAACGATGATTCCTTACTCTTAACCGATCAGCGGCCAGATCCCGGCTAGAAGTTCGCCACCAAACCAGAACACTGCCGCGACCCATGCAGTCGCCAGAACGGCCGCGAAGAGGCCCAGGACGAGTGCGAAACCGTCCTTCAGGATCAGGGCAAACGCGATCATTGCGATGGCGAAGACGGGCGGTACATTGCCGAGCGGTATCGGCAAACTGATCATAATTGAGAGAGGAAAAATAACCAAACCTGCAAGGCGACTGGTCTCGCGTCCTGCGAGCTGTTTGAACCGTCCCGGAGAGTGAAGCTTCTCGATTGAAGCCAGCCAGCTTCGCATTTTTGAGCCCGCCTTCACCAGCAATCCTGTGGATACGGATCGACGCATCAAAACAGCTGGCAACCAGGGTTTCGGCCGGCCGAAGATCATCTGGATGGCAAGGATCGCAACCGCCGTGCCGAAGACCATGCCGTATGGCCCCGGGATCGGAATGAGGGCCGTAAGCACGAGGATGAGAACCAGCGCTGGGAAACCGGCGGCCCCGAGCTGGTCGACAACGTCACCGATCGAGATACGGTCGCGAGCAGCGCACGCCGCCAGCACACCGTCAATTAAGCCGGACGCAGTGGGCGAAACAAGGCCTTGACCAACGGCCGGCACGCGACGATCCGATCCTGGCTTCAGTGGCATGCCAAGGCGGTCCATTGGTGTATCCTTCCTCAGGTGGTCCCCGCGCATCTCATTCAAGTTCACGGCCAACCGGATTGCTGCGAATGTGCTGGCACAGGCAGTCGTAAATGCCGCGCGAGTCTCGAGTATCGGTGACCTGTTCAAGGCGACGATGAGAGGATTGATGCCCGCCGCGTCGAGATCCTTCCGGCGACCGATATATCTCGCCCGATATCGTTCTAAAGCCCAGCAAAGCTAATCAGATGCCATTGCAAAGCCGACGAGGGAGATCGAGACTGATGTTCAGGCCGAACGTGCCGCAGCCGGTGAGTGGACTGCCACCCATTCGCCTTGCTCCGCTACCCGCTGGAGCCTTCCTGGGTCTCGAGAAACGGCTGGGCAGCCCCGATGGCAGATGCGCACCCTGGCGCAGCCTCGGCGAGAAGCGCGGCCGGTTCGACCAAACCGATCCAAGCACCGAACACGCTCGACGCCGCCCACCGGGGATCTGTCAGCGCGCGATTGACGATCTTCGGTCCATGCTCGGTTGCACAGGTCAAGACCGGAGCCACCACTTCCTGTGGTGCACGGGAATCAGCAAGCGTCCTCGCGATTTCCTGCTGCATGGGTTCGACCAGAAGGAAAATGATCAAGTTTACGAACAACTCTTGCATCGGTTCAACTCCTAGTTGCTGAGTCTGCAAATCTCAGCAGATGTATGATGGAAGCATGTGGCACCGGGCCTGCAACCCAGCATCACGGGTCAGTTTTCATGCGCACGGCAGCTCTTCTGCCCGACATGCTGCGGCTGCGCCCGCGTCTTGGCCAGACTCCAGACCACGCCGGAGGCGATGATAGCGAAGGTGACGCCCAGCGAGAGCGCGGCGGGGAATTTCGCGAGGCCGAGAAGGTCAGCGACAAAAATCTTCGAGCCGATGAAGATGAGCACAATCGCCAACGCGGGCTTCAGATACTGGAACCGGTGGATCATCGCAGCGAGCGCGAAGTAGAGCGCACGCAAGCCGAGTATGGCGAATATGTTGGACGTGTAGACGATGAACGGGTCGGTGGTGATGGCGAAGATGGCTGGGACCGAATCCACCGCGAAGATCAGGTCGGCGAGCTCGACCATAACGAGCGCCATAAAGAGCGGCGTCATGAACCAGACCAGCCTACCGGTCTTCGGGTCTGGCTTCTTGACGAAGAAATGCTGGCCGTGGTGCTCGTCGATGACGTTAAAGCGACGCCTCAGGAACCCGACGACGAGGTTGTTACCGATCTCAGGCTCCTTGTCGCCGATCCAAAGCATCTTGATGCCGGTGATCACTAGGAACGCCGCAAAGATGTAGAGCACCCAGGAGAACTGGGAGACAAGCGTCGCACCGAGACCAATCATGATGGCACGCAGGACGATGACGCCCAAGATGCCCCAGAACAGCACGCGGTGCTGGTATTGGCGTGGCACGGCGAAGAAAGAGAAGATCAGAGCGATGACGAAGACGTTGTCGAGAGCCAGCGTCTTCTCGACCACAAAGCCGGTCAGGTAGTTCATGCCGGATTCCGCACCGAGCTGCCACCAGACCCAGCCGCCAAAGGCGAGGCCGAGCGTGATGTACATTGACGACAGGATCAGGCTCTCGCGAACCTTGATCTCGTGATTGTCACGGTGGAGCACGCCAAGATCGAAGACCAGAAGTGCTGTGACGATCGAAATGAAACTCAGCCACATCCAGACAGGCTTGCCGAGCCAATCGGCGAATAGAAACGCAAATTCCACGTGACCTCTCCAACCGGTCATCCACGACGGGGGCAGTGTCCGACATCGCGAGAGGACCGGCATCTCTCGCCAGAGGGGCCCGGACTGGGGATTGAATGGAGCCGCCGCCGATCACGCTAGACCGGCGGCCGAGTTCACTTAACTGGCGATCGAAGTCAGCCGGAGGATCAGTATGGTTACAGCACTAAGACCGCGAGTCCGAGAAACCAGACGATCGTAATGAGCGGCCCGTCAAGCGGAGCGGCGACCTGCGCAAACCGGGCGATCAAGCCGTCGGCAGCGCCCATGCCGGCCATCCAGCCGACTGCCGCCTCGATGCCGGCATACGTGCAAAGTGCGAGCAGCGACCATGCGACGATCAGGGCGACGCCACCGTATCTGGCGACGCGGCTGAGTTTCGCGGCCTGGCGCGTTTGGAGATGCATGGAAGTGACCTCACGTGCGCGGCACCGCCATCGAGGGCGTAAAGGATCTGGGGCGTATAACGGGAATGGATGTCCCCTGCCTTCACGGTTGAGTAACTCGTGGATATTCGATCTGATCGCGAAATTTCAGCTTGAGGTTTTTCAATCCGTAGAGCCTCAAGCTGTCGGGGGCAGGACGCGCCTGCTCGCGCTCGATACGTTCCTGGATCGCGGCGGGGCGATTGCGAAGAGATTCCATGAAGGGGTCCATATGCATACCTTGGTTGATGACAACGAGAATTATCTGGTGGCAGGCAATCAATTGCGCCAATTGATTGTGGTAATTCAGTCCATAGTAACTAACTATCGCCTATGCCTTTTCGTCCTACCCTCCGCCAACTCGAATATGTTGTCGCCCTCGCCGAGTGTGGCCATTTCGGAAAGGCCGCCAAGCGCTGTCATGTTTCTCAACCCACCCTTTCGGTCCAGATCCGGATCATCGAAGAAAATCTCGGCATCCCACTGTTCGAGCGGACATCCGCAACTGTCTTAATCACGCCGGTCGGTGAGCGCTTTCTCCACGGTGCGCGCGTCACGCTTGCCGCGATGAACGATCTGATGGATGCCGTTGTGCAAGACAGCGCAGGCCTTGGCGGGGTTGTCAGGCTCGGCACACCTCCCACGTTTGGGCCATACTTCCTTCCGACTTTCCTGCCGCCTCTGCATCAAAAGTACCCCGACCTCAAAGTCTACATTGTGGAGGATCGCCCCGCTGCTATTGAAACCGCCGTCGCCGAAGGAACGTTGGATTGCGGAATTGGCCCTTCATGCGGCGAGCCCTCCCTGACCTTTATCCCGATAGGCAGGGAGCGGCTCTATCTCGGCGTTCCGGCCGACCACCGCCTGGCACGAAAACGCTCTGTTGGCTTGAAGGATCTGGCAAGCGAACGGCTCTTGGCGCTCGGCAGCGGCAACCGGTTGCTGGAGAACGTCCAGCACCTGGCACAGGCCTCGGGCGCAACTGTTGTTGATGAC
Organism: Rhodoligotrophos appendicifer; assembly: GCF_007474605.1. Lineage (NCBI taxonomy): Bacteria > Pseudomonadati > Pseudomonadota > Alphaproteobacteria > Hyphomicrobiales > Rhodoligotrophaceae > Rhodoligotrophos > Rhodoligotrophos appendicifer. The sequence continues at coordinate 491 of NZ_VHKL01000025.1, read as the reverse complement.
TACGTTGGCACAAGCCTCGACGCAATTCGCCAGATGGTTTCCATCGGCATGGGCTGTTCGCTGTTTCCCGAGCTCTACGCACGGGCGGAGTTCCGCAACGCTGAAGACGTGCATCTCTTGGAAGTGAAGGACTGGAGCGAGACCCGTCAGGTCGGCGTCTACTTCAGGGCGACGGCCGGGCGGGTGGCGCATTTTCAGGAACTTGCCGGAAGGGCGAAAGACGCTGCATTGGCGCTGGGCGTCGGCTAACCCGCCAGCGTGTCCTTACCCCTGAACTGAATGAATGTCGTGACGGAAGCAGCATGGAAAAGCCACGATGGGGTCGATGGGCGACTGACCTTGCGACGCTGACCAGCGCGGGGCCGTCATTGTCTAAGGATAGTGAACGTCAGCTTCCAGTGGTCGCCGTCAGCACCAATGGCACAGATTTGAGGTTGTGAACTGAGGAGGATTTGGGTCTCGTCGCAGTGACGAAGGAACGAAGATGAAGC
>NZ_VHKL01000024.1 GCF_007474605.1 Rhodoligotrophos appendicifer | reverse complement strand
CGCAGATCGCTCCGCGGATCACCGTTCGGCAGCCTCAGCCGGATGTGACGGTCAGCCAAGCGCAGCCGGAAATCCTGGTCAGGCAGCCGAGCCCGACCGTGACCGTCGACATTCCCCAGCCGCAGATCACCGTCCGCATGCCGGAGCCGGATGTGAATGTCGCCATGGCCCGGCCGCAGGTCGAAGTCAATCAGCCGGACCCGGAAGTGCAGCTCCTCCGATCCGAAAATCGCCCAGAGGTCACGATGAGGAGCTCGGAGCCGGAGGTGAACATCTCAAGGGCTGAGGGCGAACCCCGGGTGCAGATGCAGCGCCAGGGACAGCCGCAGGTCCGCTTCGAGCGTGAGGAGCCGCGAGTCGTGGTCAACCGGGCCCAGGGCCAGCCGACGGTGCGCTTCGAGAAGATCACCGATGAGGATCAGACCCGAGACTCCAACCGGGCGCAGACCAGCGAGGAGGATCAAGATTCGGTCACCCTGCTTTACTCCCCGACCGTGGCAGAGGGCGATACGAATCCCCCTTACCGGCTCACCGATGACGATCGTCGCAGAGCCCGGGAGCGACTGGGCCCCGTCAACACGCAGGCGATGAACGACACTGCCGATGCCCAGAGGGATTCGTTGTCGGTCTCCGAGATCACCCAGATGGATGTCTACAATCTGCGCGGCGAGCGTCTTGGCGAGGTCGATCGCATCATCCGAGATGCAGACGGCGGACGCAACATGCTGGTGCTCGCCCATGGCGGGTTCCTCGGAATCGGCGAAGACAAGGTAGCCTTTCCCCTGAGCCGCTTCTCCATGCAGGGAGATCGGCTGGTCATCAGCAACGTGACCGATGAGGACATCGAAGGAATGGAAAACTACCGGAACCAGATCGATCAGTTCCGTCGGTTGAACGCCAATGCAACGGCCGAGCTGAGGGTCATCGAGTAGCTCTCAGTCTGAGTGGCGAATAGCAAACAGGACAGACCGGCAATTCCCTGCCGGTCTGGCCGCTCGATTCTGGAGCATGTGCAAGGCGGGCCGGCTTACCGCCCATGGGCGCTTAGTTAGGGGTCGATCAAGAGGACGTGCTTCGACATACACCAGCCATGAACCCGGGATCTGCTCAGTGTATAAGGTCTTGGCTTTAATGCTGGAGCGGTGACTGGTTCAACTTTGTAGGGCAGCTGCTAACCAAGGCGGCAAACCATCACCAAAGCGATGGTAAAGGGCATGGACATAAGCTCTCAAGGCAGCCCCCCGCCGCTATTCAGTTCTGACTTAGCGAACCGGCCTAACCGCTACAAGAAAACTTGTGACTGCAAATTTGCTGCTTTTGAAATTTGATCATTAGGCACGGGACTAATGTCTAAGGGGGAAGCATGGTGGGCAGCCGACGTTCTCTGGGGGCCAGAAGAGACGATCGCGGCTTGGGTTCGGCGAAAGCCCTAATGATCGTGACGTGCGCTCAGATTTGAAGCAACACGGATCATTTTCCACAACCCCAGACAGCCCAACGACCGAGGCCAGATGATGGCGAGCGGAGGGAGAATCGCGCGCACCATCCTGGCTTGTTTGCCAGTCCTTATCTCCGCATTGGCTTAGATCTAACGTTTGCGATAACAGCTGGCCATGAGCCGTTGTGCGGCTGCTCCGAGCCGAATGTTCATGCCACCCGCGCCAGCCGAACTGCCGGCTATCGGCGAGGCCAATCATGAAAACCCTATCGGCCCTCGAGTGCCATCCGAATCACTGCTTCCGCCTCCTCTACGTCAGACGATTCGAGTCCGGGCGCTTCCTGCACTGTGGCAAGGCTTGGCATGTGACAGAGATCGGTCAGCAGCGGATAGTGATCCGAGCCGAAGGAAGGCAATCGCTGCAGGCGCATCAGGCCTATTTCTTCGGTGAAGAGGATGTGATCGAGAGGCCATGACATGAGCCAATTCTGCGCACTGAAAGTCGGCATGAAACCGCGACCGATGCGGGGGTCTAGCAGGCCACCCGTCCTTAATGTGCGGCTAAAGACATGATCCCATGGAACCGCGTTGAAGTCGCCGGCGAGCACCGTCGGTATATCGGTCTCGCGCGCGGCAAGCCCCGCCGACAGAAGCTGTGCATCCCGCATGGTTGAAGACTGAAAGAGGCCAGGCGGCCGGGGATGTATTCCGTAGAAGGATATTGTCTCCCCTCCAGGCAGCCGGACCGCAGTCTTAATCGCGGGCACGTGATCGCCGACGGGGAAGAGTATCTTAGTGTCGAGGAGGCGAAATTTCGAAAAGAGGTGCATGCCGAAGTAGGACCTGGCGCCGGCTACCTGCTGAACTTTCTCAGCAAAAATCGGCTCAAGCTGCCGGAGAGCCATGTCCCACCACTCGTCCGTTTCGACGGCGAGGAACAGGTCCGGCTCTGTTTTCCGAATGATCTCGATGAGCTCCTCGGCGCCTTCATTGCCGCGGTGCACGTTCGCCACGAGCACGCGCACTCGAGATCCTGGCGAACACTCGACAACTGTTGCTGCCACTTCAACGGCTGGCGGCGTGAAGGAAGCAAGCTTGTAGATGTTGTAGGTAATTGCGCAGACCCCGATCAGGCCAGCCGCCCCTGACAATGCTGCTTTGGGGCTCAGCAGCAAAGTTGCCGGCAGCACAATGATGAGTGCAAAAAGAAACTGGAGTCGGGGGAAATCCATCATTCGGATCAGCCACCAGTCAGTTCCAAGGAGGGGAAGAAGCGATGCAATGCTCAAGATACCGAGTGTGAGCGCGATAACCGACCACGCGAACATCCTCACCCCGGACACGTTCCTCATTCCCCAGCTTCCTCTCAATTTATTCGATCTCGCCTCTGTGCTGAAGCCGCAGCGTGACCAACCAACAGCTCAGCGCCCAGCCGCAGCCCACCGACCACCCGGCGAGAACGTCAGTCGGCCAGTGGACTCCGAGATAGACCCGGCTGAAGCCCACCAACAGCGTCACAAGAATGGCCGATGCCAGGATGTAGGTTTTGGCGCTCCAACGCGGCTCGACCCGGGCGAGCATGGTAGCCAACGTCAGATAAACAACGGCGGACATCATCGAATGGCCACTTGGAAAGCTTGCTGTGTGCACATAGGATCCGTGCGGGACAAGATCGGGCCTGACACGGTCAACCCCGATTTTCGCGAGGGTGCTTATAAGAATTCCTCCTCCGACCGCGACCAGCATGGCAGTCGACGCTCGACCCTTGCCGATCACCAGCAGGTAGCCGCACGCTCCAACAGTGACCAGAACGAGGACTCCGACGCCGCCGAGTGCGGTGAAGTCTCGCATCATTTCCTCCAACCACCCGGGACCTACGGGATCAGCCAGGTCGCCGGGAGTGCGGAAGGCGAGGAGGATCGCAGTATCGACAACGTGCGTACTCCCCTCAATAACCTCCTCAGCGAGTTCAATGAGAGCCCATCCGGAACTTGCGGCGATCATCAGGGACAGCATAACCGGCCACTCGTGACGAAACGCACGGTGAACAAAATTCCTAAGCATCTCAAACTCTTCGTGACGGGATTACTCGCGGCTGTTATTCGCAGTGCTGCCTGTTTTGTGAACTGAGGTTTGTAGAGTTTGTTCCGAAGAGAGGACGGCGGATGTCTGGTAGTGCGGCAAACGCGATGCCAGATCAGTCCCCGCTGGCCATCTCAGCGGATTCAAGTGAGCGGTTGAGAAAGCTGAAACCTTCCCCTTCAGCGTAGAGCCTGGCACTTTCCACGTGACGCGGAGGCATCTGAGGAAGCCGAGATCGTCTTGAGCGAATGGACAGGCTGGTCATCGTGCTGTCTCTTGCGGAGCGCTTGGATTGGCCGAGAGCGACAAATTTAAGGGCGTGCAGGTGCCGTCCCCTATTTGCATCCTAAGACAAGTGTGATCCGTGGGGGACCTAACATCCCACACTTCGTGACGTCGCTGCCGCCGAGCTGCGCAATCTTTTCCATCACGATTGAATTTCTGGAGCCACCTGCCCGAAATTCAGAAAGGCGACCAAGGCAACACCGCCGATTGTGTTGCCGAGCAGGGTCGGACAAAAGAAGCGGAACAGGTATTCGGCCAGGGAGGCGTCGCCCACATGGACGAGAAACGACGCTTCAACCGATCCGGCGATGATATGCGCGAAGCCTGCGAGAGCGACGACATAGGTCACAATAATGATTACAAATGGCTTGGCATCTCCGGCTCCCGGCATCAGCCAGACCATGAGCGCGATGAGCCAGCCTGCGAAGACGGCCTTGAGAAACATCGGCCAGAAATCCGCCTTCATCGTCGTTTGCGAAAACTCGGCGATGGCCATTTTGATCTCCTGATCGAAGATGGGCGTGTACGCAAGAGCCGCCGAAAAGATCCATGTCGCCATGATGTTGGAGAACAACACGAGAGACCAAAGCCTTGCTAACTGACCAAACCGATGGACAGTCGGAGCCTTCAGGAGAGGCAGGACAGGGGTGAGGGTGTTTTCCGTGAAGAGTTGCTGCCTGCCCAGCACCACGATCAGAAAGCCGATCGTGTATCCGAGCGCAGTCAGAAGATGCTCCCATGGGGCGTCCTGAAGGGCGACCATGAGGATTGCTGGAACGATGACAGAAAAGCCAATGGACAGTCCTGCAGCAAATCCCGACAGCATAAGCGCTATACTGGTGCGCTCGAGCTCCTTTTCCCCTTCGGCTCGAATGGTCTCATGGATTAACGCTGCGCTCGGGCGACTTTGATGATCGACAGCTAGCTTCTCACCTTCATTCAAATCTTTCAATTCGGACGAGGGGCTCAAGCGATTTTCGGTTTCGCTCTCCATGATTCAGATCTTGCTCTCTTGCTCAGTGAAAACCAGGCTGACGCCGCGGCATGACCAGCCGCCCGGCGGGATTATCTCTCAGCCCTTGAACTCTTCGCCTGAAGCGGTCGTCGACTGCCTTTGCTCCTGCAGCGAAGGCAGGGCGCGCTGAAATATGTAAAGACAACCTTCCGCGGTCGAACGCGTTCCTTTGATTTTGAGCAAGCCTGTTCCCTGCCGAATTCAATCGGGGGTTTTGAGTAAATAGAAGAAGATTTATATAAATATTAATCTACGAAACATTTCGTGTAATTTAAATATAGAAAACTTGGTAAAATCTTGCCGGTCAACAATATAACTAAAGATTGATATTAACAAAATCGTCTAAAAATCTATATTGACTATGCAATGTTATCACAAGTTCGTGTGCTTATATTGCAGTTTGTTCATGGTTTTTTGGGAACATCTTGCGGCCCAAGACATTTCCCCTCCTGAGCGTCGGCGATCGATGCTCGTTTCTGGTAAAGAAAACCAAAAGAGGAGAACAACCATGTTTAACAGAATCACGTCAAATCTCGTTGCTTCCACATTTGCGCTGTCGCTGATGGCGGCGCCGGTCATGGCCGCGAACTATAGTGACTGGGATGCCGATGGAGCCTCGGGCATCAATAACACCGAGTTTCGCGCCGGTTTCGAAAATAACCGTGCCTTCGACACTTGGGACGCCAACAAGGATGGATCGCTTACCCAGTCGGAATTCGACAGCGGCATTGGTGATCATCGACAGGCCTTCGACGAGCGCTATGGGAATGGCTGGTTCAACACTTGGGATGCCGATTCAAACTCTGCGATCACCAAGGATGAATATTACGACGGCCTTTACACCAGCTATGACGAAAACAACAATAAAGTCATAGAAGAGCCGGAGTTCGGTGACCTCGGTGACGACATGGGCGATGGCGGCTGGTTCGACGTCTAACCCAGCTCACTTCCCGTGAACGGGATGGTCGGCTGCCTCAGGCAGTCGACTATCTTCTTACAAATTCCCACCTGCACACGAGGTGCCACCATGAACCGCCTCATTAAGGTTAGTCTCGGTGCCATGCTGGCTGTCGTTCCGGGCGCCTCCCTTAGCATTCCAGCGTTTGCAAAGGAGCCTGAACTGCCGGTGGCATGTGCCTCAGTCATCAATCCGCGGTCGGGCTCGGCCGATGGGGAGCTTCGGCGTGCGGAAGTCCAGCGCCCCGCGCCCCTTCGCAGCGGACCCAATTCCTCCTGCGAGATAACATATCGTGTTCCGCCAGGAGGGACAGTTGACCTTTTCGGCTGTGAGGAGGGGTGGTGCCATGTGTCTTACGGCACAGAGGCTGGTTTCGTTCCCATGGCGTGGCTGGACCCAATCCCAGACCGCACCCCCGACTTCGACTAGTATGTTCAGCCAGAGCCACGTTCGAGAAGAGGGGGTGATTTTCTGAGTTGGCGCTCGCAGTTTCTCTCAGCGATTCAGGTAACTTCTAAGAAGGGCAAGCAAACAAAGAGACGCATCTTCTTGATCAGTCCTCAATGCCTCAGACACTTTGATATGGGTCGTGTCGGCGAAGGGCACCCGCAGATATTCCGCCTGACCGCACGGATACCCGCCAGTGAGGTGCGTGTAGCCAAATAGGCCGGCCGTCTATGGCCGAAAACCTTGTCGCTCAACTCTGCTTTCCGGTTGGTCTGCTGGCATACTGAGAAATTGCCTCGACGGCATTGGTCGCATTCACCACATACAATTGTCAAAGGGATTACGACACGCTCTCCCTTTTGAGTTTGCCCTTGGCCGCGCTATCCGACCTCGACTACTTCACCCATAGTCTCATGGTCTACGATGTCGCCGGGGAGCATGGCTGGAAGCAGGTTGTGAAACAGGTGTAAGTTCGATCCGCAGATCGCGCAGCTCGTCACCTTGAATCGCATCCCGAGGGTGCTCGATTCAGGATCGGAGACCGTATCGTAACGGACGTTCTCTTTGCCGTTTCAGACCAAGGCTTTCATGCGGAACTCCTTCTTGATGTAAAGAAGGCAGTTGACTGAACTCCTAACTCGTTCGGCTGTATTGGCCCCTCGCTTCAGCCGCAGCTCTTGCTCGAGAGCAATTTCCTGGCAAGCTCTACGCCAATGCTTCTCGTGCGCATCATCGGGCCAG
>NZ_VHKL01000023.1 GCF_007474605.1 Rhodoligotrophos appendicifer | reverse complement strand
GCGCGCGGCTGATCCCATCGGCATTGGCGGCGCTGATCTCGACCCTGGAGCCGGTGTTTGGCCCGATCTGGGTCTGGTTAATCCATGCAGAGGTGCCGGCCACCCGGACAGTGATTGGCGGTAGTATCGTCTTCCTGGCGCTGATCAGTCAAATCCTGTGGCATTGGAACTTAAACCGCCGCACGACATTACAGGTCCCGACCCGATCACTTTGAGCAACCAGTGCAGCTTTGGGCTGGCGATGGTGGCGATACAATTAAGTATTTAAAACGCTGGCCCTGGACTTTGAAACCGCCCAGAATCCCACACAGTAAAATAAGATTGGTATCCGGCATTCGTCGTCATGAGTTTTCCTCCGTTACAGGGGCTCCTTTGTAATCCGGTTCAGAATCTTTCCCAGTGCCCCGGAGTATTCCTCCTTCAATGCATTGATCCGCGTGGTGATTCCGGCATCCCTTTCGCAAAGAATGGTAGATTTCTTATAGGCGCCAATAGATGTGCGGGTCCGATTTTCATATCCGGTATCTTTACCCATAGCTGTCGCTTATCTCAGAAGCTCTGGCTAGCGCCATAACGGCGGCTGATAACCCAAGTAATCCATTCCCATGTCAGGGTGAATCAAAGGCTCTGTTGCCGTTGATTTCGCACTGCGGACACGCGGCCGTGTTATTGATCGGCACGTGTTGAGGGAAAGAACGCCTGATGCAAAAGTTTAGAGATTGCCTTCCACTCTTAGGCACCGACCCCTTCCTCTGTGATGGCGGCCTTGAGACGACGCTTGTCTTTCATCGAGGAATTGATCTGCCCCATTTCGCGGCCTTTCCCCTGCTTGGTACGTCAGAGGGTCGGCATGAGCTGGAAATGTATTACAGTTCATACCTGCAGATTGCTCGGGACCATGCCGTAGGGTTCATTCTCGACACACCCACGTGGCGCGCCAATACCGATTGGGGTGCGCGGCTTGGGTATGACGCTGCCGCTCTCCAGGAGGTCAATGCGGACGCTGCCGGCTTTGTCGCAAGACTTCGAGAGCAGTGGGAAGAAACCGGTTTGGTTTGCGTTCTCAACGGGGTGATTGGCCCACATGGCGATGCCTATAAGGACGGGAACCTGGAAGAAGGAGCCGCGCAGAAATATCATGCTCCCCAGGTAGAGACATTCGCCGCGACCGAAGTAGACATGGTCTCTGCGGTCACGATGAACAAAGTTGGCGAGGCAATCGGCATTGGCCGAGCCGCAAAGGCAGCGGGCCTACCTTGCGTTATTTCGTTCACGGTCGAGACAGACGGCAGGCTGATCGACGGCACCACGTTGCGGGAGGCAGTGGAGCGTACCGAACAAGCATTAGACGGCTCACCGATCTGTTACATGGTGAACTGCGCGCATCCCTTGCATTTTGAAGGGGCAATGGGCCGCGGGTCGCCTTGGACAGATCGAATTCAGGGGATACGGGCAAATGCCTCCAGCAAGAGCCACTCTGAACTCGATGACTCCGCCAGTCTCGACATTGGCGATCCCGCAGATCTTGCTGACCGGTATCGGGTGCTAAGCCTTGACTTCCCGGCTCTCAAGGTGTTCGGCGGCTGTTGTGGGACTGACCACCGCCATATTCAGGCCATCGCTGCTGCAGTCCTGTCCTCTTAGCTCATCTGCCCTAAGATCACCCCCCTGCACCTATAGACAAAGCTTTGTCGAGAAAAGGACATTGCTCTGGCAGCTCGCCTCTTGAGCAAAATACCATGTAAGCGAAGGGGAGCCACAGGAGTCCCAGCCCACACCGCTAGTGCCCTCTGGGTGGGTTCTGAGGCGGACAGTCTAACAATTCTGCCGATGCTTAAACCGACTCCCCTCGGCGACCGCAGCTGGATCATGGGTCTCCGAGGGATGAAGCGGCACTGACACTCCGGCGATCGCCCGCATACCAAGGGCACCTTAGAAACGGCATACGGCTTAGATCCTGGCCCGTATTGTGGCAAAAGCCACAGCCCCGCTGGTTGAGCCGGCCTACCCTCTTGATACGTGACTATTAGCATGGTGACGTGAAGATGGAGGCAGAAGTGCCTACCGAAGACGCAATGGGTTATCTGGCAGCGGCTCTAGTGTTTTGTGCCTTTGCAATGCGCACAATGATCGCCCTGCGATTGATAGCAATTGCAAGCAACTTGGCATTCCTGGTGTATGGGGGCCTTGGAGAACTTGCACCAATCATCATGTTGCACTCGGCACTTCTACCAATGAACCTTGTTCGTCTTTATGGAGAATTAGTTCCACCCGCAAAAGAGCAAACTCGAGACAGCATTATTGATCGCCAAGAGCCACGACTATTTTAAGATGAAGTGAGAAAATGCAATTCTTCTAAGGTTCATTTTCAGGAACGTCTTAACTATTTTACCAAATAATCTTAAGTTGCTCACAACATCGAATAATGGGTCAACAGAATGTGTGGCAGCCTTCCAGACTGGATTTCGGCACTCTCAAATGCCGGTACGGCAATTGCTGCGATCTATGCAGCTTTTGAAGGGGGTAAGACGCTTAAGGCTTGGCGGCATCTTATGATTAGGCATTACGTCACAGAGACATCGGAGCAAGACCCTGGCTCCTAGTCGAATTGTAGGATGTAAAAAGGTGCTCGCCACCGATAGGTTAGTTGACGAACTAAATGAACGTCCGGTTCTATGTCCTCCGCTGAGATGTAAGCATGCTCCGCAAGGGCACCAGGGCGGATTGAGCGGCCATCCACAACCAAGGGGCTAACGGAGCGCTCGCGGTGACGCGGCCATTGTCGCCGCAAGGCCATTGACCCGGTGGGGTTAGCGTGGCCGACTTAGAGATCACTCCAAGGCAGAACAAAGAACTCTGGCAACACTTACAAGTTCGTCATCGGACGCTCGCGCGGTGGGCCGAAATGTGACGCTCTCTTCAGCAATGTACTGTCGCGAGGTGATATCGGTGGGCGAGACCATTGGCACGACATGGGCGTGAGCATGAGGGATGTCGCTCCCGGTAAAGAGGAAGCCGACCCGCTCCACCGCGTAGATTTGCTCTAGTGTTCTCGCCAGAATTTGGCCAAGCGCAACGATCTCAGCGGCGAGTTCGGAGGGCATAAGGTCAAAATAGGGATAGTGCTTCCGCGGGACGATCTGGGTATGCCCCGGGCGGATGGGATTAATGTCCAGGAACGCATAAAGGGTGCCGCTTTCGTAAACCGGGTGGGAAGGCACGGTGCCTGCCGCGATCCTGCAGAATAGGCACTCCTTGGTGTCGGACATGGTCGAATATTCCCGCCGTGGAGGGGGCCGCTCCTCCGAAATCGAAAAAGGGGCACGCGAACATGCCCCTTTTTCTCGGCCGCAGCTCGGGAGAGACTGCGGACTAGAACCTGTAATTCACACCGAACAGGACACTCTGCAGGTCGACACTCTGCTTGTAGGATTGTGCCGTGAGAGCGCCCCCATAAGAGAACTTCTTCGAACCGAAATCTGAATAGAGGTATTCGCCGAAGACAGAGATGTTGTCGGTGACAGCCCATTCAACACCGCCGCCGGCCACCCAGCCGGTCAGCGTCTTGCTGTCCTTGTCGCTTGCGAAAGCCGTGGAAAGCTCCCCTTCGACATTGCCAATGGCAAGACCGCCGGTGCCGTAGAACAGGATACGGTCAAGGGCAAAGCCAGCGCGTGCACGGATGTTGATGGCATAATTGATGTCGGTCTTGTAGGTGGCCGTAACGGGCCCTGCGGGATAAGACGTCTTGTCATTGATATCCGCATAGGACCCATCGACGAGTGCGCCGAGCACGAAGGAACCAAACTGATCAAGCTGCATGTCGCAACCGGCGCGTCCGCCGATCAGAAACCCATCCGGAGAGGTTGAATTGTCGCTGTAGGGGAACTTGACGTCCGAATCGCTCCAACCCGGACCACCTTGTGCACCAATGTAGCAAGTGCTCCATGAGAAGACGTCAACCTCGATTGGAGCCGGAGGCGGTGGGGTGTAGAGATCGGCCGCCTGGGCAGCAACAGACCCGAACATCACAGCGATCACGGCAGCAGCACAACTCGTCTGTATACGCATAGGTTTGCCCCCTTACGGTTCAGATGGTTAACAGACACCGCAAAACCGGGGCTGTCACCCGTCTAGGTCGTAAAGTGTCAAGTTTGCTCAGGTCTGTGACTTTGATGTTACCTTTCGCAGCGCTGAACATGATCGTTCCCAGGACCTGCGGTCCCGCATCGTCATCGTCGTAGTCGCGGTCGCGGTCGCCCCGTTGGGCTGTCTCCGCGCTCCCGCCAAGTGCCCGAAGCCACCTTCATCCTCCCTCCCAGCTATAGCCAGAGGTCACGGGGCCACAAAAAAGCGAAGCGCGTCTTCGCTGGGTGAGACCTCTTAGTCCGGAGTGTAGGAGGCATTGTCTGCCGAGCTGGACCACGCACGTTTAGGTAGTAAAAGATAAAGAGAACATGCAGAAGTAAACTCTGCTAAGCTCTCTGCTGGATCCGCGGGCACCTGTGTAGGCATATCTTTGCCACCTGTGATGCTTGTTAGGTGATCAAAGACCAACAGCAATGAACACTGATGTTCCCGACGACAGGACGGGCGCGAACCGTCAGATGTTGTAACCTCAGGGACCGTCTACGGATGAGCCACGCACAAAATTTGCCGCACCAAGCAAAAAGCGATGACTTTCGGCTTTCCGACTTCATCCGCCATAACGTTGAGCCGATTGTCCGGGAGTGGATCGCCTTTGCCCGCACCAGGACACCTGCAAGCGAGACCATGACACGTCTGGGGCTGCAAGATCACATCGTGGAAATCCTGGGTTTTATCGCCGCTGATCTTGAGACCCGACAGACGCCGAAGGAACAGGCTGATAAGTCAAAGGGACTTGGTCCCCCCGATAGCCCCTTAACTCAAAGCGCGGCAGAAGTTCACGCGCAGCTCCGATTAGCGGATGGCTTCAACATTGATCAGATGGTGTCCGAATACCGCGCCCTTCGTTCCAGCGTCGTGCGGTTATGGACAGCCCGGGATGAACCCTTAGCCAAAACCGACCTGGAAGACCTCACGCGCTTTAATGAAGCCATTGATCAGGCCCTTGCTGAATCTGTGGCGCAATACACAAAGCTGATCTCGGATTCGAGAAGCCTGTTTTTGGGAATTCTCGGCCACGACTTGCGCAATCCAATCGGCTCGGCCTCCATGGCCGCTCAGATGATGGGGAGGAAGCAACTCTCGGACGATAAGAAAGCCGAGCTTACCTCGCAGATCGTGATCACTATGGAGCGCGCTACTCATATCCTGGATGATCTTCTGGACATCACCCGCAAATCCTTCGGACGCGAAATCCCCCTTGTTAGAACCGAGATGAACATGGGCGAACTTGCGCTTCAGCTCGCCGAGGAGATGCGTTCTCTCTCCAAGGGGCGTGAAATCAAGGTCGACGTCAGCGGTGATTGCGCAGGCGCATGGGACCGAGGACGGATGGGCCAGCTGCTTTCGAACCTCATCGGCAATGCCGTTCAATATAGTTTCGAAGGGACTCGGATTGTGGTGACGGTCGCCGACCAATCAGACACCATTCTGATATCCGTGAGAAACGAAGGCCCGACGATTTCGGCGGAGACGATCAAAACTATTTTCGATGCGATGACGCGTGGACCTGCAGCGGTCAATAATCCACGCTCCGCCAATCTGGGCCTCGGTCTTCATATTTCAAAGTTACTGGTGGTAGCACACGGCGGCACCATCGATGTCGCGTCATCGGCTGAACTCGGCACCACCTTCACCGTCGTGCTTCCCCGGCGGTAGAGATCTCGCGGGGCCGCAGATGATCGCCCTCAGATAGACGCGACGAGTGGAACGTCACTCCCCTGCCATCATTGTCGCCGTCCCACCGCGCGGACCAAAGACCACCAGAACCCGCCGGGACCCGCAAGACGGACATTTGAGCCGGCTCGCCAGCATGTCGATGGGAAACTCAGCACCGCGCGTCCACATCAAGGACCGCAAATCCAGCTGCTGATTGTCGATGCATTCGCGGATGCTCTTCATCCCATCCCGCTTGCCGAAGGCGCACTTCACATGCACCGTCCAGCCGAGGCGGTAGGCGTCCTTGAGGGTCTTGGCGTCTGCTTCGCTCATGAGAACAAAGAAAGAACACATCGCCCCTTGAAGTCAAGGTCGACGGCGACGGAATGGCTTCTCACTCCACAGTTTAGGATCATCCGTCCGCGGTTCGTTCACCACATCGTCCGTGTTGCGGAAGGTATACCAAGGGCAACAAAGTCACCCCCAACAGCAGGACGCCTGAACGCCGTGTGTCACACATTCGGCGCGGCACTAAACGGAACGTTCAGGAGTCACGACGGTTCGGACAATCACTGGAAGCCACGCAAGAGGAGCAGTCTCGTGAACCGTCCAGCTATCCATGTGTCCAGCCGCTCAGCCACTTTTCCCGAAGATGAATCTGCAGAACCGTCTGCCGGTGTCCGCAGCGAATACATGTTCAAGCCCGGTTCCCCTGTTCTGGTCCCGATCGACTATGCGGGCATTGCCGTCGCAACTATCATGGCTCTGGGGCCCTTGTCGGCTTATGCCATCGGTTTCTAAGCCTTAAGGGGGCGACGCGCTCATAGGTCGCCTCAGGTGAGACTGAGGGTAGCCCTCCGGGAGGAATGCTCCGACCTGGGCAGTCGGAATTCAAGGGCAGTGATCCTGACGCACCTGGAAATCACGCGGGGTCCGGAGTGTTGGTGGACAAAAAACTCCACCGCTCCGTTCGTGTTCTCACTTGAGTGACCTCTACCAAACTGAAACCATCAGCCTTCGGAGTATCAAACGCTCGTGGAAGCACAGACGAAAAAGCACCCACGGAGCTAAAAGGACCCAGAAATCCAGTCTCTCGACTTGAACGTGCATCCCCCGGAATAAAATCTCGATCGCTTCGTTTTCTAAGTAGCCCTTCGGCTATTAACCTAGGAGACGAGCGTGAAATCATA
>NZ_VHKL01000022.1 GCF_007474605.1 Rhodoligotrophos appendicifer | reverse complement strand
CAGAGGCCGAATTTGCGGTCGCGCTTCGTTACGAGCCCCCACAGATCGAAACTGATCCAAGCCGCACCAATGGGCGTATCAATGGTGTCGTAGGATATGGTCTCCTCACCACCGTCATCGCCATTGTTTTGCTCTCGGCTCTTGCCTGGGGCCTGTCCAGTTGAGAACCAGTATTTTCCGGCCTCAGCCCGCCTTGAGCGCCTTACCATTCTCAGGGCGCAGGCCTGGAATCATCTCCCTCACGCTGTCATACCACCGGCCGCTCGCCATCAGCCTCTCATTCGCCGCCGCTCGCCCTCATAGCAGCGAGCGACCTGCAGCCATTTCGGTTCAGCCATGGATCACCGCAGCCGTTGAAGCAGCGGGCGAAATGGATCACTTGCCGGGTGGGCGTCTGCCACTCCGGCGGAAGCGGGTATGGAGGGTCCTGGATGATCCGAGGCTGGGCTGCAGGCACAGAAACCACCAGCAGAGGAAGGCAAAGGATCCCACCGCCACGGCCAGGACGGCCGCAGCGCCAATGCGCTTGTCATGTTCGGACTCACCGCTGTTGAGAATGTGAACTAAGGTTGTCGATGCAGTCCTAGAGGAGCGACGATGCTGCTGTTGATGGTGTTTGTAGCGTGCGGACTGTTTGCTGCAGCCATGGGGTTTCTCTGGGTTCTGGACCGCAGACGCCGTCACCGGGAGCGCTCACCCAACTTCCGAAGACGAAGGAACCGCACGCGCGAACCTCTCATTAAGATAGATCGAACTGGAGAGCGGCCGGAGGATCCCGACCTTTAGATTTCCGGCGGGGCGTCGGCCTTTAACCAAAGGAACAGCAGTGCGAAGAAGAAGCCGAAGGCGATGATCACCCCGGCTTTGATCAGTTGCGGGTTGGCACATGCCCCTTGATCGCGCCGATGGACATAAGGTGAATGATGCGGCGATCGTCCCGCAGAGATCAACAGCCCGAAGATGCCTTTGGTCGAGCCTAGCAGCCGGCGTGGCGAACCGTTTGGATATCTGACGGTGGCTGTGGAGTAGTGGCAGTATTCCAGCCCTGCATAGCTGCGCCACTACTGGGCTCCACCAGAGGCTGGGCTGGTGGCTAGGAAGGAGCTTCTGGCGGCGGAGGATCGAAGTAGCCGGTCGGTTGAGTCACCCAGGAGGACCAAGCAATTGCCAAAAAGGGCGACCACAGCGAGCAGGTAGATCCACATCCTGTTGGACATAACGTATCCTCATTTTCTTGGCCTCATACGGGCAGTTTTTCTGAGAAAATATATGCGGAATCTGTTGGTTAATCCTGCCATGCTTCCCAGATGATGATGGAGCTTGGTAGGCCCGACTTCAGCGTCCGCCACCCTATTCCTCGCTGCTTCTTGGGAAGTCCTCCAGATCACAATCAAACCCCTTCATGAGGGGCAAGCGTGACTTGGTCCAAATGTTATGATCGGCAACGATCGACGTCGCGTCGTCAAGTGTGCCGACGCTTATGCCGATGGTTGGCTCCCCTTCATATCGCATGAAGAGCTGAGACCCGCATCCGGGACAGAAGCTACGAATGCCATCCTCGGAGGATTTGCGCTCGACCGGACTTCCGCTCAAGAGTCGGAAGTGCTCCTCAGTGGTATCCACCCAGGTCATAAAAGGGGAGCCGGATGCGCGTTGACACATTTTGCAGTGGCAGTGCGTTGCAGTTCCCAAGGATGTGGCTTCATAGGTCACTGCACCACAAAGACATTGTCCGCGTTGTGCTGCTCCGTTCATCAGATCCTCCCGGCTTGAAAGAGCTCGGTCCATGAAGCTCAGGAGATCGTCCCAGGTTCCAAGTCCACCTACTGTCAGCAAGCCCCGCACTACCGCTAAAGCATTGTCCGATCCGCTAATCACCCGCTTCATTCTAAGGTTCCGCGGTGGGCACGGCGTCGGCATCATTTGATGTGCTTTAACTGATGGCGGTTTTCTGAGGAGCCAGCACTCTGCGAACGACAAGTTTACTCGACACAGTTGGTTACACTTTCTCCGTTGAACCTTGCCCCTGCCTCTGGACTAATGCGCTGCAACATGGCGGGAAAAATGGCCAAGGCAGGAAACCCCATTGAGTGGGTCGGAGGGCTCGATCAGGCGCAGCGCGTCGATGTATGGACCCGGGCGACCGGTGAGGTCCCTGCGATGCTGCCCTCGGCGGCTGATTTACTCATTCTCTTGGAAGCCCTCGACAATCCTTCTCCGAATCGTGCTGAATGTCGCAGTATCGGGAGTGGTCGGGGGGTCGGGCAGGAAAAACTGTCCGAGGTTAGGTATGCGGAAAACCTTCTTCGTTTTACGTCAAGACGCCGGCTGGGTGGTTAAACAGCAGGAAGCATTATCGCGCATCTATGGCATGCAGTCCTTTGCTGAGGCAGAGGCAGTCAAAGCAGCCAAGGAAGCACTACGGCCTGGTGAAGAGGCTGAGGTCTTGGTCGAACGCGGCGGCGGGCAGTGGCGAACCGCTTGGAGCTCCAGCGCGCAGGCTGCGGAGTAGTATTACCGCATCGTCCTATTCGGCTGCCTCATCTGCTGGGAGTAAACTTCTTCGGCCGTCGACGCCAGCCCGGTGGCTACAGGCCAGGCGTTTTAACATGATCATGATTGCCCCGGCTGACCGTCCGGCAAAGACGCAAGGGTCTGGCAGATCTCATTCCATCAGCTAAGTTCTTGCCCTTCGGCCCTATCATCCCGCTGATCAGCGATGCCCCGCAGTTCGGAAGGCAGAGCAACACTGATTCCGGAAGCAAGCTTCCCTCAAAGGCAATGTAATCGCCTATTTCCATGAGACTGATCTCGGGTCAGGCCCTTCGATGAAAACTTGGTCGCGGCCTGCCATTTTCGCTGAGTAGAGGGCGTGATCAGCCCGCTCCCAGATGGTCTCTATCGTGTCGCCGGCCATCGCTCTCGTCAGGCCTGCGGAAAATGTATAGGCGAGTTCTGGATGTTCCTTCAGGGGCCGTGATTTGCGAATGACTCCCAACATTCGCTCGATGATCAGCTCTGCATGACCGAGTGTCGTCGCGGGGAATACGAGCGCGAACTCCTCACCTCCAAAACGTCCAAAGCAGTCTTTGCGGCGGAGTTGCGTCTGAATGATCTGAGCGAAATCGCGAAGGATGAGATCCCCGGCTTGATGACCGAAGCGATCATTTACGTACTTAAAGTTGTCTAAGTCGAGGATGGCGAAGCAACCGAGGTCCGCATCTTCCGGAGCGGGTTGACAGATCATTTCCCCGAGGCGGATTGTTAGGTATCTGCGGTTTGCGACACCCGTGAGGAAGTCAGTGTGAGAGGCCTTTACCGCCTCATCCCGGTCCTGACGAATTGATCGCTCATCGGTTCTGAGAGCAGTGATGTCGGTCGCAATGCACAACATCCAACCATCGGCATCGACCGTCTCAGTCATCCATAGCCAGCGGCCATCGAGGAGATCAGTCTCTAGCGCTCGATATCCGGCCTTCCCGCGGCGCGATTGGGTGGAGATTAGCCACTGATCGAAATCCTTCGTCCGCAGCACTGTACCGCGTCCACCCTCATAGTTCCGGCGCATGAGATCCGACCAGAAGGGCTCCTCATCTCGCTCAACGAAGTATGCTTCTCTGAATGCCTGATTGGCGTAGCGCAGGCGATCGAAGCTGTCATAGACGGCGAGCAGAACCGGCGCCCGTTCAAACTTCTCGAAAAGTTCCTCGACACTGATGGTCAATGTGTATCGCCGTTTCAAATGCTAACGCTTCATAGCACTCGAATTGTGCACCGGCCACGGAGCCTTAACGATGGCTCAGGGCAGTGTTGTTATTGTCCCTACAAGCCAACGTCACGAGCGGTAATCGGTTTCAAAAAGGATCTGGCGGAGAGACGAAATTTTTTCATGTGTCTTCCCCAACGCCTCGAATGCCGTAGGGCGGAAGCTCCGGTCGGGGGTGGAGTGCTGGTTAAGTATTATCGAGCCTCTTCTGAATTGATCGAGGCGAAGATAAGCTGACAAATGGCTAAGCTTGGCACCGCTTTGAAGGCGGAGAAGGATGATGCGACACGGCGGGTCTCCTGAACAGGTGCGACGAGTGATCATGTGGGCTGGGATAGGGGCAGTTCTCCTTATCCCTCTGCTGGCCATGCAGTTCACCGATGAGGTATCCTGGACACGCTTTGATTTCGCCTGTGCTGCCGTTCTCCTCGGCAGCGCCGGGCTGCTTTACGAAGCGGTGGTGTGGAAGACCCTCAATAACAGATACCGTAAGATTATCGGTGCTGCGATCATTGCCGCTGTGATCGTGATATGGGCTGAAGGAGCAGTGGGGATCTCTTAGTCGGACCTCTACACCCTTGCCTCCCTCGGGGGCGGGCAGATTGAGGTCACGGCGTCTTCAACATCATTAGAGTTCTTCACAATGCCGCCGGTTGAAGTTTCCAAGCGGTCATGATCGGCGCGGGACACTTCGCTTTGAAGGCATTCTTCGTGATATTCAATTATCCTCCCCACACCCTTAACGTTGGGGCCCCGGCTTCTGATCCGCTGTTGTCGACCCACAATATTCCACCTCAACCATCACCTTCGGGTCTGGCCAGGCAATCCCCTTCTCCTGCAGACCTTGGCGGTGTGGGCCATCAAAAATTACGCTGGCTCGTCGTGGGACTCTTTCTTGCCGCTCGTGTAGAGCATCCATCCACCGACCAGCATCGCTGCACCCCAGCTCAAGAAGCCGATATCCCAGTAAATCCACTGTTCACGCGAGACCGTCTCATTGACGTGGTGGATGCCTAGGATTTGGTGGTCGATAATACCTTCCACCAAGTTAAAAATGCCAAAGCCCATGAGGACTGTTCCGACCAGCATCTTGCCAGACCACCATAGATGCGACCGATGTGCGGTGCGCCAGAGCATCATAAGGCCGAGAACAACGAAGATGTAGGTGCTTGCATGGAAGAGGCCGTCCAAGAGCGTATTTATTTCGAGGTTATTGACGCTGTTGGCGGGATAGCCAGCGCTGGTCACCATGTGGTGCCATTGCAGAATTTGATGAAGCACAATCCCATCAAAGAACCCCCCCAACCCAAGTCCGAACAGAATACCGGCTGAAACTGGAAATCGGGGTTTTGTCTCTGGTCTGATCATTGTCCGGGGGGTCCCTTCGCAACCAAGGTTCTAGTTCCATTAAACTTTGGCGAGCTCTTGTTAGGAAAATCGGCCTGGTTATAATTCCTTGCAGCAGCAGTCGGCCGTGTGTTTGAGCTGCAGGCACGAGACGTAATCGCCACCATCGAAACAGATCTAGATGCAGTTCCGATCTGCCAGGTCGTCGCCTTGTTCCGGCTGATCATGCCAAAAAGCCCTAATCTGGCCGCAGTATGATCTGCTGGAAGCCAAGACCGTTCAACGAACAACTGAGGAGGAACAAAGATGCGCTGCGCGCGTTCCGCAAGGGTGCACCCGCAGGAGCGGAGAAAAAACATTGGCTTCGAGAAAACTACGCGTTGGCATCGTCGGTATGGGCAACTGCGCATCATCCCTGGTTCAGGGCCTCACCTATTATCGCGATGTGTCTGGCAATGAACCCATACCGGGCTTGATGAGCCCCGTCCTGGGCGACTACCATGTCTCCGACATTGAAATCTCTGCCGCCTTCGACGTCGCTGCCGGCAAAGTGGGCCGTGATGTGTCGGAGGCGATCTTCGCTGCACCGAACAACACCCAGAAGTTTGCTGAGGTAAAGCCGCTCGGCGTCATCGTGGAGCGCGGAATGACCTTGGATGGGATTGGCAAATATGTCGCCGATGACATTCCCGAGGATCCGCGTCCGCCCGCTGATGTTGGCGTCATCCTCCGCCGCAGCGGCACGGATGTCCTCGTCTCTTACCTTCCCGTCGGGTCCCAGATGGCGAGCGAATGGTATATGGAGCGTGCCTTGGAAGCCGGATGCGGCGTAGTGAATTGCCTGCCCGTATTTATTGCCTCCCACCCGGAGTGGCAGGCGAAATTCATGGCCAAGGGCCTTCCGATAATCGGTGACGATATCAAGAGCCAAGTGGGCGCCACCATCGTGCATCGGGTCCTTGCCAACCTGTTTCGGGAGCGCGGCGTGCGGTTGGATCGCACCTACCAACTTAATTTCGGCGGAAACTCCGATTTTTTGAACATGCTCGAGCGTGAGCGTTTGACTTCGAAGAAGGTCTCGAAGACCCAAGCTGTGACGAGCCAGTTCGATGTTCCCCTGGCGGCGGGTGACGTCCATGTCGGCCCCAGTGACTACGTCCCTTGGCTCACCGATCGCAAGACGGCTTATATTCGCCTTGAGGGAACGGCCTTCGGTGGCGTCCCTCTCAGCGCCGAGGTCAAACTCGAGGTTTGGGATTCCCCCAATTCCGCCGGCGTGGTGATCGATGCCGTTCGCTGCGCCAAGATTGCACTGGACCGCGGCCAGGGCGGTGTTCTCGTTGGGCCATCGAGCTATTTCATGAAGTCGCCGCCCCAACAATTCACCGATACTGAGGCGCGGGAGTTAACCCGGCAGTTCGTTGATGGCGCTGCTGAGGAGCCCAAGGGCACCCTTCAGTGACCATGTTTCTGTTGGTGCGTCACGCCGCGCATGACGATGTCGGCTCCGTCCTCACCGGGCGCTCGCCGGGTGTCGGCTTGGGCGAGATCGGTGAGGCGCAGGCCCTTCGCCTGGGCAGCCGTTTGGTGGGCAGAAAGCTCGATGCTGTGCTCGCAAGCCCTCAGTTGCGGACCCGGGAAACCGCCGAAATTATCGCAACTCTAGCCGGAGCACCGGAGGTCGTGATCTGCGAGGCACTCGACGAGATCGATTTCGGCACCTGGTCCGGCCGCAGTTTTGAGGATCTGAAGCAGGATCCGGCTTGGGAGCAATGGAACGCCGCACGAAGTCTCACACGTACCCCTGCTGGCGAGAGCATGCTGGATGTGCAGTCGCGCATGCTGCGTCAGATGGAGCAGCTTCGGCACGATGCTCTCAGCCAGACGGTGGTTCTGGTCACCCATGCCGACGTGATCAAGGCGGCCCTCTGCTTCTGTCTCGGCATGACGCTCGATGCATGGCCCCGCCTCGAGATCAGCCCCGCCTCTATCTCCACAATCATCTGGGACAGATGGAGCGTGACGGTGACCGGAGTGAATGACGTCACCCATTGAACAGGCCGCGTGCCTGAGAGAACGTGAGGAGGTCCGATGGACTTGAGCAGCGATGAGATCAAAATGCGCGTAAAGGCGCTTGGTCCCTGGTTCCACAATATTGAGCTGGAAGGCGTCCCGACCGCACCCGATCATTTTCTCGGGGATTATCCCCGTGTGAAGTGGGCCCGCTTCGCGGATGCAATTCCCGCTGATCTAAGCGGCAAGACGGTTCTCGATATTGGCTGCAATGGTGGCTTCTATTCCATGGAGATGAAGCGTAGAGGCGCTGACCGCGTAGTTGGTGTTGACTTCGACGATGCCTATCTTGATCAGGCGCGCTTTGCCTGTGACGTCGCCGGTCTCGACGTCGAATTCCGCAAGCTGTCAGTTTATGACGTGGCGCTGCTGCGCGAACGTTTTGACGTCGTGATGTTTATGGGCGTGCTCTATCACTTGCGTCACCCCCTCCTTGCCCTTGACCTTATTCGGGAGCACGTGGCCGGCGATCTGCTGATCTTTCAGTCCATGCAGCGGGGCTCGGACGAGATCACCGCGGTGGGCGAGGATTATCAGTTCTCGGAGACCGGCATGTTTTCTGAGGCAGGCTTTCCCAGACTGCACTTCATCGAGCATCGCTATGCGGAGGATCCAACCAATTGGTGGATTCCCAACCGGGCTTGCGTGGAGGCGATGCTGCGCTCCTCCGGCTTCGAGATAGTAGCTCATCCCGAAGGCGAGGTTTATGTCTGCCGCCGCAACGAAATCCCCTATGGAGCTGCAGCGGCTTATCCCGCCAGGGGGAACGGCCTGTCAACGGCGGAGCAATTCCAGGCCACTGCGGCGGAGTAAAAGCAGGCCACTTGCGTGAGGGTGCGCCGAAGCAGAGAAGGGTCCC
>NZ_VHKL01000021.1 GCF_007474605.1 Rhodoligotrophos appendicifer | reverse complement strand
CGATGCTATCAGCTTCGGCGAGGTAGCCGAGCGGTACCATTTTGATGAACTCGTCCGCACTCTCGGCACTCGTCTGTCGCGCGCGCTGTGTCATCTCAGTATTGTGAAAGCCCGGCGAAATTGAATTTGTTCGGATGCCGTGTCTGCCGTACTGGCGTGCCAAACTTCGTGTCAATCCGAGTACGGCGGCCTTCGTGGCGATATAGTCGGCATTGCCGCGACCGATGAAGGCAGCAACCGAAGCAATGTTAATGATGTTGCCCTTCTTCTGCTCGCTCATGATATCGAGAACGGCTTTGCAGCAGTTGAAAACGCCGGTGAGGTTGACGGCGAGTGTGTTGTCCCAGCTGTCTCGATCCAGGTCTTCCCAGGTCTTTAGCGTGTTCAGTCCGGCATTGTTCACGAGGATATCGAGGTGCCCAAACTGATCGCGGATTTTCGCGATGAGGGTAATCACGTCCTCGGTATTGGTAACGTCGGCCTCCATGGCCACTGCGTTTGCCCCTAGCGCTTTCAGTTCCTTGACCAAGTTTTGGGCGGCTTCAGCTTCCATCTCCCATGGATAGTTCACGACGCATATCGCCCCTTCCGCCGCCAGTTCCCTGAGGATGGCCGCTCCTAATCCTCGTTGTCCTCCGGTGACTAAGGCCACCCTGTTGTCAAGCTTTCCCATGTTGTCCTTATCCTCCCATGTCTTGCGAGTGCTTACTCAGCCAAGAACTCACTTAATGCGTTCGAGAACAGGGCTGGCTGATCGAGATTGGAAATGTGCCCCGCATTTGGCAGAGACACAAATTGCGACGTCGACATCTCTCTGTGTATGTCCTGCATCGCCGCCGGCACGACCCCATCCTTCTCTCCCGCGACGAGCAACATCGGCAGCTTCACGGCGCCGATATTTGAGCGAAAATCGTGCGTTGCGAGAGCCGCTGCACAGCCGGCAAAACCATTCACCGGCGTTGCCAGGATCATTTCCCGAACCTTACTTACCTGCGGAGGAGAGGCCGCAAGAGTATCAGCTGGATACCAGCGGGCGAGCGTCGATTCGACAAGCCCCTCCATGCCTTCGGAGCGGGCGACAGCTATTCGTTCTTCCCACTGCTGGGTTGCAGCAGCAGTCGAGAAACAAGGGGAATCGCAGACGATCACCCGGTCAAGACGGTTCGAATGGTTTTGCGCCATCCCCATTGCCGTGGAACCACCCATCGACAGGCCACAAAAATGCGCCCGCTCGATTGACAGCTCGTCCATGAGGGCGACCACATCGGCCATGAGCGTGTCGAAACTGTAACGCCCTCCTGGGGCTTCTGTCTTACCGTGTCCGCGTTGATCGTAGCGCAAGATCCGGAACGCCTTGGAAAGCTCTGCCGTCTGCGGCTCCCACATAGAAAGGTCTGTCGCCAATGAATTGCTGAAGATCAACCAGGGAGCCGCATCGGGCCCGTCGATGCGGTAATGAATGCTGATTCCATTTGCTTTGAGATGCACTGTCAAAAGACCTTAACCAACCGGGGGTGTAGTTTTGACGGATGGTGGGATTGCACCGCACTTGACGAGTTCTGTGAGCTCCTCTGCGTTCATTCCAAGCATGTCCTGCAGCACATCAAACGTGTTTTCGCCCAATGCTGGCGGATAAGTTATTTCGTTCGCCCGAGCATCCTTGAAAACCATGGGGTTTCCCATTACGCGGGCCTCGCGCCCGTCCTCTGAGTGCAAATGCATGACCATTTCACGATGCTGGATCTGCGGATCCACCATTACTCGATCCAAGGTATTCACCACCCCAACTGGAATAGCTTCGGACTCGAGCAAGGGCACCCATTCAGCCGCTGATCGTAGACGAAATGCAGTCTCCAGAATGGGCCAAAGCTCTGCCCGATTGTTATAACGCTCCCGGTTTGTTTTAAATTTCGGGTCATCAGCCAACTGATCGAGGCCAAGTGCGCGGCACAGACCTTGCCACATCCGCTCAGTATTGGCGGTTATGACGATCTCTGAGCCATCGGCCGTCGCGAATCCTCGATAAGTCGGGATTGAATCGTGGCCACTGCCCTGTCGCGCGGGGATCTTGCCTGAGTGCAGATAATAAGCACCTTGGTAGCAAAGCATGGCGGCTTGACAGTCCAGCATAGAGATATCGATGAAGTCGCCGCGTCCCGTTAAGGTGCGGCGGTGTAGAGCCGCTAAAATGGCTGTTGCCGCATACATACCAGCAGCCAAGTCGCCAATGGGAACCCCCGCTCGGGACGCAGGTCGGCCTGGCTCACCTGTGAGGCTCATGCCCCCGGATAGGGCCTGCACAATCATATCATAGGCGGGCTTGTCCCTATATGGACCGTCCTGTCCAAAGCCGGAGATCGAGCACCAGATGAGACTTGGTTTGCGGTCACGAAGTTCGCTGCTCTTCAGTCCGAGCCGATCGAGCACGCCGGGCCGGAAATTTTCGATCACCACGTCGCAGCCTAGAGCAAGCCTCCGGACAAGATCAATGCCAGCCGAAGTCTTTATATCGACGGCAACACTCTTCTTGTTACGGTTGATCGAGATATAATAAAGACTATCACTTTCAATAAAATGTGGGGGAATAGATCGTGAGGAATCACCTTGCGGCGGCTCAAGCTTGATGATCTGTGCGCCCAAATCGCCGAGCATTTGAGTGCCAAAAGGGCCGGATAGGAACTGCGTGAGGTCGAGCACGCGTAAGCCGGTTAGCGGTGGCGCCTCCACACTTGCGTCCGCTTGCGAAGAGCGAGCCATCTACGTTACCGCGCGAGAATGTGAATGGCGCAAGCGCCATGGTCAAAACCGGAAATACCGCCGCCAGTAGCATGCGTAAGACCAACTTTGGCTCCCTCGACTTGTCGCTCACCGGCTTCACCACGGAGCTGACGTACGATTTCGACGACTTGTGCTGCCCCCGTCGCACCTACGGGATGGCCTTTGGAGAGTAGGCCGCCCGAAGGGTTGACCACGACCGTGCCGCCAAAGGTCGTGCTTCCGCTCTCAAGGAACCTTCCCGCCTCGCCACGCCCGCAAAAGCCAAAGGCTTCGTAGTAGAGCAGCTCCGCGATACTGAACGCATCGTGTACCTCGGCGACATCAATGTCATCCGGCCCGACACCGGCATGTTCATACGCCTCCTTTGCGCCGCGCACGGTGATCTCGGGGATTGTCATGTCGCGAAAGCCAGTCGTAAATTTGCCTGAGGTAAGGTCGGAAGCGAGCACCTGGATAGGATCGCTGCGATACTCCCGCGCAATCGAAGTCGCGGATAGAACGATGGCTGCGGCCCCGTCGCCAGTTGGGCAGCACTGCAGCAGTGTGAAGGGGTCCGAGATGGCGCGAGATGCCAGGACCTCCTCAACGGTCACGGGCTTGCGCATTTGAGCATCCGGGTTGAGGGCGCCATGTTTGCGGTTTTTTACTGACACCAGAGCCAGTTGTTCCCGGGTCAGTCCAAAATCATGCATGTAACGCTGGGCACGCATGGCATAGAGCGCGGGCATTGATAGGCCGAGACGAACTTCCCAGTCCTCCTCCTCGAGCGGCAGAGTGCCGCCGCCAAACTTGGTAAGTTTCTCAACGCCGATGACCAGCACGGCGTCGTATTGACCGGATTGGATTGCCACCACTCCCTGCCTAAAGGCGCTGGAACTGGAAGAGCAAGCATTCTCGACATTGGTAATCGGAATGCCAGTCAACCCGAGACGCCCCAGCACCCGCTGACCTGACATCATTCCGCCTAACGCCGTGCCACAGAAAGCCGCCTGTATTCGGCGCGGTTCAATGCCGGCATCTCTGACAGCTGCTTTCACGGCCGGCCAGCCAAGATCTGCGAGTTTGCGGTCGGGATACTTGCCGAAGGGGATCATGCCCACCCCGATGATTGATACGCCGTCCATACTCATGTCTCCGATGGCTGAAACACGAAGCTGGTGACGGTTGTCCCGTCGGGGTTGTGGCCGAGTTCGCCTGTTGAAAGCGTCATGCGGCAGCCAATTCTGATTGTGTCACCGCGTAAGTGGCTGAACACTCTTACGCCATTCGGCAAGTCGACATAGCCAAGCGCAAATGGCTTCTTCCAATGACTTGGCCCCACATGAACCATCGTGAAGGAGTAGAGTATTCCTTCTCGTGACATCTCCACGGGCTGCAGTTCCTCGCTCATGCAGACGGGGCATACAGCGGCGCGAGGATAGGTCAAGTTCCCGCACTCCTCGCATTCTCCACCGATAAGAACTGGTCCGCCTTCAGCATCGGGGACAAAGGCATCGCCTGCCAGCGACTGCATTGGCGAATGCTCAGATAACTGAGTGTCCATGGGCTCCCTCGGCTAAATGGATCTGTTAACGCCACCATCTACGACGATCGCTTGGCCGGTGATGTATCCGGCCTGTGGGGAGCATAGGAAGGCGCAAAGGTCACCGATTTCCTTCGGTTCTCCCACCCGCCTAACTGGAATCGTCTCGGCGAACCTCTTGAACTGTTCGTCTAGGCTTATTCCAATATTGTCCGCTCGCGCTGCATGCACTTGGATCAGGCGGTCGGTCATGATGGGCCCGGGTGCGATGCAGTTAACCGTGATGCCGAAGGGGCCTAGGTCTGTCGCAAGTGTTTTGGCCATGACGGTGACCCCCGCCCGCACGGCATCAGACACCACGAGATCGGTCATGGGTTCCTTCACGCCATAACCGGTGAGGTGAATTACTCGACCGCGCCCTGAGGCCTTAAGCGCTGGCAGGGCTTCCCTAGTCAGGCGAACCGCGCTCATCAGGGTCAACTGGTTAGCAATATCCCAATCTTGATCCGGCGCTCTGTCGAAAGGGCCAGTCGGCGGTCCGCCAGCATTGGCAACCAGTATGTCTAGCCCGCCGAGCGCAGCTGTCGCTCCAGCCATTAGCTTGCGCACTTCTTCGAATTGAGAGACGTCCGCAGACATCCATCCGCTCGCGCCGATCTCTCTTGCCGTCTGCTCGGTCTCCTCTGCATTCCTGGCACAGATGAAAACACGAGCGCCTTCGTCTGCTAGTGCCTTCGCACAGGCCTTTCCGAGCCCTTTGCTGGCCCCGGTGATGAGTGCCTTGCAGCCATCAAGATCAAGATTCATTTATATCCTCAGCAAAAAATTTCTTCGTTGGCAACGTACTTAGCCATCGCCGCCTGAACGTTAAACCAGGCGGCGACGGTTGAAGGTTTAGGCGCCAGGCATCGGATATTTGCTGGCGGACTCGCCTATGAAGTAATCCGTAACCGGCGCTTGGAAGCTCGGATCAGATTCGGACACCTCCCAAATTTGCACCGCGCGCGGAAAGCGTTTCTGCGGTGGCTCGGCGAAATTGACGGGATTGGTGAGAAGTCCGTTCAGGTCGGTGGTCCCCACGTCTTTCACCGCCGCATTGATCCCGGTCCGGGTCAAGTCCCCCGATTTAATTGCAGCCGAGAGGACCGCATTGGTGATTGCGCCATGGATATAGCCAAAGGTGAAGTAGGGATCAGGTGCCTGGTCAGGGAAGTATTTCTCCTTCACTTCCCTCACTTTAGTCATTTCAGGCGCCTGGGTTGACCATGCCGGTAAACACGATCCTATATAAAATTTGTCCTGTGCAACAATGGACATGAATTCCTTGTTCTTAGCCAGGCCGGGATCGAAGGAAGGTTGCCAACCAAGCCAAGTTGCGTGTACGCCGAGCCTCGCCAGTCCCACCACAAACTGGGCGCTGACAGCTGATGTGTTCGCCAGAACAACTGCGTTGGCGCCGGAGTCCTTCAATGCTTGGATCTGAGCCGTGAAATCAGTATCCGATGGCTCATATGTTTGCTTTGCAACCACTTCGAGCCCGTAATGCTTAGTTGCGAAGTCAAAGGCAGCCACGCCGTCGGCGCCTAAATTATCGTGGCGCTCCACAATCGCCCATTTAAGGGATTTTCCGTTCTTCTCCTTCACCAGGAAGTCTATTCCCGCGCTAATCTGGATAGGATAAGGCGCGAAAGGCACAATCAGCTGGGGATCCGAATAGAAGGGCGATCCGAACGTGCTTGGGACGACCAGTATGTTCGCCTGTTTGATCCGTCGTTGCAGAGCGGCAATAATGGGCGTTCCGAAAAGGTCGGCATAAATAGCGACACGCGGCGTCATCTCGGCAAAGATCTGGTTGGCAGTCTGGCCATTATACTGATGATCCCTCTTCAGGATCGTGATCTCGCGGTTTGAGCTTCCGCCCATTTCATTGAGGTTCTTGAAGTAAGCATCCACGCCGTTTGCGATTGGCACGCCTTGAAGGGCGACGGGGCCTGTCAGGACAGAAAGAACGCCAACGGTAATCGCCGCTTCCGTGACACCGGGAGCGTCTTTGGCCTGGACCGCAGAAGATCCCGCTGCGGAAAACGCTAAGGCACCGAGAGAACCTGCAAGTACATCCCTTCTGTTTATCATCGTTTCCTCCCACAGATTTATTGCGAAATTCGGGCTCATCATAGGTGAGCGGGATTTCAACTTTTAGTGCAGCAAGCAGAACTGGAATAGCGCACGCCCTAACGTCTTCTGCCTCACGCGTAAGAACGCAAACTGAGAACACCACTGTTCCGCTCAAAAGAACAATTGTTCTGCAAACTATCGTGACCCGGTCCGGGATGGTTGTCAACGGGGAGAAAAATGCGCGAGAATGAAAGATCAGAACCGTTTGACAAACCAGAATACGCCTCATAGTCTTTAATAGAGAACAAACGTTCCATACAAGAGAACGCATTTTGGGTGGGTCCCGGGGAAAGGCAAAGCGGCTTCATGTCTGCCCTTCTGACAGTTGAAAATCTTGGCGTCACCTACGGCTCTGGTGTGCATGCTGTGAGGGATGCTTCGATTGCCGTTGCCGAGGGCGAATTTGTGGCGTTACTCGGTGCGAATGGCGCGGGCAAGACGACACTTCTTCGGGCCCTTTCCGGCCTCCTGTCCCATCACGGCGGGCGCGTCGTCCACGGCCGCATCACGGCCCTGGGTTACGACCTTGTTAAGGCACCTGGCCACCTGCGGTCGCGCATCGGAATAACGCAGACCTTTGAGGGCAGGCGGATCCTGCGCGACTTTTCCGTAGAGGAAAATTTGCAGGCTGGCGCAATTAAATCGGAGACGGGCGTTGTCCGTGCGCGGATCGCCGAGCTCTATCGCAAGTTTCCTATTTTGGATCAGCGGCGCCGGCAGCCTGCAGGCCTTCTCTCCGGTGGAGAACAGCAGATCCTAGCGATCGCCCGCGCGCTCATGAGTGATCCCAAGCTTCTCTTGCTCGACGAGCCGAGTCTTGGCCTCGCACCAGTTATGATCTCCCAAATTGCGAAGACGATTCGAGCCGTTCGGGAACTTGGGAAAACCGTGCTCCTGGTCGAACAGAACGCTCATCTGGCGCTGGAACTCGCCGATCGAGCCTATGTCATGCAGAACGGTGCTATTGTAGCCGAGGGCCTGGCAGAGGATTTGAAACGCCAGGAGATGATGCAGCATTTCTACATTGGCTTGGGTGAGGCATCCCTGCCGCTCCGGCGCCGACCTGAGATTAGGTCCGGCGTATGACCAAGCCTCTGCTTTCCGTTCGCAATCTGACCCTCCGCTTCGGTGGCGTGACAGCCTTGAACGATGTTTCATTTGACCTGCAAGCGGGGCACATTCTCGGTCTCATCGGGCCCAATGGCGCTGGCAAAAGCTCACTCGTTAACGTCATTACGGGCAGCTATAGGGCAAACGAGGGTACAATCCACCTCGGCGATAAGGATATTCTATCTCTTCCAGCGTATAAACGGGCTGAGCTTGGTCTGAGTCGGACCTTCCAGAACCTGGCGCTCTTCGGAGGCATGTCCGTCTACGACAACGTGATGGTCGGTCGGCATTTGCACATCAAGGAAGGTGTCGTCGCAAGCATGCTGCCGCTGCCGTTTAAGGCACGCTCACGCGACGAACGTTCCAGCTCCGAAAAGGTGCACCATCTCCTGGAGAGGTTGGGTCTCGCGGCCGTTCGTGACTCTGAAGTTGGCTCACTTCCCTATGGCTTTCAAAAACGCGTGGAATTGGCGCGTGCCTTAGCCTCCGAGCCTCACGTGCTTCTGCTTGATGAGCCTTTCGCGGGGATGACGCCCGATGAGAGCCGTGAGCTTGCGAAGACGATTTTGGAGCTTTGGGAGGAGCGTCGGCTCACCATCCTTATGATTGAGCACAATATGGGTCTGATAATGGACGTGGCCGACATCGTCGTTGTCCTCGATTTCGGTCGCGTTGTGACCATCGGCGAGCCCCAGGAGGTCCGATCCAATCCGGAAGTTATCCGCGCCTATATTGGCGGCAAAGTAAACTCTCTGGCCGAGGCTTGATCATGGTCAAATTTTTGCAGCTCCTCGTCTTCGGCCTCTCCCTCGGCTCGCTCTATGGCCTGGTCGCACTAGGTTTTGTGGTTATCTTCAAATCCACAGGAATCATCAACTTCGCCCACGGAGCCATGGTGCTGATCGCTGGCTATCTGCTCTACATGGCAGGGGCTGGCGGCCTGAACGCGCCCTTCGCACTTGCATTTCTTCTGGCTTTAGCGGCAATCGCGGTCTTCTCAGTAGGTATAGAACGGATTGTTCTAGGCCACGCATCGGGTTCCTCTGCCGATACTAAGCTTATGATTACTCTGGGCCTCTATATTGTATTGGTGACGATCGCCGAAGCAATGTTTGGCGTGACTCAAGTTTCGATCGGTGTACCTCTAAACGGTCAGCTCGTCGTCTCAGGCGTGCATATTGATTACATCCGTATTGCA
This sequence comes from Rhodoligotrophos appendicifer, assembly GCF_007474605.1. Lineage (NCBI taxonomy): Bacteria > Pseudomonadati > Pseudomonadota > Alphaproteobacteria > Hyphomicrobiales > Rhodoligotrophaceae > Rhodoligotrophos > Rhodoligotrophos appendicifer. The sequence continues at coordinate 29,843 of NZ_VHKL01000021.1, read as the reverse complement.
GCGATTGTGGGATCGTTCGTCTGCGTGGCAGCGCTAGCTGCCTTCTTCAATCGCACGCGTCTTGGTCTTTCCATGCGGATTGTGGCGACCGATCCGGAGGTAGCCACAGTTCTGGGGATCAACGTGCAATGGGTTCATGCCGTCGCCTGGGCGATTGCGGGGCTCTTAGGACTTGTCGCGGTTACGTTCCTTGGCAGCCTCCCTGGCTATGGTCTTCAGCCTGCCACCGCGCATGTTGCATTCCGTGCTTTTCCAGCGGCTGTGCTCGGGGGGATGACGTCATTACCTGGGGCCGTTGTTGGCGGCCTTCTGATCGGTGTCGTCGAAGTGATGATGGCGGGCTATCAGCCAAGCCTCCTTCCGGGCTTGGGCAGCGGCTTCTATATCGTCAGCGGCTATATCGTGATGATCATCATCCTGTTGTTTAGACCGCAGGGTATCTTCGGAAAGACCGGAGGTCACAGGGTATGAACGGAGTCGAACCGGTGCGCCTCCTGGGTTGGGTCGCCTGCGCCGCGGTTGTTCTTGCTTGGCCTGCTGTTGCCAACGAGCAATGGCTCACCGTCGGGGCCTTTGCGGCGATCGCGGTCATCGGGGCATTGTCACTGCAGATACTGACTGGTCTAACAGGCCTCATCTCGCTGGGTCAGGCGGCCTTCTTTGGTATCGGCGCATACGTAGCGAGCACGCTTGGACCCCAGATGCACCCGGAGGTCGATAGCCTGCTCGGAAATCTGCCATTTCCGCTGGACCTCATAGCTGGCAACCAGCATGGCTGGCCTCTGGTCCTTGGTCTGCTCCTTGCTGGCCTGTGCTCGGGCTTTGTGGGCCTGCTGCTGGCACCAGCGGCGATCAGGCTCAGTGGCATATATCTAGCCATCGTTACGCTCGGCATGATCTTTGCCGCACAGTATTTGTTCATTCACTGGGACTGGCTTACCGGGGGCGCAATGGGGGTGGCCTTGTCGGCACCTGCCTTCGGAAACTTCTCGTTCGAAGGGGACTCGGCCATTGGTGACCTAGTCATCGGTCGTTCTCTCAAGCTCTACTATCTGGCGGTAGCCCTGGCGACTTTATCCGGCCTCTCCGTTCTACGACTGAAACACTCAAAAACTGGTCGCGCATTGCAAGCGATTCGGGACAACGAAACCGCTGCGGCAATGAATGGTATTAACATAACTTACTATAAAATTGCTTCCTTTGTTGCTGCCGACTTCATGGCAGGCATCGCGGGAGCCCTTTATGGCACCCAATTTGGTTTTGCCTTGCCAGAAACGTGGGATTTGAACCTCTCGGTGATGTTCGTGGCCATGATCATTATTGGCGGTCTTGGTCTTGTTCGGGGTGCTGTTATTGGTGCTCTGTTCATTACTTGCCTGCCGCCAATACTGCGCGAGATATTGGGCGATGACGTCCACGTTCTCGGCTTGAATGCCCCCCAATTGAACCAGGTGGTTTTCGGTCTTGCAATTGTACTGTTTCTGGTCGCAGCCCCCGGCGGACTAGCGCGCTTGAAGATCTCTAAGCTTTTCAGGGTGAATAGGGCGCAAAAAAGTGAACAACCGAATACTTCGCACCAACTTACGTCATCGTCACCAGCATTGGATCGCGCTGGGGAAATGGAGAAGGCATGAACCTCGGGCTTGAAGGGAAAACGTTCTTCATTACGGGTGCCGCGAGCGGCATAGGTGCCTCCGCGATGGAAATATTATTGTCAGCTGGGGCGAACGTCGCTGCATGCGATAGGGACAAGGATGGGCTCACCGCCATCGGCAGCAAAAGTGGCGCTTCCGCATTTCCTGTTTATGCGGACATCGCGAACCAGGATGATGTCTTAGCCGCCATGGCAGCTGCGCGGGAGAAATTTGGCCGCATTCATACTCTTCTGCATTTCGCCGCGATGCTGGACAGCCACAACATTGATGAACTCACTCCGGAGATCTGGGACACGGTGATGAGCGTCAATCTCCGCGGCACCTATCTTGTTGTTCAAGCCGCAATCCCGCATATGCGGGAGCAGGGGGGAGGCCGTATCGTCCTCACGGCATCCGATTCCGCCCGAATGGGCTCCCTCGTCAGCGGTCCTGCCTATGCTGCGTCCAAGGGGGGTGTCATTGCGCTGACCCACACGCTCGCCCTCTATCTTGGCCCGTCCAAGATTACTGTGAATGCTGTTTGCCCAGGGCTCACAATGACCGGTATGTCCCAGGGCTGGAGCGCGGACTTCATAGCCAAGATTGCAGACCGGACGCCCTTGGGTCGACTTGCCCAGCCCGAGGAGGTCGCCCGTGTCGCGATCTTTCTGGGTAGTGATGCGGCGAACTTCGTAACCGGCGAGGTCGTCGAGGTGAATGGTGGCATCCACTTTGACTAAACGGTGAGCGTCATGTCTGACACTGGAACACAACCCTTCGACTACCGACGCCCTACCGACTGGAGCGATGCGATGGCCCTGTTAGCGCAGCCGGGTGCTGTCGCGAAGATGGGCGGCTGCGATATCTTGACCCGATACCGGCGAGGAAAGCTCGATACTCATCTCATAGTCGGGTTGAATGACCTGCCGGGCGTGAGGGAATTGGTCTTCAGCCCGGAGGGTGCCCTCATTGGTGCTGCGGTGACCCTGGCAGAGCTTGCCGCATCGCCGGACTTTGCTCGCAGCTGGCCTGTTCTCGCTCGAGTCATGGGCGAGATTGCGTCACCTGCCATCCGTTCCTCCGCAACTGTCGTGGGCAATGTCGCGCAAGGCTGGTCGGTAAGCGACCTTGTACCCCTGCTACAAGTGTATAACGCGAGTCTGGAGCTGCGTGGACCCGCCGGCTCGCGGCAGCTGTCCGTGAGCGAGTACGCACGATCACGCGGAAACACGGCGCTGCAGCCTGGAGAGATTATTACCGCCCTCAAGCTGCCTACACCTGTGGTCAATTTCTGTGTTGCCTATGAACGCTTTGCCTTCCGTGAGGCGTTCGACTTGCCCCTCGTGGCAGTGGCGATCGGAGCCATTTTCGATGGAGCAAGTTGGAGTGATATTCGGCTGGCTGCAGTTGGGGGCGGGTCCATGCCTGTTCGTTGTGCGCCTGTTGAAGAGTTCCTCGCCTGCAGCAGCGGTATGGAAGCCGTCGGAGCCGATGTTGAGTCGGCAGTCCTGCTACTGGCCAGCTGGGCTCAACCGATCAGTGATTTCCGCGCGACGGCCGCCTACCGCCGTCATGTCCTCGGCGTGCTGTTCAAAAGGGCCTTGTCAAAGCTAGCCGCCGCACGGCGTGGGAGTGAAGTATGACGCGATCACCTAAGCAAATGATCGAGCTGGACGTGGACGGTGAGGTGTTCGAGGTGAATGTCCGGCCACACCAGCTCCTCGTGGATGTTATCCGAGACGGCTGCGGTCGCATGAGCGTCAAGGAAGGCTGCGAGACAGCCAGTTGCGGCGCCTGCACGGTCCTGATTGATGACATCCCTACGCTAGCCTGCATCACATTGGCCGCCGATGCTGTGGGTCATAAGATTTGCACCGCGGAAAGCCTCAGCACGTCCGATGGAAAGCTACATCCGTTGCAGCAGGCTTTCATTGACCACCACGCTATTCAATGCGGTTTCTGCACGCCTGGAATGCTGCTCAGTGGTGTTGCTCTTGTGAAGCACACGCCCAGTCCCACTGAGGATGAGATCCGGGCCGCCATCGGCGGAAATATGTGTCGTTGCACCGGCTATATCAGGATCGTCCGAGCCATCGCTGATTTCGCTCAAAAAGCCAATCAGGGACCGTCAAGTCGAGCGAAGGAGTTGGTCTCGTGAGTGACCGTATGTCAGTCGTTGGGCATCGAGTCCTGCAGGCCGATGCTCTTGAAAAGGTGATGGGCCGAGCCGTTTTCGCGGCGGATATCGGGTTCCCCCGGATGCTCATTGCTCAGATAGTCCGGTCTCCTATCGCTCACGGCAAGATCCGCAGCATCGACACGAGCCGAGCGGAACGGGTCAAGGGCGTCCGTGCCATTGTGCGCGGGAGCGACGTTCCCTTCCGCTACAACCTGCCGCTCCGAGACCAACCCTTCTTGGCCATTGATCGGGTACGCTATGTGGGCGAGCCGGTTGTCGCCATCGCAGCCGAGGACGAGGACATCGCGCGCGAGGCGGCCAGCCTCGTGAGCGTCGACTATGAGCCGCTGCCTTTCATACTCGATCCCGAAGTCGCCAGAGCACCCGGAGCCCCGCTGATCCATCCAGAGTTCGAAAGTTATTGGCGCGATTCCAAATTGTTCACGTCGGTGCCAAACTCCAATATCCTGAGCCATTTCAAGTTGCGCAAGGGTGATGTGGAGGCCGGATTCCAGGACGCAGACGAGATCTTTGAAGGCACCTACAAGAGCCAAGCTTTCAATCATGGCGCACTGGAGCCCCATGCCGCCATAGCGCAATTGGAGCGTTCTGGTCAGCTCACTCTGTGGTCGAGCCAGCAGTCCCCCTGGTTTGCCGCGGATGATCTCGCGATTGCCTTAGGTTGGCCAGTCCACCGCGTTCGCGTAATTGCGCCATACCTTGGCGGCGGCTTCGGAGCCAAACATGGTTTGAAAGCGGAACCGCCAGTGGTTGCGCTGGCTATGAAGACGGATGGGCGGCCAGTTAAGCTTGTGCTCACTCGCGAGGAGGTCTTCACAGCGGCTGGTGTGCGGGGTGCTGTGGCTGTGAAGATGCGCACTGGCGTCAAACGAGACGGCACGATGGTCGCCCGCGAGGCGGAGGTTGTGTGGGACACTGGCGCCTATGCGGACGTGGGACCTCTTCTATGCCGCAACGGAAGTTATTCCGTCACCGGGCCATATCGAATTCCCAACCAGAAGATTGACGGCTACTGCGTCTACACAAACAAGGTGGTGACTAGCGCCTTCCGTTCCTATGGAATTATGGAGATGTCGTTTGCCTACGAGTCTCATATGGATGAGATTGCTCGCGGTCTTGGCATCGATCCATTGGACATCCGCCGTCGCAACTTGATCGAGGAGGGCGACGAGACTGCAACCGGCGAGCGATTGAAAGCCATCGGTCTAAAACCGACTTTGGAGGCCTGCGCCGCGGGTATGGGCTGGGATAAGCCAAAAAAATCCGGGCGTGGCAGAGCAATTGTCACCACGGCCAAGTCCAGCGTAGCGCCATCTGGCTCCAGCTCCTTCATCCAAATGAATGACGATGGCACTCTGAACGTGATGTGCGCCACGACAGACATGGGGCAGGGCGCCAAGACAGTCATGAGCCAACTCGCGGCCGAAGCCGTAGGGGCTCGTTATGAAGACATGCATCTCATCGCAAGCGATACGGCGGTGACACCGCCTGATCGGTCGACCTCATCCAGCCGATCCACATTCAATATGGGCAACGCCATTGTCCGGGCAGGGACGGACACCCGAAATCAAATCCTAATGAAGGCGGCCGAGCTTCTCGAGGTTCCCATGGAGGAACTGGAGGTGCGCGACAGCGTGGTCTCCGTCCGCGGTGCCTCGAATCGCTTCTGCACTTTTAAGGAGATTGCCGGAGTCCGCCCCGGCAGCCCGTATGGTCCCATTGTCGGCCGCGGTTCCTTCGTGCCCGAGGGGACGACACCATTTGATCTGGAGACTGGGCAAGGGAGGAAGATCACTGGCTTCTGGCTGTACAGCAGCCAGGGGGTGGAATTGTCCGTCGATACAGACACGGGGAAGGTCACGCTACACAGCATCGTGTCGGCCCACGATACCGGCCGGACACTGAATCCTGCAGCCTGCGAGGGTCAGGTCGAAGGCGGAGTTGCAATTGGATGCAGCGCCGCCTTGATGGAGGAGCTAATTCTTGGCGAGGACGGCGCTGTGCTCAATGCCTCGCTTGAGGATTATCCCATGGCCGCCAGCGCCGATCTGCCTCCGATAAAATCTATCCTCATCGAGATACCCCACCCTGAGGGCCCCTATGGTGCGAAGGGCATTGGCGAAGGGCCGACAACTGGCATCGCCGCGGCGGTGGCCAACGCGGTCGAAGATGCAATCGGCGTACGTATTCGCGATCTTCCCATTACGCCGGAGAAAATTCTCCGCGCGCTTGGAAAGCTGCACGACGAGGTAGCTTGAACGGCCGATGCTGATGTCAGCTAGAAGTGAGCCTTAAGCTCTATTGATGTTTGGCTGGCAAGCGTTACGAGGGTGCCGTGATCACAGACCGGATTCCAGGCAAAGCCAAGTGAAGACTAGCAATCGAAACCCTGTCCTCAAGACGTTACGAGCTCTGACTTGGATCGTTCAGGAAAATTCCCGGGATGTCGGAGTGCGTGAGATGGCGACCGGTTTGGGTGTCTCTCCCAGTACCGCACATCGTTTGCTTTCGGAGCTGGTGAAGGCCGACCTACTCAAGCACGAGCCTCAGACGGGCCGCTATTCGTTGAGCCTCGAGTTTCTCCGCCTGGCTTATCTCGCAATTGCACAAACCCCGGTCCGCCAGATCGCGCTGAGCCATATGCGCCAGCTGACGGATGCCTGCAATGAGACGTCACTCCTCGGTCTTTATGACAGCATGCGTCAAGAAATGATCTTTGCCGCAATGGTTGAGTCGTCCCATCCATTGCGCTACTCGATCGACCTGAACAAATGGATCCCCGTCTACGTCGGCGCGACGGGGTTGGCGATCATGGCGTTTTTGAGCGACGCTGAAATAAGCTCTATTATCGACCGAACTCGTCTTGCCCCTGCGACATCCAAATCAATTACTGAAAGATTTCGGCTCGAGGCCGAAATTCATCGGATAAGGGAGCGTGGCTACGCAATCACGCATGGTCAACGGACGCCAGACGCCGTGGGTATTGCCGCTCCCGTCTTTGGCAGCCACGGTGAAGTTGTCGGTGACATCTGCCTGACCATTCCAGAGAGCCGTTTTGACCAGAGTACCGAGTCGCGAATAGCAGAACTGCTTATTCGCTGCGCCGCGAGCGTAACCAAGGCCCTCGGCGGTAGCCGAAGGTGATTGAATAATCCGCTCGCTGTAGCTTCTGAAGCCGCGTATGGCCAAATCTTTGTAGTACGGCTACGAAACGAGCCGCGACAAAATTTAGGGTCGACGATGCGCTAGTCTCCAATCGCGGTTTGACCAGCGGCAATCTCGCTCCAAAGCGGTAATTTGAAAGAGGACACACCTGGCACCCAGCGGGAACTGAGGGGATAGGTTGAGTCGAGGCCGATAACTGTCAAGTACCATCGGATGAGCTTCGCAGGTGCAAAGTCCTTATGCAAAAGGCTGCTTTAAATCTCTCGATGCGACTCGTGAGCCATTGTCGCGACACGCGACACGCCGAAGGCGAGGTCAGGATCATCGGCGACGACGATAGCCTACGGAGCGGTGAGGGTATGCTTCCCAAGTTGTCTTGTTTACAAGTTAGCTCCTCTATTGCGTTCCGAGAGGGTGTCCTGAGTGCAGGCTGTGATGAACGCTTCAATAATCCTCTTGTTTGGCTCGTCCTTCTGCCTCTGTTCTGGATGCCACTGGATCGCCAATAGGAATGGATGACGTGGATCCTCCAAGGCCTCGATCACACCGTCGGGCGCTAGTGCGGAAATGACAAGACTATCACCCAGCCTGTCTATGGCCTGATGATGCATGGAGTTAACTGGTAGGCGCGTGGTGCGGCAGATCGCATGAAGGCGCGACCCGTCGATGATCTCAACGTCGTGGACAAGCTCGCCGATAGCCGCGCCAGTGCGGTGGTCGTCAGTCGGACACTCTCGTTGGTCTAACGTATGGTCGAAGATCGTACCACCGCGCAGGACATTGACCAATTGCATCCCCCGGCAGATTGCAAGAATTGGCTTGCTGCTTGCCAGAGCTATGTGTGTCAGGCAGATCTCGAAGTCATCGCGATTAGACAGAATATCGGACATCGCGGGATGATGACGGCCACCATAAAGCTCCGGGGAGAAGTCGGTGCCGCCAGTGAGTAGTAGGCCGTCGAGCAAGCCAACGTGGTGCGCAGCGTCTGCTTCTGTACCATAAGGCAGAATGATCGGGCGTCCGCCGGCGGCAAGCACTGCATCAATATATGCACTGGGCAGATAATACTCGTTATCTGCTCTGCGAAAATTGGAAACAATACCGATCAGCGGAGCCGTCATGGTCAATCTCCGCGCAAAATAAGATTGAGTAGGTGTTCATAAACTCTCGCGCCGGTCACGATCTCGTCGATCAGACCATATTCGTCGGGAATGTCAGAATAGCTGCCCCGAGGATTCGGGGTGATGTACCAGGGGCCAAAATTGATTGCTGGGACGTGCAACTTGTCTATAAAAAAATGCGCGTCCGTGAAGCCGCCTATGCCACGCAACTTGCCGCTTTTCCCGGTCACTTCGGCAAAAGCACGAGCACAAGCCGCGATGATCGGTTCGTCCTCCGACACTTCGCTTGCCGGCACGAACATTATGACCTCTGCAGTCACCTGCGCGGCCCATCGCTCGGCAACTGCCGATGCGATCTGGTGCACCGGCGCGACGATATCTTCCACGGTCTCACCCAATGTGACGCGTCGATCAAGAACGAAACGACAGACCTGCGGAATTATATTGGGTTTTATTCCGCCATTGATCGAGCCGATATTCAGCGATGGTTCCGGCAACCAGCGCGAGCGCCCGACCGGGAAAGTGGCGGGCAGATCGCGCTCTAAAATGGCGATCATGTCGGCGGCGACCAAAATCGCGTTAATGCCGGTATGTACCTTACCGGCCTGCCCGGCCTTCCCTGTCACTGTGATCTCTATCCAGCCTGCGCCGCGGTGACCGATCCCTACATCGCCGAGCGTCGGTTCGCAGATCACCGCCATGTCCGGTTTCAATGCGGCAAGCTTGTCGAGCACTGCACCTACGCCGAGATAACCTCCCGATGTTTCATCGGCCGAAGCAAGTAGGACAACCCGACCGGCGAAGTCGTCGCCCCCCTTCAGGAAGGCTTCCGCGCCGGCAATCATGGCCGCTACGCCTGATTTCATATCTCCGGTACCACGGCCATGGATGCGGCCACCGGAGATATCCCCACTGCAGGGATCGCGGGTCCAACCGGTGTCACGCCCCAGCGGCTGGGTGTCCAAATGTCCATTGAGGACGATGGTCTTCCCCGCTCGACTCCCCTGTGCAACGCCGATGACATTGCTGCGCCCCGGGGCGGCTACGATCTCCTCGACGTTAAAACCTGCCCGATCGAGATAGGCCGTGACGAGAGCGGCCGCCGGCTGTTCATTGCCGGGCGGGTTCTCGGTATTTAGACGGATAAGTGGTTGCAACAATGTCTCGATGAAACTTGCTTCGACATTGGAAGGAATAGTGTGCGGCAAGGTCATAGTTCCGATGCTTTTGAAATGGTCAATCTCTGTACATGCCCTTACCCATGACGGCTTCTATGCCGACCACTCGGTCGAGGACGAGGATCACAACCAAAGCGAACAGCATCAACATGATTGAGGCCGCAGCGATGGTCAGGTCAAAATTCGACTTCATGTTGCTTACAAGTGCGACAGGCAGCGTATAAACGGTCGGGCTGGTCAGGAAAATGGTGACGGCGACATCATCCAGAGAGAAGCAGAAGGCAAAGATAAAACCAGTCACGATACCGGTACGCGCAAGCGGCAAGATGACTTTGCGCAGCGCCTGGCCCTCGGTGGCGCCGAGGCTAAGGGCCGCATCGATGATGTTGGCATTGATGCCGGCCATTGCCGCCAAACTCGCCCGGATTGTATAGGGCAACGTGAGCAGCACATGCGCGATTAGGATCTTGACCAGGTCGCCGGCAACTGCGGTGCGCGAGAAGAACAGCAACAGCGAAAAGCCGATCACCACCCCGGGCACCACGAGGGGTGACAAGAACAGCACGCTGAGGAACTGCGCACCGGGAAAACCGCCACGGGAAATGCCAACTGCCGCCAGAGCCCCAAACAGGGCCGAAATCGAAGCCGAGACCGTCGCCACCAGTAGGCTGATGCCGAGCGCGCGCATGTAATAAGGGCTTTCAAAGAAACGCTCGTACCATTGCAACGATATCCCGGGAGGCGGGAAAGGTCCCATGAAGCCGCGTGGCTCGAACGACATCGCAATGGCATAAATCAACGGAACGATCAGGATCGTCGCAGTTACTGCCAGTGCTAATATCAAGATTGCAAAGCCGATATCGTCCCAAACGCGTTTCATGTTTCTGGCACCGTCTTGAGGCGACGTGCAACGAAGCGGCTCAATAGACCGCTGAAAACGAACACCATAGTGAGGGAAATCACCAGCATAAGCATCGAGAGTGCTGCGCCGCTAGGATAATTCGCTAGCTCGCTGAATCGGGTGTAGATCAAATTAGTGATGAACGTGATGTGCCCGCGGCCAAGGATCATCGGAATCACGAAAGCGCTGATGGCCAGCGTAAAAATCACGAGGAATGTAGCAATCAGGCCGTCGATGCACAGTGGGAGAACAACCTTAAAGTGGCTAGTCAGCCTGTTGGCGCCTAGAGCGAGGGCTGCCTCCAAGTAACGGGGATTGATGTTCTGTATCGTCCCAATCTGCATCAGTGTGGCGATTGGATAGAGAAAACCAAACAGGCCGAGGACAACAAAGATCTCGCTCATCATGCGGCTATTCGGATGCGTGCCCAGCAGTGCGGCGAGCGGGCGACCAAAGCCAGTGGGCCCCAGGGAGATCGACAACGAATAGACCTTGACCAGCGTGCTCATGAAAAGCAGCAGCACCAGACCCGACACCATAAGTTTACGCGTTGTCCCCGACGGACGCCGCGCCAAATGATGGGCGAAAGGATATGAAGCAAGCAGCACCAGAACCGTCGCAATGAGCGACAACCTGAAGGTATGGCCTAGGAAGCCGAGATAGGCTGGCGAGAGAAGGGCAATGTAATTTTCTAGTGTGAACGGCGCATTAGCCGAGGAGCCGATGGCGCCGGCCACATAGGTCCGCAGGCTCTCGAAGAATGAGAGCGACAGCGGCGCAAGAAAGAACACGACATAGAATACAAAGGGCAGGATCACCGCGCCAACTCGCCACCTAAGGCTGAACATGTCCTGCGCTCCCGTTCGTTCGCCGGCTTTAGAGAAGCGGTGCCACTTCCTTTTCCCAACGCTGCACCCATCCGTTCACATTCGACGAGAGATAGGACCAGTCGGGAATGAAGGTATACTTAGCCAGTTCCTCCTCGGTGAAGGTAATATGGCCGAGCTTTTCGCTAGCTTTGGATTTGCTGTTGACCGGCACCGTACCAATAGACGCATTGAACGCCTCGTTGTTTTCTGGGCTAAGCATAAGGTTGACCCATTCCTTAGCCTCGGCAGTTTTGCCGCCTTTTAAGATCGCCCAGCCTTCCATGACGATCGCCGTGCGAAACCCGCTGTTCTCTGGCATCTTGGTTAAGTAAACGACAGGTGCAACTTCGGCGACCCTGCCGAAGCTGGTGGTTGCACTGAAACCTACACAGGTCTCACCACTGGACAAGGAGTTGAATGTCTCACTGTCGGACGTGGAGACGCGGCCAATATTACCCTTCTTTGCGAGTTCCTTCACGAAGTCCCATGCGGGCTCCATATTCTTTTCGTCACCGCCAAGAGCCCTGGCGATGGAGACCATCTGCATGTTGTTGTTCAGCATTGGTGCCGGAAAAAGCACCATTCCCTTGAGACGATCATCGAGTAAGTCCTGGATGTTGGTTATTTCAAAGGGGCAGAGATCAGATCGATATCCCCAATGCTGGCCGGTGATACTGCGCGGAATGGCCTTCAGATTGCCGTCTGCGTCTGTCATGAAGAGCGCCTTTGGGATATCGCGCAAATTGGACATCTCCTCGGCATTTACAGTTTCGATCCACTCCTCTGAAATCATGGAGCCGAATACTGGGTTCCAGGCGGCCACGACATCGTAATTTGTCTCAGGCCAAGCAGCTTTGATCTTGGCCAGAATTGCTGCAGCGCCGCCGGCATGCAACTCGAACGTTACGTTCACATCGTCCTGAGTTTCGTTAATCTCGTCCATGGCCTTTTTATAGCCGCCACCCCACTCCACGGCGACGATGGATTTGTCTTCCGCGGTAGCCACGCTCAGCTTGCCCAGTCCGAGAGTGATAGATGAGATCAGGACCAAGTTCAGGAAAATACGTCTTGAATAGGACATTGACTACTCCTCACACCCTGCAAAAATTATGTTAGTCTTTGACGTAGCCGAGATCGCCAGCGGCAAATCTCAGGTGAACTGGCGTGCCCAACCTTAGGAAGTCGACCTTACTGTCCCGGATCAGCGCTGTTATGAGATTGCCGCTGACATCAGCAGTGACCTCGGTATCCTGTCCAAGAAAGATGACGTCTCGAACCGTCCCATCAAGAGAAATAAGGCCGCTCGGCAACGGTGCACCTCGCTCTGCTAGGCTGATTTTCTCTGGCCGTACAAAGCACAGTATCTCCTGATCTACGGACAGATGACCTGGTGCCGGCAGGCGAATATCACCCGGGCCATGAAAGACGGCCGAGTTACCTTTTCCGTAGATCTTTCCCGGCAGCCAATTGGACCGCCCGACGAACTCGGCAACGAACCGACTGGCCGGCTTCTCGTATATATCCCGAGGGGCAGCATCCTGTAGGATCCGGCCCCGATGCATGACCATCACTCGGTCAGCAAGGCTAAGGGCCTCCTCCTGATCGTGTGTAACAATGATCGTTGTCACGCCGGTTTGTGCAAGTATCTGCTTGAGTTCGGTTCGCAGACTTTCGCGCATTTTAGCGTCGAGAGCCGATAATGGTTCATCGAGCAACAAAATTTCCGGCTCTGTAGCCAGGGCACGCGCGAGAGCGACCCGCTGCTGCTGTCCTCCGGACAAGTTCGTCGGATGACGGTCGCGATAATTGCCCATGTGCACTAGGTCAAGGTAACGCTCCACCCGTTCCTTGATGTCGCTCTTCGACAGGCCGCGATGTTGCGGACCAAATGCGATGTTCTCGGCCACCGTCATGTGTGGGAACAGTGCGTAATCCTGAAAGAGGATGCCAATGTTGCGTTCATAGGGCCGTTTCCTGGTAACATCGCGCCCCAGCATGGCGACACTGCCTTGATCCGGAGATGTGAAGCCTGCGATGATCCGAAGGGTTGATGTCTTGCCGCAACCGCTCGGTCCCAGCAAAGCTGCCGTTTCACCCTGCATGAGATCGAACGAAACATCGTCTACAGCGGGTACGCCATCGAAAGTTTTTCGCAGCTGGCGAACGGCCAGAACAGTGTCAGTTGCCGACATTTAGCTTGCTTCTGAGGCTACGTTTAGTTTTGTGCGGCTCACTTTCCAGCAGGCGCACCAGAAGCCGCTGCCCAGCCATTAAGAGGTGGTCCCTCAGTGCGGTTTCTGCACGATCTAAATCGCTGGCTAGAATTGCATTCAGGATCGGTCGATGCGAAAGGGCTTCGCTCTCTGCGTCGGTGCTGTAGACTTTGGTAAAGAGAATGCAGAGCCGAGTTCGAACCTGAAGTTGCTTCAGGTGTTCGAGCAGCAACTCGTGGCCACAAGGGCTGCAGACCGCCCAATGAAAGGCCATATCTGCTTCGACTAGCGCAAGCTTATCATTCTGCTCGGCTGCGGCCGCGAGCGATTGATATGCATTCTCCACAGTCGAAGCTGCCTCCCCATGAACACGCCCAGATGTTATGGCGAGTTTGACGGCGAATGTTTCGAGCACCGCCCGAAGTGAGTAAACCTCGTGTACGAGTTTCGGAGACACCGGAGAGACTTGGGCGCCGTGGCGGGGGCTAATCACGACAAGGCCACCGTCAGCCAACCCTCGCAGGGCTTCGCGGATTACTCCGCGCGACACTTCCAATCGTCGGGACAGCGGGATTTCCGGAAGCGGCGAACCCGGCGGAAACTCACCACGAAAGATCGCCTCCTGTATCTGCTGCGCCGTCACAGAGACCATCGTGGGCGACAGGGTGATACTGGCAGATATCAAATCGTAATCCCTTATGGATAATGTTCAAGCTAATGTCGACAATTATACGTGTCAACCGCGCATGTTCGGTGCGCTGACACATTTTTCGTCAATAAATAATACCCAAACCAGCCCTTGGAAGTCTCTTCATATGGAGATTGTCGACAAAATTCGATCCATAGGCTTTCGGGTGCTGGATGCGGTCATAGGATGGCCCGCCAGCTTAGTCCGTAGGCGGCTACTCACACCAGCCGCTTCTGACTGCAGAGTTTCATTAGCCCTGCTGACGACGCCATTTTTCTCCCCGCGCAATATTGAGGCCGTTGGACAAGCCCGGGTTCATTCGGAAAAGGCTTCTTAATCTTTTTGGCGCCCGACGATGGAAGTTCTCGATTGGAGCGACATACGCGAGGGGGATGGAGCTGCTTCAGACTGTGAATGCTCCGTGAAAAGTCCCTTGCCGGATCGCCTCAAGTGCTGTGCCGACGCGGGCTGCATCTCCAATGGCGATAGCCTGGGTTGCGAAGACGGGCCGTGTTCGGCTGAGCCGTCCGACTGCGGTTATGATGATGTCGGTGGACTGCTCCGACACCTCGTGGCAATCTTTCAGAAGGATCGTGTCTCCGCCCTTTGCCACAACCTCGGTCGATGGGTGAAGAGTTACCATCCTGCCCAGTAACGCACGTTCATAATCGAAGCGACGGGCCCTAAAAGCTCCGAGCGGATCATCATCCCGATCACAGAGGATGACCGAGTGGCCAATATTCGCCAACCAGATCGCTGCATCGCAGCCGATCTGTCCTGCTCCGACCACGACTACGTGGCGCGGTCCCTGTAACAGTTCGGGAGCATCTAAAAACTCCCACCCATCGATTACCGGGATTGAAAGGTCCTCGGACGGCCATTGCTTAGGAACAGAACCTCCAGCCCAGAAAAGTTGGTCGAAACCGGCTGCATCCTCCTCTGCTGAGATAGCATCTGGTCCAAGTTTGAGAACGATACTCGACGATTGCACTCGCTCTTGAAGCCACGTCATGTAGCGACCGTATTGCTCCTTTCCGGGAATTTTCTCGCAGTAGCGATACAGGCCACCAATCTCTTCTGCCGTGTCATAGAGCGTTACGGATGCGCCGCGGTCGGAGAGCGCAAGAGCGCACGTGATGCCGGCGGGACCCGCTCCGATAACGCCGTAGCGGGGTTGACCCTTCGCGGCCACCACGCTCGCGAATTCTGCCTCGAAGCCGAGGCTAGGGTTCACTGTACAAACGATTTCTTTTCTTGAGATCAGACTATCGGTGCAGCCTTGATTGCAGCCGATACAAGGGACCGTCTGATCAGGGGTGCGGCTGGGCCAATCCGGATCAGCCAAGGCGGCACGGCCGACGCTGATAAAATCGGCCGCACCCTCGGCCAGAAGCCTCTCTGCAGTGCCATGCGACGTTACCTTGCCGGCAAAGATTGTTGTGATTCCGACGTCGCGCTTGAACTCCGCTGCCCACCGCGCGAAGGGCGCTTCCGCCGCGAAGCTCGTGGGGAAGATGCTGGCTAGCCCCTTTGGGCTGGTTCCGGTCCCGACACTGGTGTGGATGGCGTCCAGTCCGGCCCGCTTGAGGATTTTGCCGATAGCAATTGCTTCCGGCAGTTCAATGCCGCCTTCGATCTGCTCACTAAGGCAGAAACGTGCGGTGATGGGCACTTGGTCTCCGACCGCGTCGCGAACAGCGGCCAGCACCATCAGAGGAAAACGCATGCGAGCATCTGTCAAGCCGCCGAACTCATCCTCCCGACGGTTCCAATAGGGAGAGGCGAAGCGGCCGAGCAGATGTCCATGGCCCATATGCAATTCGATAAGATCGGCACCACAAGCGATGGCGCGGCGGGAGGCTGCGGCGAAGTCTGCAGTCATGATTTCGAGATCGTCATGTCTCATGGGCCGCATGAAAGGGCCGTTCCATGGCGTGAGGTCGCTGGGTCCAATCGATACTGTCTCCTCGGACGCAAAGGTTCGTCCTGCGCCGTCGAAGAAGATTTGGGCCCCGAGCAAAGCACCTTCTTCATGGACAGCGGCCGCGAGCCGTCGGAAGCCTGGAATGAAGCGGTCGTCATAGAGCGCGAGGCCACGCGTGGCGATGCCGCCTTTGAATTGTGGGAAGATGCACTCCGTGACAATGAGGCCGAAGCCTCCGCGGGCAAGCCGGCGATAAAAGCCGATAAGGCGCTCGGTCACCTCGCCCCGATCGCTGCAGTAGTTCATCAGCATCGCAGGGAAGACCGAGCGTCGGGGAACGGTCAACGATCCGATGCGGCCCGGCTCGTGTATCAGGCCCATACACCTGCTCCTACTGGTTGCGCACGAAGCCCGGAACGCTCAGCATCTCGCGTGTTTCTTCCAACGTTGCCAGCGGCCGGCCGAAGGCCTCGGCGATCTGAACCATCTTATGCACGCAGGTAGCGCAGCTATCGATGATCTCGTCGGAATGTTTGTAGTAGTGAACCATGTCCTCCATCCCGACCCGGACATGACCACCGAGAGCGATCGCCATGGCATTGACGGTCAGCCAGTTGCGGCCGCCTGGGCTGATCACCCAACGCGCGCCCTCGGGCATCAGATTCACCATCGACAGCAGGTTCTCGATGGTTGCCGGTGTGGCACTGTGGATGCCGAGGCAAAGATTGATGAAATAGGGCGGTTTGATCGCCCCCTTCGCGATCAGGATTTCACTGACATCGATCAGCATGCGCTGATTGTAGCAAGCGAGTTCCGGTTTAAGTCCGCGTTCTTCTAAAAACAGGCAGGCATCAATGATGAACTGCTCCGAGTTCACGAAGACTTTCGGCCCGACATTCATCGAGCCCACATTCACAACGACCGTCGTACCGAATGGCAACTTCTCTAATGTGAACCGCTCCTCGACACTGTCGTTGTCCAGCGGACGCGTGAGGTTTAACGACGTACTCATGCCAGGGCACGCAGCCGTCACGAGGTCATGGAGTTTTTGATAGTCCTCCATGCGCTCGCTGCCAAAGCCCTGGGCATCGCGAACATGAAAATGATGGATCTGAGCGCCGGCATCGTAGGACGCTTTCACCTCTTTGAGGATTTCCTCAGGCAGATAGGGCTGGTTTGGATTTTGGTGGCGCGTGATTGAGCCCCCGGTTGGCGCCACCATTATCATTAGCGGTTCTGGTGGCGGGGACTTTGGCTCCCTGTGAACCGGCCAGAAGACATTTCTCTCTTCGATTTGAAACCGGCTCCGGTCACCACGCTCCGACATTCGTAACACTCCCTATGCAATGGTCTCATTATATGGACCAAGGTCTCATTTTCAATGAGAGTAGGGGGCGCCATCGGTGAGAGTCAACGATTTTGTTCATCGTTTAAGGGGAAGGGACACGCGCGAATTTCGGCACTGGTGAGCGGTTCCACGGTATCCCACTGCTGCCCGACCGCTCTGAAACCAGCTTTGAGGTAGAGGGGTAGGGCCGCCGGATGGTCAAGTGTACAAGTTCGGACGACAACCGACCTTGGCCGTTTTGTCCAAGCCGCTTGCAACGCCGAGTCCAGAAGCCATTTTCCCAATCCGGAGCCGGTCGCATGCGGCATCAGACCGAGATAGACGATCTCGATCTCATCAGCTCCGACAGGAGCGATCTCGAACAAGCCAGCAGGATAACAATCGATTTTCACGATCCCCATCGTTCTGTCGGGATCATCAATCCGAGAATGAAGTGCAGACCGGGGCAGGCGCAACGTGTCAACCCAGTGAAATGCCCTTCCGACACCATCGACTAAACGGACATAGGCATCCGGCGAGAGCGGGTAACCGAAATCGAGTTTGAGATTAGGAAGCGGTGGTTTCTTCCGATAGGAAGAAGGCGGCTGGGTCATCTCCAGAAATGTAACCAAGGTTCTGAGACCCATACCCTTACTCCTCGTCAACTGGAGACGGGGGCTCCAAGGCTCGCCGACAGTTCCTGCGCCGTGGTATGCACGATCCTTCCAAGCGACTCCATTCGTTGATCCATACGGCTTCTTGGGCAGGAAATGCCGATGGCGCCGATTACGTCGCCGAAGCGGTTAAAGACTGGTGCTGCTGCTCCAGCGATATCCTCGCGCCACTCGCCGGACGAAAAAGCAAGCCGCCTCTCGCGAACCAGTGCGAGTTGGATCTGCAGGTTGGCGTAATCGATGACGGTGCGCGGAGAACAGACCTGCGCCGCGCGCAGCACTCGCTCGATCTCTTCGGTCGATTGGTAGGCAAGCATGGATTTGCCTGTCGCGGTCGCGTAAGCTGGAGCGCGACTTCCGATTGTCACACTCGCTGCAACGGGCTGCGGGCTGTCGATTTTTTCAACGAAGACAGAATACCCGTCCTCATAGACCGCATAGAGGCCGGATTCCTCCGTCTCCATGGACATCTTCCTGATCGCGGGCAAAATGAGAGCTTTGAGATCGGTCTCGTTGATCGCCTGACAGCCTAGTCGCCACAACTTCACCGTCACTGAATATTCGCCCGGTCCAACTCGTCTCGCAAAGCCGCTGCGGACCAGGGTTTCCAAAAGGCGGAGGACCGTTGATTTTGGTCGGCCCAGGAAGGTGATGATTTCAGGGAGCCTTCGGCTGCGGGCGCCTCCGAGGTAGTCAAGAGTCGACAAGACTGTCATCGCCGAGGATAGGTTCTGTGACCCCCCCTCGGTCTCAGTTGCACCCGACGAACTTCTGACGATTTTTGCCACGAACAACACTCTGCAAGTCGAACAGTATGTGGACCTGAGTCTGCAGAGCAGGACTCGCTCTGTCAATCGGGCAAGACACGGCGGCGTTGCAATTCCGCCAACAGCCCGAGGAACATCTCTTCGGTATCGACGCACTCATGGAATCCCGCTTTGCGGATCTTGATTGTGCTCACATGATGCGGATTGGGCCGTTGGCCGTAACCGAGAAGATAATCCGCGAATTGCCAGGACGGGACGACGGATTTGTAGCTGTTACGAGCGAGAGAGTGCCGCTCTACGATTCGGTCCCAGATCGCCTCATTCTGCGGCATGATCCGGGCCAGCGAGAACGGGTTTGGCGGTGCATGCTCCATACGGAACAATTGCGCAATGGCGGGCCAGAGATTCTGCCAGATATAGATGTCGCCATTGGCGACATTGAACACTTCATTCGCTGCCGACGGGCTTGAGGCCGCCCATTCCATTGCCTTGGCGATAAGCCTCGCATCGGTGGCTTCGCCGATTTTCTCCGGTCCGCCGGGATAGCGCAGAGGCATTCCAAACTCGCGAGAAATGGCGGCGAATACGCCTATCGCGGTGACAACGTTGAGCGGGCTTCCCAGTGCCAAGCCGCAGACGATCTGAGGCCGAAAAATCGTCCAGGTCCAATCCTTGCCGGTCTGGAATTCGGCAAGCCAATCCATCTGGTCGTAATAAAAATTCGGCGGCATATAGCGTGGGTCGGATTCGCGGGCGGGCATGCGGAATGGTCCGAGATGGGCCCCGTAGGCCTTAGTTCCCTGCAACACACTGATGTGTTGGAGCTTGGGTGAAGCCTTCTCGACGGTTGTTACGAGATTGCGCAGCATGCCAAGATTTATTTCCGCGTGATCAGCCTCCGCCCACCCTTTAGTCACATCGGCTTTCTCGAAGACCGCGGCGTAGGCGATGTGGGTGATGTCTCGCATGGAACCTAATTTGGCTTTGACATCATCTGCATCGCGAAGATCGGCCGAGACCCAACGCGCCTGTGTGGCGAAGTCGGGGCTTCGGCGCGAGACACCGACCACGTTCCAGTCTGGCAAGGTTTCAAAATATTCCAGCGCGGCGCGACCGACTGTTCCCAAAGCTCCGACGATTAGAATGGTGTTCTTCAATTTCGCGCTTCCTAGTGTTGAAATGCAAAGGTAGCCGCGTGACCGCACCTAAAGGGGCAGCCGTAGCCGCTTCGCCAGTGTGCCAATGAGCCCACTCCGGAACAGCAACACGCAGAGGATGAAGATCGCGCCCTTGACAATCAGCAGCCAGGAGCCGATTCCGGCGAGGAAGTATTGCATCCAGACTACGAAGATGCCGCCGATCACCGGCCCAGACAATGTGCCCACGCCGCCTACGAGCGTCATCAGGACAGCATCACCTGACATCGACCAATGTACGTCATTTAGGGATGCGAGCTGGAAGACGATTGCCTTCATTGAGCCGGCCAGCCCCGCGAGACCGGCCGAGATGATGAATACGAGAAGCTTGTGCCGGTTTGCCTTATAGCCGAGAGAAATGGCCCGGGCCTCGTTGCCCCGGATGGCACGGGCGACATGGCCGAAGGGCGAGTTCATGACCCGATACAAGAATAGCATCGCCGCGAGGAAGACGATGGCTACGACGACATAGAGCGACATGTCGTCATTGAGCGAGAAAATTCCGAATAGGGTGCCGCGCGGCACTGCCTGGATACCGTCCTCGCCGCCTGTGATCCCCTCTGCCTGGAGACAGATGAAATAAACCATCTGTGCGAGCGCAAGCGTGATCATGGAGAAGTAAATACCCTGTCGGCGAATGGCGATCGCACCGAGAACGGCACCGAGAACGATTGCCACCAAGACGCCGGCGACGATCGCAAGCTCCGGCGAAAATCCGAGATGCTTGGCCCCGTAGGCGGTCATGTAGCTGGCGATACCGAAATAGGCGGCATGGCCGAACGACAGGAGCCCGCTATAGGCGAGCAGGAAGGCAAAAGCGCTTGCGAATAGCGCGTAGCAGAGCGCCTTCATGACCAGCACCGGATAGAAGAGGAACGGTGCAACGATCAAGATCGCCACCGTCAAGGCGAACATTATAAGATGCACTTTTTGAGCGATGCGCGGGTTGTCCCCGGGAATCCCCTCAGCCACGGTGGCAATTGTGAAGCGAGCCGGCTTGAGGAGCAGTACGATGGCCATGGCGACGAAGACCACCATAGCGGAGGCCTCCGGATAGAAGGTCTTGGTGAGGCCCTCAATCAGCCCCAAGCCGAACCCCCCGACAATGGCGCCCAGGATTGAGCCCATGCCGCCGATCACCACTACCGCGAAGGCGATGATCACGAGATCGGAGCCCATGTTCGGATTGATGGAATAAATCGGTGTCGCAAGGACCCCTGCGAAGGCGGCCAACGCGACGCCGAACCCATACGTAAGGGTAATCAGTCTGGGAACATTGATGCCGAAGGCTTCGGTGAGGGTGGAGTTTTCCGACGCCGCCCGCAAATTAACACCCAGCGCAGTCCTCTCGATAATGAACCAAGTTGCGATACAGACTCCGAGCGAGACCAGAATGACCCAGAGACGGTAATTGGGGAGGAACATAAATCCCAGGTTTCGCCCGCCGGTTAACAGCTCCGGAACTTCATAGGACACGCCCGAGGTACCGAAAGTCATATGGAACACACCCTCGATCAGGAGTGCGATGCCATAGGTCAGTAGCAGACCGTAAAGATGGTCTAGTTTGTAGGTTCGTGAAATGAAGAGTCGTTCGATCGCCATGCCGATGCCGCCGACGATCAGGGGCGCCAGGATTAAGGCCCCCCAGTAGTCGATACCCAGCCAGTTCAGCAGTAGCCAAGCCGCAAAAGCGCCCATCATGTATTGGACGCCATGGGCGAAATTGATCACGTTCAGCAGGCCGAAGATGATCGCCAGGCCAAGGCTTAGTGTGGCATAGAAAGCGCCGTTGATCAGGCCAAGCATGACCTGTCCGAAAAAAGCCTGGATCGGCATGCCGAAGATTTCGATCATTCAGTGTAGCCTCCCTCGCGTCAGCTGGGCGAAGCCTCGCCGTGCCGACGTCAATTATTTTTTGTCTTAAAGTGACGACCCAAGGCTCGATGGGGCGGACCTTGGATAGCTCGCCTGAAAAAGGGCTCATGCATGGCCACTGCCCATATAGGCTTCGATGACCACAGGATCCTTGGAGATGGTGGCGTGATCACCCTCCGCAACGATCTGCCCCTGCGCCAGCACCGTGATCGTGTCTGACAGCGACGCCACGACCGCGAGATTATGTTCCACCATAAGAATTGTTCGGTCCTTCGAGACGCTCTTGATCAATTGGGTGATGTGTTCGATATCCTCTCCCCCCATGCCGGCCGTGGGTTCGTCGAGCAATAGCAGTTCGGGTTCGAGCGCCAGGGTAGTGGCGACCTCCAAGGCACGC
This sequence comes from Rhodoligotrophos appendicifer, assembly GCF_007474605.1. Classification (NCBI taxonomy): domain Bacteria; kingdom Pseudomonadati; phylum Pseudomonadota; class Alphaproteobacteria; order Hyphomicrobiales; family Rhodoligotrophaceae; genus Rhodoligotrophos; species Rhodoligotrophos appendicifer. Next base: position 7,714 of record NZ_VHKL01000021.1, on the reverse strand, counting down.
TTGCGTCCATAGGAAAGTTCGCCCACCGGCCGCTCGGCCCACTCCGTCAGACGAACGACCTCGAGCAACGACCGGACCTTTGCGTCAAAGCGCTGAAGAACCTTGGCCGAACGCCAGAAATCGTAGGATTCCCCTCGCGTCCGCTGCAAGGCCACCCGCACATTCTCTGCCACCGTCAAGTTTGGAAAGACGGACGAAAGCTGGAATGAGCGAACGAGCCCCATTCGTGCAATGTCGGCTGGCCCTACAGAGGTGACGTCCAACCCTTTGAACTTTATCTGACCCCTCGTCAGCGGCAGGAACTTCGTCAACAGGTTGAAGCATGTGGTCTTGCCAGCACCGTTCGGGCCGATCAGGGCGTGGATGGAGCCTCTGCGCACGTCAAGATCGACGTCGCGAACCGCGTGCAGCCCCCCGAACACCTTCGTCAGGCCCCGTGCGGAAAGAATTATTTCACCCGCCATTGCCATCAAATCCGTATGTCGTATTGTTGGACAGCGCTTCATGTTGTTGCTCGGGATCGGCATATTGTCAATCGGCCAAGCGTCAGCGCATCTGGATGCGTGGTAGAACGGAGAGGGCGGTCAACTTGTTTCTTGTAAATCAGCAGATCTTAGGAAAAATTCCAAGTAAATCGTCCCCTCATCATTGAGTTGATAAATAACAAGATATTCTTGTGACAATCTGGGAGGAATACAAATGAGTATAAAGGTTTTGACTACGCTTCTCTTGGGCTGTCTTGCCCTCGCCCCATTTGCCGCAGCAGCGCAGGGTGTCAGCGACGACGTCGTGAAAATTGGCATTCTGACGGATCTGTCAGGTCCCTTTTCCGATTTCGGAGGCCCCGGCTCGGTTGCCGCGGCTGAGCTGGCTGTCGAAGATTTTAACAAGACAGTACTCGGCAAGCCCGTAGAGGTCATCTCCGCCAACAGCGAAATTAAGCCTGATGTGGCCTCGACCACTGCACGCCAATGGTTCGATGTCGAGAAGGTCGACATGATTAACGACCTAACCGGATCGCCGATTGCTTTGGCGATCTCTCAGCTTGCCAAGGCAAAGAACCGAATTGCCATCGTCAACGGCGCAGCTTTGATGAGCATCACGAACGAGCAATGTAACTCAAACACGATCCACTATGCGTATAATGTCTACTCCCTCGCCAGCACAGCAGCCGGCGCTATTGTGAAGGATGTCGGCAAAAAGTGGTTCTTCCTGGTGCAGGACACCGTGGGGGGAAAGGCGCTGGAGGACGTGATGACCGAGTTCCTGCTGAAGAACGGCGGGGAGAAAGTCGGCGCTGTTCGGCACCCGTTGAACACCCATGACTTCTCATCCTACCTGCTCCAGGCGCAATCCTCCGGCGCACAGGTGGTTGTGCTAGCCAATTCCGGTGCGGAGTTCATCAACTCAATGAAGGGCGCAGCTGAGTTTGGAATCGTTGAAGCTGGCCAGAAGATCGCCGGGACGACCGTGTTCATCACCGATGTCAACGCATTGGGCCTGAAAAACGCCCAGGGCCTGCTCTTCGCATCGGCCTTTTATTGGGATCAAGACGATCAGACACGCGCCTTTGCTAAGCGCTACTTTGCCAAGATGAACAAGATGCCGACTATGACCCAAGCCGGTGTCTATTCCTCTACTAAGCTCTACCTCCAGGCTATTCAAGATGCAGGTACTGACGAGCCAGCGGCAGTTATGGCCAAAATGCGGGAGATTCCGGTCAATGATATTTTCAAAAATGGCCGGCTGCGTGAGGATGGCAGCTTCGTCCACGACATGTATCTCGCACAGGCGAAAGAGCCTGAGGAGTCGAAGGCTCCATGGGACTACTACAACATCTTGGCCACGGTTCCCGCTGACCAAGCCTATCAGCCTCTCTCCGCAAGCAAGTGTTCGCTCGTGAAACAGTAATCTAGTTGGTAAATTTGACGATCGGACATTAGGTGGACCCTGGTGTCCGATCGTCTTAGCGGCGATCGGATAAGTCGACCGCGCGCGATATCAGGGGGCAGAGAGCATTGGTAGCGAGATCGGAAGCTGGACCGTTCAAGAGGCTCGACGTGCTTCCGGCATACCGGGTGGTGTTCGACACCATCGAACGCCTCATTATGGAGGGCCGACTAAAGCCCGGAGACCTTCTGCCAACTGAGACCGAATTGGCGGAACAATTCAATATAAACCGTTCGACTCTGCGGGAGGGAATCCGCCTCTTAGAGCAGAATGGCTTGGTGGAGCGAGGCGCAGCTAAGCGGCTCACGATCGCAGTGCCCCAGATCCTCGATTTGGCAACACGGGTTAGCAGGGCGCTGGTGCTCCATGACGTCACCTTCCTTGAACTGTGGGAGACTTACATGGTCCTCGAGCCGGCCGCAACGAGGCTGGCAGCACTCAAGGCGACCCCTCAAGTCCTTGAAAAGATGAGCGATAACATCGATGAAATGGCCAGGAATGTTGATGATCTTGACCGCTTCATGGAACTCGATCTGGAATTTCACAGCATGATCGCTGCTGCTGCGGACAACAAGCCACTCCAGATCGCTCGCCAGCCTGTCTCAATGCTGATGATGCCTTCGGCCAGAGTGATCCTACCAAGGCTAAAGACTTATCAGCGGGTCGTGACGGCCCACCGAAATATTGTCGCTGCAATGAAAGCCAGGGACGATCTCCTCGCAGAGGAGTGGATGCGTAAGCACACGGCGGACTTCCAGCGGGGTTATGAGCTGATTGGATACAGCCCATTCGAAAAACTGATCGAGGAGCAGTGGGCTTCGACAGTCGCCATCGCCGATACACAAGTTCAGGGGACCGGGACACGTGCGTCCGTAAAAACCCGCGGTCGACGCTCGTAAAACTTTATCCTAGCTTTCTCCCGGGCGTTGTCCGACAATCGGATGATGAATGGAAATTCGCTTATAGGTATGCGGCTGAGATGTCTGGTGCAAAGAATCTTACAATCGCCCAACTGAAAAAACTCAGGCTGAACACACCCTCCTTCAGTCAGAACGTTTACCCTCATTACGAAGCTTTGCGAGACGCCGGCGGGGTGCTCTGGAGCGAGAGCCACAAATCGTGGCTGATATCGAGCTATGATTGCGTCAAGGCTCTGTTGTTATCTCCCAATGCTTCAGTAGAAAAGATGTCACCCTTCGTGAATCAAGCGACTGGTGACGTTCAGGAAACCATGATCGTGATGCATAAGGTCATGGAGCACTGGCTGCCCTTTATCGATCCACCTGAGCACACGCGACTGCGCCTTATATTGCAGCGAAGTTTTGCCCCACGCGCGCTGCAACAGCATGAGCCAATGATCAGGGCGACTGTTCGAAAAGTGATCAATGGATTCGGTGACCGACGAGAGATCGAGTTTCTCGATGAGTTCGCCTTCCAGTTTCCTGCTCTTGTTATCACCGACTTTTTTGGAATGCCCAGTGACGAAGTCAAACGCATCCGCGAATGGTCGGCCGGCATCGCGGAATTTGTTCTCGGTTCTGGAAAGGAGGGTCGATATGAGAACAGTGCGGGCATGATGCGCGAGATGAAAGCTTTCTTTGGCGATCTTGTGGCCACCCGCTCCTCTGAGCTAGCCGCCGGAGCTCAACGGTCCGAGAAGCTGCTCGACCAGCTTCTCCTCACGATGGACAGCGACAGCGGCTTGAACAGCGACGAGATAGTTTCGACCCTGATCCTGATCCTGTTCGCAGCGCCTGAGACGACTGCCAGTATGCTTGTGAATTCGATGCTTGCGCTTCTATCTAACCGACCGCAGCTGCAACAGCTTTCCGATGATCGCAACTTGATCGGTCCCGCTATGGAGGAGTTGATCCGATACGACGGACCGGTCCCCGCGGTGGTTCGGGTGGCGAAGGAGGATATGGAGATCGGTGGACAGCACATTCACGCCGGGCAGCGTATCTTCCTACTCTTGAAGTCAGCCAATCGAGATCCCGCGCAGTTTCCCAACCCTGAAGTGCTTGATTTTGGCCGCGGTCGCAGCGGTCATATCGGCTTTGGGATGGGCATACATCTCTGCCTTGGCGCCCCCCTGGCGCGGATGGAGTCTCGCATCGCCTTCGAGGAATTATTGGCTCACTACGAGGATTTTGAGCTGCCCGATCAAGAAATTGTCTGGCGTCATGAACTCTTGGCGCATTCCCCCCATGCATTGCGTGTTGGCCTAGTGCCTCGTGTCGGCTGAACTAGCCGGCACGATGTGCTGGGCAGTGTAAAGCAAGAGTGCCATGTTTGAAGTCGATGAAAAGATTGTTCTAATCACCGGCGCCTCGTCTGGGATAGGGCTACATCTCTGCGAGACTTTCGCTTGTCGAGGGGCGCGTGTGATCGCATGTTCCCGCAGTGCCGAACAAAGTAAGGGTCTCCTGCACCTTGCAACGGGAAAGGGCCTTGATGTCACGCCATTAGCCATGGATGTTACAAATCCTGCCTCTGTCGCTGAGGCCATGGAGCGCGTTCGTGGCCGCGTCGGCCGGATCGATGTCCTTGTCAACAGCGCGGGAACAGCGAGACCGATCCGCTTGCTGGATATGTCGACAGAGGCGTGGGACGAGACCTTGGATACCAATCTTAAAGGTCCGTTTCTTGTAAGCCGCGCGGTCGTACCTCTTATGCCGGACGGGGCGAGCATTATTAACATCTCCTCGATCGGCGCCTTCCGCGCCATTACCGGACTTTCCTCTTATGCCGCCGCCAAGTCAGGACTCTTGATGTTGTCCCGAGCTTTGGCATTGGAGCTTGCATCGCGGAGGATCAGGTCGAATGTGGTTGCGCCAGGCTATGTGCTGACGCCCATGAATGAGGATTTTTTAGCGAGCGAGCAGGGCGAGCGTTTGAGAGGAAAAATTCCCCTTAAACGCTTTGCAACAGTCACAGACCTTGATGGTGCGATGATCTTCTTAGCATCCGATGCATCAAGCTATATGACCGGCGGGTGCCTCCTGCTTGATGGAGGATTTTTGCTGTGATCAAAGCTCTCGACATGATTCAACGCGAAAGCCGATCGGGCACGATCCTGCATCGGTACACCAAACGCGATTTCGACGTGAATTACGCGGCCGGCCACTGGACGCCGGACCACCTACTGCAGACAATGGCGACGCACCTGATGGATGATCCAGATCATCTGGCTGTAGTTGATGGCGATCGCAGGGTCACTCGCAGGGAGCTTGCCTCCCTGGTTGAAAAGTCTGCCGGCTGCTTCCATGCGGAAGGCATACGCCGCGGAGATATCGTCGCGGTGCAACTCCCCAACAGCTTGCACATCATCGTTGTCGCGCTTGCCCTGTTTCGGATAGGGGCGATCTTCCACGGCATCAACTCAAGCTACCGCCACAACGATGTGATGAAGATTTTCAGGCGGTCGCAACCGAAGATGTATGTCCACACGCCAAACTTCAGATCCTTTGACTATGGGCCGCTGGTGGAATCCCTACGCGGGGACGGCGGATTCGGCTTTACAGCGCGACTGGTTGACGTCGATCGCCCCATCGACGAAGCCTTCGCAGGACCGTCTTCTATCGTTGATGACATCGAGGCGCCTGACCCCGACGATCTGATCTTAATAGGTGCTACTTCCGGGAGCACTGGCGACCCGAAACTTTATATGCATACGCAGAACACGCAGTTCAACGAAGCAAGGTGTCTGGTTCGAGAGATGGGTTTTGGCCCCGCCGACGTTTTCCTCGCCTTCGCCCCGATCACTCATCGAGGGGTCTTCATGTGGGGCTTCATGCTGTCGATGGCATCTGGAGCGGCTATCGTCATCCAGCGCGTCTACGATCCGGTAGCGATCCTGAAAGGGATCGATGCCGAGAAGGTAACATCCCTCTTTGCAATTCCAACGCAAGTCGTCGATCTTCTTAATGTCTGCGACCGTCTTGGAGGCGGGGGCGATTCCCTGCGCGTTCTTATGATGGCAGGTGCGCCGGTGCAGCCTCAGCTTGTGGAGCGGCTGCAGAAGAGCTGGCCGAGTTGTGCCCCGGTCACTGGTTTCGGGACGAGTGAGACCGGTTATGCGATCATTACTCGACCTTCGTATCCATTAGAAGAGTTGCAGACCTGCGGTCGTCCTCTTAACGGCATCGAGATCCGCATCGCGCGCCCTCTGGGGAGCGACGACCCCGATGGTGAGGTCATGATCCGCGGCGCCTACATCTCGGCCGGCTATTACGACGACCAGCAGGCCACGAACCAGGCCTATGACCGCGACGGCTGGTTCAACACTGGCGACCTTGGCCATCTCGATGCCCAGGGAAATCTCGTCGTCACGGGACGGACCAAGAACGTGATCATCCGCTCGGGTCTTAAGATCCAGGCCGAGGAGATCGAGCAATTGCTTCTGCGCCACACCGATATCTCCCACGCAGTCGTCATCGGCCTTCCCGATAGTCAGGTCGGGGAGCGGACCGTGGCTTGCGTCATCCTGCGCGACAAGCGGCCCTTCACATTGGAGGAGGTCAATGCCTTCCTCCAGCAGCAAGGTACTGCGAAGTTCAAATGGCCGGAAAAACTAGTAGTGATGGACGAGATGCCGATGAACGCCGCCGGGAAATTCGATCGCATAACCATGAGAAAGCAGCTCAATGGCTGAGAATGTCGAACATGAGAGGACCGGGTACGGCCGAATTCTGCAGGGGCGCGTCGCAGTATTAGTGGGAGTCGGCGCGCCGGGAGAAACTGTTAGCAATGGCCGTGCCACGGCCGTCGAATTTGCTCGCTGCGGCGCAACGCTTGTCCTGGCCGACCGCGATGCGGCTGCGTTGGGTGCCTGCGCCGAGGCCGTTCAGCCTTTTGGCGGAGAGGTGCTTCAGGTACAGCTGGATGCGACCGATGAGGCCGCTGTCCAGGGTCTCTTCGCGAGCTGCCGGGATCGCTTCGGCACCGTCGATGTGCTTCACAATAATCTGGGTATTACCTCGGCCGGCCGCATCGCCCGGGCGACCGTCGAGAGCTTCGATCTCTGTGTCGCCGTAAATCTCAAATCGGTATTCCTGCTGTGCAAGCATGTTCTGCCGATCATGGAAGAGATGGGCCGCGGCGCAATCACTAACATCTCATCGGTCTCCAGCATCCGACATCTGGGGATAAGCTCTCCTCTTTACGACATGACCAAGGCTGGTCTCAATGCACTGACCCGCAACATCGCCATTGACTATGGACCTAAGGGAATTCGTGCGAACGCTATCCTGGTCGGCATGATGGACACGCCGTTGGCGCGGGGAGGAATTGAGAAGGCTGGTCGCGACGTCGAGGCGATCTATGAAGGTTACGTCCAGAGAATTCCATCACGCCGGATGGGTAGCGGGCATGACACGGCTCATCTTGCAGCGTTTCTGGCCTCTGATCTGGCAAGCTACATCAATGGTGCCGAGATTGTTGTAGACGGAGCTTTGACCGCCAAATCAGGCTGAGGAGATGCATTGCTTTGAATATGCGTTCAGCGAGCTTCGTGGGTAGTAATGGCGAGGTGCAGAAGCTGGTGATCGGGCGCTCGCTGCTGAGCGAGCGGCCATGACGATCCGCGACAAGACCGCCATCGCCGGGCTGGGGGCGACGCCCTATTACAAGCGCGGCACCTCCCTGCCGCAGACGCTGCCCGAGCTTGTCTGCAAGGCGATCATCGCCGCGGTGGACGATGCCGGACTGACCGTCAAGGACATCGACGGGTTCGCCTATTATTCGGAAGGCTTCGATACGCCCT
>NZ_VHKL01000020.1 GCF_007474605.1 Rhodoligotrophos appendicifer | reverse complement strand
CCAGCCTAGCCAATGGACGGCTTTTACTCCGCCCGCACCGCCATCACGTCGGCGCTCCATGGCCTAATTTGTCACCGCCCTGCACACCCGATCGAGCCGGACCTTGATGCGATCGACCTCACGGGTCTTGGCGCGGATCGCTTCCATCCGTGCCACACGTGCCTGAATATCCTCGTCTGCCGCAGCCTGCGCCGGCATCAACGCGGTGAGCATCTGTTCGTAGAGAGCGCCAAGATTGAGCGCGATGGGGAGCGGCGACCGGGTGGTCGCCTCCTCCGCCCAATTGGTCTCGAAATACTCGCTCACCACCCATTTCGCGGAATCCGCCTCGCTCGGCCGCTTGAACGCAGCGACGGCTTTCCGCTTGCCCGACCAGCTCAGCTCGAAAATCAAGGGAAACGGAATGGCGCGATCGATAGCGCGCAGCACGTTGAGGTCCAGATCCGCCCGCCGCAAGCTGATGGTGAAAATCTGGATCTCCGAAACGGAGCGCGTCGCCGCCAGATTTATCGTCTCGGGCGCCAGTTTGTACTTCCAGACGATCTGGTCGACCTGGGTGATGAACAGGTCTTTCAGCGCTGCGCCTGCGCCAGCGTGTTCATAGATCTTGTTCTTCGGGACCACGCGCCCGAAGGCGGCGCCCTTGGGATAATCGAAGAAAGCTGTCACCCCGCCGCCTCCTCGATCACAAGGAAGGCGATCAACTCGAAATCATCGAGCCCAGCGATGGTGTGAACCAGAGCCGAGGTACGTCCGCCGCTGAACAGGCTGTCGAGATCCTTCTCTTCTTTCACGTCGATCATGGACCGGATCGCGGCGCTCAGAAGGTTTGAGCAATGCTCCATTTTGCGCCCGTCCTGCGTGCGCTCGTTGAACAGGCGGCATACATCCTGGACGGGATCGGGACGGCCCTTGCAGCTTGAACGGATCAGATCGAGCAACCGTTTGACCTGGGTGTGGTCCGCCACGATCTCGCCGTTGTCGCCGATATAGACGAGATAATAGGGGTGCAGGCGGTTCTGCTGATTGACGTTCACGCTGTCGTGGATGTTCTTCAGCGCGAAAATCACGCCCGGCGTCAGACCCATAGCGGGGTTCGCCGGAACCAAGGCGTGCATGCCATTCGGCAGATGATCCAGCGCGCCATTGGCCTTGATGTAATTCAGGAGATCCATCCGGAAATCATTGAGGCCGAGGTCCGTGATCGAAACCCCCGTTCGCACATCCTCAAGCTCGATCACCTCTTCCTGAAGGCGCTGAAGCTGTTCCTTGCGATAGGCAATATCGCTGCTCTTGGACGTGAGGACGTTGTCGTCGCCAGTCGCCGTCACGTCGGCGATCATCATGCGGTTTTCGACCCGCTCCCTCAGGTTGATATACTCATCCAGCGAGATATCCGGCCAATAATTGACGAGCTGGATCTGGCTATTCGGGGAGCCGATGCGGTCGATCCGCCCAAAGCGCTGGATGATGCGCACCGGGTTCCAGTGGATGTCGTAATTGACCAGAAAATCACAGTCCTGAAGGTTCTGGCCTTCCGAGATGCAGTCCGTACCGATCAGGATATCGAGTTCGGCAGGCTCCTCGGGCAGGATCAGGTGTTTTTCTTTGGACCTCGGTGAAAAGAGCGTGAGGACCGACTGAAAATCATAGTTCTTTTTCAGCGTGGTTTTCGGCGTGTCCGAACCGGTTACCTTGCCCGTATGAATGCCGTTGGATTGCAGGAGAGCCGGCGCAAGGTGGGCATAAAGATAGTTCGCCGTGTCGGCGAAGGCTGTGAAGATGATGACCTTGCGGTTCCCCGGATTGAGCGGCTCGGCAAGCTTCTCGGCAATAATGCCCTTCAGATGCTGGAGTTTCGCATCGTCCTCAGGGCCAACCAGCTCCATGGAGGTAATCAGCTCGCGGATCAGAAACAGATCCGCTTCCAGATCGTGCTTCCAGGACGGCACGTCCATGTCCGACAGGCTGATCTGGACCTTCTTGCCGACGGTAAACTCGTCGACACCGCCCAGATCCTCATCCTCATCGTTCAGGGAAACGTCGGCCAGATAGTCGCTGACGGTCTGGGAACCGCCGGAACGCTCAAAGCCGGCGATGGCGTCCAACGTCCGGGCGATGTTTCCACTCAGCGCGCGAAGCGTGAGCCGAAATGCCTCTACCGAACTTTCGAGGCGTTTTAGAAGGTTCGTGGTCATAAGCGCCTGCAGACTGCGCTCGCGATCTGCCTGACGCAGCTTGCCTCGCCCACCTTCCACCTGGGTGTCGTAAATCTCTTCGTATTTCCGCAAACGGCTCGGCAGGATGTAACCGATAGGGGCGTACACCGCGAGTTTCAGCACCGAGAGACGCGCAAAAATATCATTGAGCCCGAGCACGTCAGGCCGGTGAGTAATCGGGCACTGATATGACAGCGGCTTGCGCCGCTGCGGGAACTTGCCGATGTCCTTGGTGTCGTAAAATGTCTCAATATGCTTGCGTGACCGGGCAATCGTCACCGCATCGAGCAACTCAAAGAAATCAAAATCCAGAGCCTTGAGGATCGCCGATGCCGTGCGCTCTTCGGGCGGCAAATCGGTCCACGCATTGAACGCCTTCTGGGCGCGGCGGAAAATCTCCTCAACGCCCGTCTTTGCCTTCAAATTCTTGCTGAGAGACTCAGACTCCCCCTCATAGGCCAGGGCCAGCTGGTTACGCAGGTCATTGAAGCGATTGTTGACCGGCGTTGCCGACAGCATGAGAACCTTGGTCTTCACGCCATCGCGGATCACCTTGTTCATCAACTTCTGATAGCGGGTCTCCCGGTCCTTATAGACATCGTTGTTCCGGAAATTATGGGACTCGTCGATGACCACGAGATCATAGTTGCCCCAGTTGACCCGGTTCAGCGGTATGCCAAAGGACTCTCCCGACGTGCGCGACAGGTCGGTATGACAAAGCACGTCGTAGTTGAGCCGGTCCTTGGCAAAAATGTTGGTCTTGAGGTTGGTGTTGTAGTTGCGCCAGTTGTCCGCCAGCTTCTTGGGGCACAGCACCAACACGGACCGATTGCGCAGCTCATAGTATTTTACGACCGCCAACGCGGTGAAGGTTTTGCCCAGACCGACGCTATCGGCAAGAATGCAGCCATTGTGCGTTTCCAGCTTGTTGATGATGCCGGTCACCGCATCGCGCTGGTAGTTGAACAATTTGTTCCAGACCTGGCTGTCTTTATAACCCGTCAGATCATTCGGTAAGGCATCCTGATCGAGATCCTCCAAAAACTCCTGGAAGATGTTGTAGAGGATCTGGAAGTAGAGGCGCTCAGGTGAATTTTCCTGATAGACAGACTCGATATGATCACAGATCGCCGAGGTGACATCTTTTACCTTTTCGGCGTCACTCCATATCTGGTTGAAGAGCTGGAGGTAGACATCCGTGTGGCTGGGCTCATCGACGCGGGTAACTAGGTTCGATACCGCGCTGCCTTTCTGATACCCGAGGTCCACCGCCGTGAAGCCGCTGATCGGCATATAGGCTGCACCCCCCGCATCAGCCGCGACGTGCATGAACTGCTGCATGGGAGAATTAGTCGAATTCGACTTGAAACGAGCCTTCTTGCGAATCCAATCTGCGCATTCCCGCGCGACGGCGCGCTGCGTCAGCTTGTTGCGTAACTGGATCTCGAACTCCGTCCCGTAGAGGCTGCTCTCCCCACCCGCCTTGGGGATGAAAAATTCGCGCCGCTCTTTGCGAAGACGGTCCGTCACCTCAGTTGGAACGAATGTCGGGGCCGTGAAGATGAAGTGCAGGCTTTCGACCTTGGAAAGCTCTGATTTCAGGGCTTCAAACGCATAGATCGAGAAGCAGGATGCCGCGATCTTCAATCGGGAGCCCTTGCCGATAGTGGCTTTGAGATCGTCGCCGAGCAGCTGCGAAGTGTTGTCGATGATTTTCATCTTATCTCCACAAGCAGGATAGGGGCGCAGCGGCCAGCTTGTCACCGAAGGGCACGAGATCGGTGCTGTCGTAGAGCACCACGCCGTAGGCGAACCGTTCCTTGCACGCCTCTGCCAAGGTCCGCAGCCCGCCGAAATCGCTCGACTTCACGGTCGCTGACGCCTTGATCTCGATCCCCACGATCATGCCGTCATCGCGTTCCAGCACGATGTCCACCTCGCGCATCTGCTGGTCACGGAAATGGTAGGGCGTCAGTCGTAGATCCGACGCCGTCATGAGCTTCAAGACTTCGGAGAAGACGAAGCTCTCCAGTAGCGAGCCGAACACGTCGCGGCTCGCCCGCACTCGTTCGAAGCTCAAGCCGCGCGCCGTGGCGAGCAGGCCCGAATCGAGGAAGTGCAATTTCGGTGTCTTGGCGATCCGCTTCAACGCGTTCGTGTACCAAGGCTGCAATGTCGCAACGAGGAACACCTGTTCGAGCAGCGCGACATATCGCTGGCCTGTCTTGTAGCTGACATTGATGCTCGAACCGAGCTGGGAATAATTGACCAACTGCCCCGAATGCTCAGCTAGAAGTCGAACGAATTTTGGCAGTTCGGTCAGCTTCTCGATCTCGGCAATGTCCCGAAGGTCGCGGGTTAGCACCGATGTCAGATAAGACCGCGCCCAATCCTGACGACGGCGCTCGCTCTCGCGGGCAATCACCTCTGGAAATCCGCCCAGCAGCGCAAGTTGGACAAGATCATCGCCAACGACCGCCTGCTTGTCGCCCTCCAGCTTTCCCGCGAAGAGACGTTCTAGGAAGGTCGACGGCCCGCCCGCTATTTCCGCGCGGGAGAGCGGCAGCATCCGAAGGGTTTCGATCCGGCCCGCCAAGCTGTCGGCAACGCGCGGCAGGGTAAGCACATTGGCAGAGCCGGTAAGCAGGAAGCGCCCGGGGCGATAGTCCTCATCGACCGTCTTCTTGATCGCCAGGAGGAGGTCGGGCGCGCGCTGGATCTCGTCGATGATGGCCCGGTCCAGACCACGAATGAAGCCGCTCGGATCGGACCGGGCGGCTTCAAGTACCGTCTGGTCATCGAGAGTGATGTACGTCCGGCCCGCTTCCCCTATCTTCCGCACAAGCGTTGTCTTGCCGGCACGGCGCGGTCCCACGATCAGCACCACCGGGGTATCTGACAGGGCTTCCTCGACCCGATGCTCCACAAATCGTTCGTACATTCCGACTCCTGATGAGCAGAACTATCGCTTATGATAATTAGAAGTCAATGGCTGGATAATTAGAACTTTCTTTCCTGCCATCTAGAACTCGAATTATAGGGAATGTCTTCCCCCTACGGCGAAGCCGTGGACTCGCCGCCCCTTCGGCGGGGGCGAGTCCACGGCCTCGTTGAGAGTGCGGAACGATTTGCCGTAACGGTTTGAAAGCTGGAGAAGGGGTCTCCGGCGCCCGTCATGGAGATTGACCCATGAACATGCAGTTTCTCGACGCGCGCCGGGATGCGAGCGGCGGCTAACCACCGAACGTGCAGGAATCCTGCTTCCACCTTTTTCTTTCCGAAGATCTGCCCGATATCTGCAATCGTCTGCCCAACGAACTTTTCAGTTTTGCCAAGCGAATGTCGCGCATCGATCCTCGACGAGGGCGGTCACCTTGTCTTGCATAGTCTTCGCCACCGCGGATTCGACCGCGAACGCAGGCAGGCGCAGCGTCTTGGCGCGCTCGGATAGTTTCCCGACAAGTTCGCTCATAGCCGCCTCGGCGTCACCGATCGTCAGACCGATCGTCCGCGCCAGCGCGAGAAAGTCCTGGCGCGTCAGTCGGTCATCCTTACCGTTCAGCTTCAGGGCCATTCGATCACCGCTGAGTCCTGGAAAAACGCGCGTGGTGACAGCGTCATAGAGCGGCGCGAAACGAACCGTCGTGAAGGCCTTGGCGCCAGCCTCAGCCGTCTTGAGCATGGCGAGGTTCTTCAGGTGCATATCGCCATCGGCAATCAGCCAGGCAAAGACCGCACGACGAAACAGGATGTCAAGGTCCGCAGCCGGTTCGGTTGAGAGCGGGCGCAACCCCCGCGCCATGCGCTCGATCGTGCCATCATATTTTGCCGAAGGTGGAAGATCTAAGATGGAACAGAAGTCCTCCATCGCGAGACGACGATCGTCCTGAGGGCCGCGCCGGATATCGAACCGTTCGACCACCAACGCAGGCGACATGCCGTCGGGCATCTCGATCAGGGCCGCGTCGGGCACCTCGAACCCGGCGGCGCGGCCAAGTTCCAGACAAAGCCACTCGACGATCGGCAGCATCTCGAAGCCTGCCGTCCCTGCGGGCTTGAGAATGTGGGAAAAGGCCTGGTCGATGGCCGGAACGAGAACGCCATCCGGCGTCAGGCTCATCGGCGCCTTGATCTGGACGCCCGACAGGCGTGGCGCTTCGGCCCGCGCGAAGATGCGTGCTAGGTTCTGTTCGAAGGTCTCCTCGATCTCGCCCCGCGCAGGTCCGGCGTACACGCCTGTGAAGTGGCCCGCATCGAGGAAGTCTGCGAGTGGGGTGGTGAGAACATCGGCAGGCAGTGTCGCCAGTTCCTCGCTGTCCTCGACGATGATGATGTTGGACATGTAGCGTCGGCCACGCCGCAACGCCTCGCGTTCGTCGCGCTCATGAAGGACCTGGGCAAGCCAGCCCTCCGGCAGCAGCGACTCGATAAACGCCGGCAGCTTGCCTGGCGTCGTCTCGCGCACCAGCGCCGGACCAACGCGTCTCTGAGCCTTCCAGCGCCATTCGAAACCATCATGGATCAGGCGACCAAGCGGTTCACCGTGCCAGGCGACCAGGAGATCGAGCGCCGCCTTGTTGACGGGAACCTTCGCCCCGCCGGGTTGGGCCAACAGGAAGCGTTCGGCGCCCTCTCCCTCACGATACCATTCATTCTCACGCGCCAGCGCCCAGACGGCGTCAGCCGCCGCGCGTGGCGTTCCATGCTCCTCCACCAGCCGGGTCGCCATTTGGGCGCGCATTTCGACGGTGACGGCGCTGGCGTGTTCGCTTCGCAGGCGGAAGGCTTCGAGGAAGCGTTGGCGTGGCGAGGACGCGGCGACGCGCAACTCTCCCAGATCGTCACCAATCACCGCAATCGCTGTCGAAGGGTACGCCGGGGCTTGGTTCTGAACGATCTCGAGCGTGCGTAACCGCGTGCGCTGGTTGCGGCGACCACTGATGAACAGGCGCCCGTCTGGCGTGGGCGCAAGCAGAACCGCGCTTGCGGACGAGAGATAGGCGTTGGGATAGAGGTAGTGGGCGATACGGATGGTATGGCCCAGGATGGTCACCTCAGCGTCGCCATCATGATCGACATAAATGCCCCGGACGAGCTGGGTCAGCTCTCCAGCCTGCGCGCGCTGATGCGCCCGCTTGGCATCGATCGTCTCTCCCACCAGATGGATAGCCACAGGATTATCCCGCATTTCAGATGAGCGTTAATCGCACATTGGGGGCGATCAGTCAAGAATTATCACGCATCTGAAATGCGTGATAATTCTCGAATTGCTGTTAGCGTCAGCGCCCGGCACCCGGCACCCGGCACCCGGCGACGGCCCCATTCTTACAGCTTTAACCTATAACAGACATTGGCTGCACATCCCTGACCTCGCCACGGCTTCCGACCAGCGCTATCTCGATGCCGGCCAGCGCACAGCGCGGCGCCAGTCGTTCGGCCAGGCGCAAGGTGCTTTGCGTGAAAGGTACGACGGCGACCTGACGCCCTTGTGATGGTGTCGCCATCAGCATGCCGACCGTCTCGCACAGGCCCTTAAAGAGCCGGGACACCTGACCCGAATGCCTGGTATTGATGATCCCGCCTTTGCATTCGGCGGAAATGACCTGGTTGCCGACCTCCGCAACCACATCCCCCAGACCCGACTCGGGGTTGACGGTGATCTCCTGGCCCGCAGCGTTCCGATATGTGCCGCCGTAGCTGGTGCTGCCGATGCTCGAAATCTTGGTGAAGCCTCGCCGGACCAGCCAACCAGAGAAGTCAAATTGTTTGCCATGTTCGCCATCGGGATGGACGCGGACGTGGCGGGTATCCTGCGTTCGCAACAGGTGCATCGCATAGGCGACCATCACCGCGCCTTCATAAAGATGGTGTTCATGCTCGCCATCGGATTTTCCGATGCGGTTGGGCGGCGGCGAAAGCGCTGTGACCAGATCTTCGAAGTCCACAGTTTCCCTCCAGCGGGTTGGAATATCTGATTGACTGAGAGTAATCTGCATCCAGCAGCTCAATCGCTCAAAGAATACCAGAAACGTATCAAACACCAGTATTTCGCCATGCCTCTATTCGGCCAGAAGCTGGAATGAAATTGCCATAGGCACTAGGTTTATTGAGGGGAAAGCCTTCCCCTGCGTCCGAGCCTCTCGTCTCCATCGACCCCTTCTGGGGGCCGGCGGCCCCGCAACGCCCCGCTAGAGTGAGAGTGCGGACAGGGTTTTCGTGACGGGTTGAAGGTCGGGAGAGAGGCTTCTGGCGCCCGTCGCGGAGAACCGCGATGTCCAAAAACACCACTCGCGCTCGCACTGGCACGGACAGATCGAGCCTCTACGACGACATCACCAACAAGATCATCGGCGAGCTGGAGGCCGGGCGCGTACCCTGGGTCCAGCCATGGAGCACCGCAGCGGCGAAGGCGCCGCTCGCCATGCCGAGAAATGCCGCCACCGGCCGCCAATATTCGGGGATCAACGTCCTGATCCTCTGGGGCGCGATGATCGAACACGGCTTTCCCGGGCAGGGCTGGCTGACGTTTCGCCAAGCGCTATCTCTCGGCGGCAATGTCAGGAAGGGCGAGCACGCCACCACCGTCGTCTACGCTGACCGCTTTGTGCCAAACCATGAGAAGAAGCGCGCGCGTGACGCTGGCGAGGAGGCCCAGGCGATCCCGTTCTTGAAGCGCTTCACCGTATTCAATGCGGCGCAATGCGATAACCTGCCCGAGGACATCGCCGCCGTTGCGCCACCGTCGCTGCCGGGTTTGATCGAACCCAGGGTCGAAGCCCTGATAAAGGCCACCGGCATCGACCTCCGCATCGGCGGCGACCGCGCCTTCTACGTCCCAGCCCACGACTATGTGCAGTTGCCGCCGCCACAAGCCTACTTTGAGGCGATCAACTGGCACCGGACGGCGCTACACGAACTTGGACATGCCAGTGGCCACCATACGCGGCTCAATCGTGATCTGACCGGCTCCTTCGGCTCGAAGAAGTACGCCTTCGAGGAGCTGATCGCCGAGATGAATGCTGCCTTCTGCTGCGCCTCACTCGGCATCGCACCGACCGTGCGTCACGCCGACTATATCGGCTCCTGGCTGGAGGTGCTGCGCGAGGACAACCGATCGATCGTGCGCGCTGCCTCGCAGGCTAGCAAGGCTGCGGACTATCTCCTCGGTTTCTCGCCGGGCCTCGTCGCCGCGGAAGACGATCAGCGGGAGGCAGCATGATGGCCGCTCACCCGCCAGGTCGGCACCTCCTCAACAATGCGCTCGGCTTCGCCGCCGGAGCGCGCCACGCGACATCGATGCCCGAACGTCACGCCGGTCAAGTCGTGCTGCAAAGCCTGGGGAACGCGATCGAGCTGTCCCTCAAATCGATCCTGCAGACGCACGGCTGGAGCGACGATCGCTGCCGGCGCGAGATTCGGCACGATCTGGTGAAAGCCTTGGCGGCGGCTGAAGATCTCGGCTTCCGGCCGAGCGATCCGGCGCTTGCGCCGTTCATCGCCCTGCTATCGCCCTTTCATCGAAGCCACTGCATGGCCGTGCTCGCCGCCTGCACATCGCAGGCGGCTTTCTATGAACATGGGGTCGGAATGACCGAGCAGTTGCTCCGCGACATCGTCCTGTGGCTGCCGAGGCATGAGAGTGAGAGGAGTGTGGGGTTTTTCGTGACGGGTTTGAGACGAGAGAGAGGCTCTCGGCGCCCGTCGCGGAGATTACCCCGATGGCTACTGCTGTTCAGAAAATCACCCTGTCGTCCTCGCGCGACATCCCCTTCAACAAGCTGATCCTCAGCCAGTCCAACGTCCGCAAGGTCAAGGCCGGCGTGTCGATCGAGGAACTGTCGCAGGACATCGCCCGGCGCGGCCTGCTTCAGGGCCTCAATGTCCGGCCCGTCGTCGATGCCGATGGTAATGAGACCGGCATGTTCGAAATTCCCGCAGGCGGCCGCCGCTACCGGGCGCTCGAACTGCTGGTGAAGGCCAAGCGTCTGGCGAAGACCGCGCTCGTGCCCTGTGTCGTGCGCGAAGCCGGCAGCGACATCCTCGCCGAGGACGATAGCCTGGCCGAGAACATCCAGCGCGCGCCGCTCCATCCCCTCGATCAGTACCGTGCGTTCCAGGATATGCGCCTCAAGGGCATGTCCGAGGAAGACATCGCCGCGGCCTTCTTCGTCCCGGTGAACGTGGTGAAGCAGCGCCTGCGTCTGGCATCCGTCGCACCCTCGCTGCTCGACCTCTACGCCGAGGACGGCGTGACGCTGGAACAGCTCATGGCCTTCACCGTCAATCCCGACCATGTCCGCCAGGAACAGGTCTGGGACGCGATCAAGGATTCGTGGTCGAAGGAACCCCACCAGATCCGGCGTATGCTGACGGAAACCACGGTGCGCGCTTCCGACAAGCGGGCGCAGTTCGTTGGTCTGCCCGCCTATGAGGGCGCCGGCGGCATCGTGCTGAACGACCTGTTCCAGTCCGACGATGGCGGCTGGCTACAGGATGTCGGCCTGCTCGACCAGCTCACGGACGACAAGCTGAAGGCGGAAGCCGAGGCGATCGGCGCGGAAGGCTGGAAGTGGGTCGATGCCAGGATCGAGACGCCTTACGGCCACGGTCATGGCCTGCGCCGGCTGATCGGCACGACCACGCCCCTGACCGATGAGGAACAGGCGACGGTCGATGCCCTCACGGCGGAATACGAGGCGCTGGAAGCCGAATACGCCGAAGCCGAGGAATATCCCGACGAGGTGGACGAACGAGTCAGCGAGATCGAAACCGCGCTCGCCGCCTTCGAGGAGCGCCCCGTCACCTACGATCCGGCCGAGGTCGGTCGCGCCGGCGTGTTCATCAGCATCAACCGCGAAGGCCGCCTGTCGGTGGATCGCGGCTTTGTCCATCCCGAGGACGAAGCCCCGCTGGTCGTGGAGGACGGTGAGGATGGCGAAGGAGCCGCACCGGACGGGGCCGCCTCTTCGATCCCGGCCGTGCAGCGGGCGGTCATCACCGTCGGCGGTCAGGCGGCCGAACCCGAAGAAGAGGAGGAAGATAGCGCGATCAAGCCGCTGCCCGAACGGCTGGTCTCGGAACTGACGGCGCACCGGACACTGGCACTGCACGATGCGCTGGCGAACAACCCTCACGTCGCCATGACGGCGTTGCTGCATCGGTTGGTGATGGAGCGCTACCACTATTCCGCGCCGAGCGGATGCCTGGAAGTCATCGTTCGTCATCACTTCTTCTCGGCCCAGGGCACGGACCTGAAGGACAGCCCGTCCGCCAAGGCCATTGCCGCGCGCTATGAGGATTGGAAGGCTGATCTTCCGACCGACGACAACGCCCTATGGAACTGGATCGCCGCACTCGACGACGCCAGCCGCATGGCTTTGCTCGCCCATTGCGTCGCCTATGGGGTGAACGCCCTCTACGAGAAGCCGAATCCGTTCAGCGGCAGCGGCCTCTCGCAGCACGGGCTTGATCAGCGCCTGTCCCAGGCCGACCGGCTCATGCGCGCTACGGGTCTCGACATGGTCGAGGGCGCAGGATGGCGGCCGACGGTCGAGAACTATCTCGGTCGCGTCACCAAGCCCCGCATCCTCGAAGCCGTGCGCGAAGGGGCTGGTGAACGGGCAGCCTCGCTCATCGAGCACCTGAAGAAGGGCGACATGGCCAAGGAGGCGGAACGCCTGCTAGCCGATACCGGCTGGCTGCCCGAACCTCTGCGGTTGTTCGAGGAGGATCAGGCGCCAGAGGATGTTGACGCACAGGACAACATCAAGGCGCTGCCCGACTTCCTCGCCGGTGACGACGACGAGACCGACCATCCCGAGGACGAAGCGGCCCATCTGATTGCGGCCGAATAAACCTCATTAGCGGGGCGGCTCCGGTCGCCCCGCTCCTTTTCCCTCCCTTCCATCCAGGTTCGGCATTCGCCGGGCCTTTCTCGTTTCTGGAGACTGAATCCATGTCCGCACACATCGTCCATGACACCGCGCCGCTTGGCTCGCTGATCCGCTATACCGATGGCACGCCCAAGCCTCCGGCGCGGTTTTCCAAGAAACTCGCCGCCTGGGAACGCCGCAACGGCGTCGGCCGGCTGGTGAAAACCGAAGCGGGCTCGCGAGCGGCCGACCTATTCCTCACCGGCTTCCATCACCCTGCATGAGGGCAATTTCGCCAGCGGCGGCGTCATCCTCGTGACCGTCATGCGCACCCATTCGGTCGATAGCGATCTGACCTTCGAAATCGCCGAACGCCCGACCATCGGCATGGTGCGCGTGCTTCAGGATTTTGGCGGGAACAGCGAGTTGCTGCACTTGGCCGAAAGCCGCGAAGCCGCCGCGTTGTGGCTGGCCAGGAACAGACACGGCAATGCCCGCCTGGAGGGCGTCACCGCCGATGAGGTCGGCGCCGATGTCGTTGAAGGCCGGATCGCTGCCTGACCACCCCCCCCCCCCACAATTGCCATCAATCTGGCCCGACCTCCCCGCAGGAGTGTCGGGCTTTTTTGTTTCAGGAGGTCCGGCGGTGACGCAGCAGCTTGAGAGGAAGAGGAACGCCGGGGCGGGTTTGAGCCGGTTGGGGTCAAGAGAGAGAGCTCCCCGGTTCGGCCCGATCCTGCTCTCCGAAAGCCCCTCTCATGGCCGACTATTTCACCCATTTTTCGTGCCTGCTCGATGTCGGTACGCCCGGCAATGCCGCTCGCGCACTCGATCTCTACAACACCCTGTCCGAGGAAGGCGCATCGGAAGACCCGCCCTCGGATGGTTTCCTGCTGTCGATCCAGCCCGAGCATGGCGGCACACAACTCTGGATGCGCGATGACGTGACCGGCGATCCCGAGCGCCTGATCCAGTTCGTCAAAATCTGCGCTGCCGAATTCAGTCTGACTGGCCGCTGGGGCTTCCAATACGCCAACACCTGCTCGAAGGCGCGCGTCAACGCCTTCGGCGGAGGTGCGCACGCTCTCGACCTCGCCACCGGCGAGACCATCGCCTGGACCTATACCGATGGCTGGCTGGCCGAAATCCTCGACGGAGGTGATCCCGATGCCTGAGATCATCGAAACCACCGTCTATCGCCTCGACGAACTCTCCGATCCGGCGAAGGACAAGGCCCGCGACTGGTATCGTGAGGCGTCCAGCGACGATGACTGGCAAGAGTTCGTCTATGAGGATTTCGAGACGATCTGCGAAACCCTCGGCGTTCGCCTTAAGACCAGGCCGGTTCGCCTTTACGGCGGCGGGACACGCCAGAAGCCGAGCATCTACTTCAGAGGTTTCTGGTCGCAGGGTGATGGCGCCTGCTTCGAGGCCTTCTATTCCTATGAGAAGGATGCTTCCGCCAAGATCAGGTCGCACGCGCCGCAGGATAGCGAGTTGCACCGCATCGCCGATGCCTTGCAGGCGATCCAGCGGCGAAATTTCTACCAGCTTCACGCCGAGGCCAGCCATCGCGGTCACTATTACCACGAATACTGCATGTCGATCTCGGTCGCGCGCGACAGTCCGACCTATCAGGACATGACCAAAGATACCGAGGATGCTGTGATCGAGGCGCTGCGCGATCTGGCCCGCTGGCTCTACCGCCAGCTCGAACGCGAATACGAACACCAGACTTCGGGTGCCGTCGTCGACGAGATCATCGCCGCGAACGACTACACCTTCACGGCGTCAGGCCGACGCTTCGGCTGAACGCCGGGGAGGCATCGTCTATGACCGCGCCTTGAGAGGAAGAGGCCGGCCGGAAGGGGTTTGAGCCGGTGGGGTCGAGAGAGAGCACCAGCCGGTTCATCCCGCTTCGCTCTCCTTGAGGTCTCCCTATGTCTTATGCATCCGCCGCCGCGCCCCTTCCGGCTGCGCCAGTTTCTGCCGCAGTCGATACGGCCTTCGCTGTTCACCAGGCTGCCCTGCTCCTCCTCCCCCATCTCGAACGCGGCAGCCGCATCGACGCCATCATCCTGCGCAGTGCGATGGAAACGGCCTTCGGTGCGTCCGACGCCTCAGGCGCCTGGGGCTGGAAGACCGCTTATGAAGCCTGCGAGGCGGCGACCGTGCTGTTCCTGCGCAGATACGGAAAGGCGCTTTTCCGTAAAGCCGGGTCGCAGGCCGCCAGCCTGCCGCTTCTGACGAAGATCGCCGGGCTTCTCCCCACCCACACGCGCCGTTCAGAAGAGAGCCAGACCTTCCAGCAGTTCTCCACACCGATCCCGCTCGGGCTGATCGCCGCGACGGCCGCCGCCATCACCCCCGCCGACCGGGTTCTGGAACCATCGGCCGGGACGGGCCTGCTCGCCATCCTGGCCGAGATCGCCGGCGGTTCGCTCGTGCTGAACGAGTTGGCAGAAACCCGCGCCGATCTGCTGTCCCAGCTCTTTCCGGCCGTTGCCGTCACCCGCTTCGACGCGGCGCAGATCCACGACCATCTCGCGCCTGGCATCGTTCCGACCGTGGCGCTGATGAACCCGCCATTCTCGGTCATGGCGAACGTCTCCGGCCGGATGGCCGACGCCGCCTATCGCCATGTCGCCTCGGCGCTGGCGCGTCTGGCTGATGGCGGACGGCTGGTGACGATCACCGGATCGAGCTTCGCACCTGATGCGCCCGCCTGGCGCGGCGCCTTCGTCCGGCTTCAGGACCATGGCCGCGTGGTGTTCACCGCGTCCATCGACGGCTCGGTCTATGCCAAACATGGCACCACCATCGACACGTGGCTGACTGTGATCGACAAACTGCCCGCAGACGATCCGGCCGCCTTTCCAGAATCGCCGGGGATCGCGCCCGATGTCGCCACCCTGATTAGCTGGATCGGCGAGCATGTTCCGGCGCGCTTGCCGGTCGATGCTGCGGTCTCGGTTCCTGTGGTGGCGCCAGCCGCCGCACCGCGCACCGTTCGCGGCTATCTCGCCCGCGCCGCCGCATCCTCCCCCGTCCGCACCGTCACGGAACCCGAGGGCGTCGAACTCGCCTATGACACGATCGACTGGACGCCCGCCGAGGACGGCCGGATCACCGATGCAATCTATGAGGAATACGGATTGCAAGCGATCCGTATTCCCGGCTCTGCGGCCCATCCGACCAAACTGGTGCAATCGGCGGCCATGTCCTCGGTCGCGCCGCCCAAGCCGAGCTACCGGCCGAGGCTTCCCGCCAACATCGTCACCGACGGCCTGTTGTCGGACGCCCAGCTGGAAACCGTCATCTATGCCGGCGAAGCTCATTCGGACTTCCTCGCGGGATCGTGGACGCTGGACGAGACCTTCGATGTCATCTCTGCGGCGCCCGACGACGCACCGAACGCCGTCCGCTTTCGCCGGGGCTTCATGCTTGGCGACGGCACCGGCGCTGGCAAAGGCCGCCAGTCGGCCGGGATCATCCTCGACAACTGGATGAGAGGGCGCCGCAAGGCCGTCTGGATCTCCAAATCCGACAAGCTGCTCGAAGATGCGCAACGCGACTGGTCGGCGCTCGGCATGGAGCGATTGCTGGTCACGCCGCTGTCGCGTTTCCCGCAGGGCAAGGACATTCGGCTGCCGGAAGGCATCCTGTTCACCACCTATTCCACGCTGCGCTCCGATGAGCGTGGCGAGAAGGTTTCGCGCGTCCAGCAAATCGTCGAATGGTTGGGCTCCGACTTCGATGGAGTGATCATTTTCGACGAGAGCCATGCCATGCAGAACGCCGCCGGCGGCAAAGGGGAACGCGGCGATGTCGCCGCCTCGCAGCAGGGTCGCGCGGGCTTGCGGCTCCAGCACGCCCTGCCGAACGCCCGGATCGTCTATGTCTCGGCCACAGGCGCGACCACGGTTCACAATCTCGCCTACGCCCAGCGGCTCGGCCTCTGGGGTGGTGAGGATTTCCCGTTTTCGACGCGCGCGGAATTCGTCGAAGCCATCGAAGCGGGCGGCGTTGCGGCGATGGAGGTGCTGGCCCGCGATCTTCGGGCGCTCGGACTCTATACGGCGCGGTCGCTCTCCTATGATGGTGTCGAATACGAACTGGTCGAGCACCAGCTCACGCCGGAACAGACCCGCATCTATGATGCCTATGCCGGGGCGTTTTCAGTCATCCATAACAATCTCGACGCCGCCATGCAGGCCGCCAACATCACCGGCGGCGGCGATGGCGGCTCCGCCACGCTGAACCGGCAGGCCAAGGCCGCCGCGCGTTCCGCCTTCGAGTCGGCCAAGCAGCGCTTCTTCGGTCATCTGCTCACCAGCATGAAAACTCCGACGCTGATCGCCGCCATCGACCGCGATCTGGCAGACGGTCATGCCGCCGTGATCCAGATCGTTTCCACCGGCGAGGCGCTGATGGAACGCCGCCTGGCGGAGCTTCCCGCTGAGGAGTGGAACGACGTCCGCGTCGACATCACGCCCAGGGAATATGTGCTGGATTACCTCGCCCATTCCTTCCCGGTGCAGCTCTACGAGCCGTTCACCGACGACGAGGGCAATTTATCGTCGCGCCCCGTCTATCGTGACGGCCAGCCGGTCGAAAGCCGCGAAGCCGTCGCCCGCCGCGACCGGCTGATCGAGAAGCTCGCCTCTCTGCCTCCCGTTCCGGGGGCGCTCGACCAGATCATCCAGCGCTTCGGCACGGACATGGTGGCGGAAGTCACGGGCCGTTCGCGGCGGATTGTCCGCAAGACCAGCGTTGGCGGCATCGACCGGCTTGTGGTCGAGAACCGGGCCGGCTCCGCCAATCTCGCCGAAACCGCCGCCTTCATGGACGATCAGAAACGCGTACTGATCTTCTCTGACGCAGGCGGCACGGGACGCTCGTATCACGCCGATGTCAACGCGAAGAACCAGCGGTTGCGCGTTCACTACCTGCTGGAGCCGGGTTGGAAGGCCGATGCCGCCATTCAGGGGCTGGGCCGCACCAACAGAACCAACCAGAAACAACCGCCCCTGTTCCGGCCGATTGCGACGAACGTGAAGGCGGAAAAGCGCTTCCTTTCGACCATCGCCCGCCGTCTCGACACGCTGGGCGCAATCACGCGCGGCCAGCGCCAAACCGGCGGACAGGGGCTGTTTCGGCCCGAGGACAATCTGGAATCCCACTACGCGCGTGACGCGCTGCGCCAGCTTTATCTCCTGCTGGTACGCGGCAAGGTCGAGGGTTGCTCGCTCCAGATGTTCGAGGACGCGACCGGTCTGAAACTCATGGACGATACCGGCATCAAGGACGAGTTGCCGCCGATCACCACCTTCCTCAATAGGCTGCTGGCGCTGACCATCGAACTGCAGGACGTGCTGTTCACTGCCTTCGAGCAATTGTTGAACGCCAAAATCGAAGGCGCCATCGCGTCCGGAAGCTATGATGTCGGGCTGGAAACGCTGCGTGCCGAGAGCTTCGTCGTCACCGACCGCCAGACCATCCACGTCCATCCCGGCACCGGGGCCGAGGCCCGGCTGCTGACCATCACGCAGCGCGAGCGCAACCGTCCGATCATGCTCACGGAAGCCCTCGACCAACTTGCCGATCCTCGGGCGAAGCTTCTCATCAATGAGCGCTCCGGCCGCGCCGCCGTCCAGATCCCGACCACCAGCGTCATGCTCGACGATGGCGAAATCGAGCGGCGCGTCCGGCTGATCCGGCCGATGGAAGCGCACAACGTCTCCATCAGGATGATGGACGAGACCCGTTGGGTCGAGGCTGACCAGACTGCGTTCACGTCGGCGTGGAATGCCGAGGTCGCCGAGGTGCCGGAGTTCGTCGACAGCACCATCCATGTCGTCAGCGGCCTGTTGCTGCCGATCTGGAAACGCCTGCCGAATGAATCGACGCGGGTTTACCGGCTCCAGACCGATGACGGCGAGCGCATCGTCGGCCGCCGTGTTTCGCCCGCCTGGGTTGCCGGTGCGATGGCCGCCGGCACATCGACGCTGACGCCCGACGCCGCCTTCATGGCGCTGTTGGACGGCAAGACCATCATCGACCTGACCGAAGGACTACAGCTTCGGCGCAGTCGCGTCATGGGCGCCAACCGTATCGAACTGTCGGGCTTCACCGACGTCATGCGCGACCGCCTTTCGGCCTACGGGCTGTTCCATGAGATCATCTCGTGGAAGCTGAGGATGTTCATCCCCACCGACGCTTCCGGCCCTGCCATCCTGGCCAAGGTGCTGGAGCTCTATCCCGTCCAGCGCATCGGTGAACGGGAGGCGGCATAGATGGCTCGCCATGACGCCGCCGAACTCGCAATCTGCCTCGGCCGACAGGCCGAGGCAGTGTGCAAGCGCTATCTGTCAAACGGCCATCGTGAAGGCCGCTACTGGCTGGTTGGTGATGTGCAAAACAGCCCTGGCCGCTCGATGTTCGTGCGCCTGACGGGACCGGAATCCGGCAAAGGCGCGGCGGGCAAATGGACCGATGCGGCGACGGCTGAACATGGCGACCTACTCGACGTCATCCGCGAGAGTTGCGGCCTCATCGACTTCAAGGACGTCGCTGACGAAGCCCGTTCCTTCCTCAGTCTGCCAAGGCCGGAGCCTGATCCGGTTCCCCGATCCCGGCCCAGGACGGCGCCGACAGGATCACCGGAGGCAGCACGGCGTCTGTTCGCCATGGCCCAGCCGATTGGGCGGACAGTCGTGGAAACGCATTTGCGGAAACGTGCGATTACGGCATTGCAAGAAACCGGAGCCCTCCGTTTCCACCCGCGCTGCTACTATTGGCCCGAGAGGCATGATCCCCCCGAAATCTGGCCCGCGATGATCGCTGCCGTCACCGACCTTGACGGCGTCCAGACCGGCGCGCATCGCACCTGGCTTTTGCCCGATGGCAGCGACAAAGCCCCGGTCGAAACGCCGAGGCGAGCGATGGGCAATCTCCTGGGACACGGCGTCCGCTTCGGTGTGGCACAGGATGTCCTGGCGGCAGGCGAAGGAATCGAGACCGTACTGTCGACCCGCTCGGGTCTGCCCCATATGCCGATGATGGCGGCGCTCTCTGCGGCGCACCTCGCCGCCATCCAGTTCCCGGCGACGCTACGGCGGCTCTATATCGTGCGCGATTCCGATCCAGCGGGAAATGGTGCGCGAGATCGTCTGATCGAACGAGCGAGAGACGTCGGGATCGAGGCGGTTGTCCTGTCGCCAGTGCTCGGGGACTTCAATGAGGATCTGTGCCAGTTCGGCATCGATGCACTACGGGCGGCCTTGCGGGTTCAGATCGTGCCTGAAGACGTCAGCCGGTTTTTCGCGGCGTGAGGCGGCATCGGTCACGTCGGAAATGAGGCGCGCAGCAGCCCAAACCTGCCATATGCGGTGATGGTGTTGTCCTGATGTGCCGGAGGGGCCGCCGCCCACGGCCTTCTGAGAGGGCGATCGAGCCGTCAAACGGCCCTGACCGGCAATGGCTGCGTCCGGCTATTTTCCGCCGCGCCCTATGGGCGCTTTGCATCGCGAAGCAAAATAGCCGGTCTGCGCCATCCAGCGCTTGAGGCTTGGCCCTCCGCTTCGCTGCGGGTGCAGGTCCGGGCCGCCCGACAGCTTTCGTCGCCTGCGAAGGCCGCGATGAGCGCGGTCGATCCGACGAAGGCAAACACCATGATGACCGAATATGATGACGCAGGTTTCGAGCCGCCGCACACTTCATCCCCTACCGATCACCTCCTCACCGAACTCCAGCTCTACGGCTACCGTCCGTTCGAGGATGAACCCGACCCAAGGCCGCTTCCCGAAGGCAATGCCGTCGCTGGCGCCGTCGCCGACATCTTCGACGCCCTGATCGTCACGCTCAGTGATACCCGCCTCGAACCCGACCTCGACGAACTGCTCTGGTCAACTGTCAATCTCTTCCACCGCGCCACCGCCCGGATCGAACGCGACCTGGACGATAACGAGCAAGCCCAGCGTCGCGGCCAGCGGGAACAGGATGGCTCGGAGGTAAAGTCCGTCGAGCTGGAACGCCTGACAGCCGAGGGACAGACCTTCATCGAGCGGCGCAACAGCATGGAACTCTTCCGCGATGTCGCCGCCGAACAGTTCGAGCGCCACACCGGATCGGCATGGCGGCCGCGCTCAGGGTCGATGGTCAACCACCGCAATCTGACCTCGGCGATGATCGACTCCAGAGACTTCCTCGCCGCCAAACGTCGGGCGGAAACCGAGGTGATGCTGCCCGCCGGTCCCAAGGTCGCCTTCACCGGCGGTCTCGACTTCAACGATCATCACCTGATCTGGGCCAAGTTAGATCAGGTCCATGCCAAGCATCCCGATATGGTGCTGCTGCACGGTGGATCGCCGAAGGGAGCCGAGTTGATCGCGGCGAAATGGGCCGACACCCGCAAGGTTCCGCAGGTTGCCTTCAAACCCGACTGGACGAAGCACGCCAAGTCCGCGCCCTTCAAGCGCAACGACGCCATGCTGGATGTCCTGCCGGTCGGCGTTCTCGTCTTCCCGGGAACCGGGATTCAGGAGAACCTCAGCGACAAGGCCCGCAAGCTCGGCATCCCGGTCATGAAGTTCGACGGCGGCGCGTAAGCGCCGCCGCTCGGCGGCTGTTTCAGCCGCCTTTACTTGACTACTCGATCACATTCTGGCTCAAATATAGCATCCTTGCAGAAACGGCGAAGTAGCATAGTCGCAGGCGGAGCGTACCCTCTGGCAACCTGTCGTGACCCTCAACCGTTCATGTGGAGGCTTCCATGACGCTGATCCTGCTTGCTGTCTCTTTGTCGATTGCGCTTTGCGTCATCGCTTATAACTTCGCCATTCATGCCTTGCCCTTCATGGTGGGGCTGACTGCGTTCCAGTTTGTCTATGGAACCGGCGCCGGTCTCCTGATGTCGGGTTTCGCCACCATCGGTGCAGCGCTGCTTTCCGTCGCCTTGGTTATTGCCGTTCTGGGATTTGCGAAGAACCCGGCTTTGCGGCCCATCGCGCTCGCCATCTTCGCCGTGCCGGCCGCTATCGCGGGATATGCGCTCGTTTATGGCGTCACGAAAAACGCCATCGATTCGACCATCGCGCTCAACCTGCTCGGCGGCATTGGAGGCCTCTTCATCGGCATTGCGGCGATGCTCAATCTACGCCCTCGGATCTGCCGTCCTCTCGCGCTGAGGCGGCGACCACGATTCGCCGTTTCCATGGAAAATGCCACGGCGGCAAACGCGATCAAGCATCCCGACTCCCCCTCGGAAACGGAGATTGCAGCGTCAGATCAACGGCGTTTGTCACTCTTGGTCTTGCCCGGAAGCTGAACATCATCTGTCGTAGTCGACCATCGACGCAGACAAGATCGTTATGCTGCTGGTCAATCCCTTGTGCCGTGATGGCCGGGGGCAGAGAACCACATTCCTTCTCGCGTACAGGCGTCGTCAAAGAGCGATTGAAGGGAATGCGGCGCCTTTCACCTTCTCCCTGACACCCCCTTCTGCCGTCCCGTGACCCTGTTCTCCATGAAGGCGAAGCACGGCGCGTGAGGATGAATGACATCCCGTTGCCGAAGGCGCCGCAGTTCCGGTGTCGTGTCTCGATGGCGGATGCCGGCAAGGGCGAAGGTTCCGCTGATCGCCCCGATTGGCTTTGCCGCAGGACTTATCCCTCCGACTGACTGATCCCCTAAGCCCGTTCAGTTTCCGCCAGCAACCCCTGTGAACCGGGCCGAGTTGGCGCTGAAGCGCCTGCCCGCACCACCCCACTTCTTCGGGGTTCGCCCTGCGCATTCGCTTCGGTGCAGTCGTCTCCCGACGGTCTTGGCCGGGTCTCGTCGGAGGGACGGTCCCTCGGGCTGAAGCAACGGAGACATCAAATGCAGAACATCGTCATTCTCGCCGGCAACATCGGTCAGGAACCCGAAACCCGCACCACCCAGGGCGGCACCGGCATCACCCACTTCACGCTGGCCACCTCGCGCCCCCGCTACTCCGAAGGCAAGGTGGTCCGGGACGAAAACGGCTATCGGGTTCAGGATACCGAATGGCACCGCATCACCTCCTTCAACGGCCTCGGCAAGACGATCCAGCAATATTGCGAGAAGGGTATGAAGGTTCTGGTCCGCGGCCGCATCCACTACACCAAATGGACCGACCAGCAGGGCAACGACCGCTACGGCTGCGAGATCATAGCCGAGACGGTGGATTTCCTCAGCCGGGCCAAGCAGACCGAGAGCAACGACGGTAAGTTCATCGACGACAATGACATCCCGTTCTGAGCCGGAGCCCGAAGCCCGGCGGCACAAGCCGCCGGGCTTCTTTCCTGTTCTCGGCAGATCGCAGATACGCGAGGTCATCAAGCCAGCACTGCGAAAGCTATCGACTTCCGCTCACCACGGCTCCGCCAGACTGACACCCGCCGTGAAAAGGGTCGCAAGCCGCCCGTCATACCAAAATGATCCTCGAAAAAAGCGCGACTGCGCGCATGGCCGTATGGTCCTCACCCTCTCAGCGAAAGTCTGACGCTCATTGTATGGCACGGCCGGTCAAAGCAGCGGCAGGGATCACCCGTCTCAGTCTCTGGGGCAGTGAAGAACGACGACCGACTATCAGGCGCTGAGAGCTGAACACCGGCGAAAGCGTGAGCAAAGAACATCACCAGCTCCTGTGGTCGAAGCCCCAACCCCGCTCTTAAAGACGCAATTCCTTGGTTTATCTCAGGGCTATTGCCCTCAACCCATGAAGGGTCCGCTACGCGAGCGTGCGGCCTCTTTGGCTACGCCTGCGAGGTGATCGCAACCCGGAGACAAACACTTCGGGCGCCTGTCGAGCGGGGGATGGTCCCCCGACTCCAAGACAGGAGCCGGAACAATGTCCTTCGCAGATGCTCACGCTTTCGCCTTCAGCCTGGCCGCCACCCTCATGGTCTCCATCGTCATCTTCCGCGCCGGAGACGGCACCATCGGCGTGATGCCCGCCTGCGAATATGACGGCGAGGACGACACCATTGTCGATGAGCTGGACCCTTTCGCCCCTTAAGGGGCGAAGGCCATACGGCCATGCGAAAGTCACCACAGGCTTTCGCCGCTGACATTCGTCAGCATGAACACGCCTTTCCAGGCGACCGAATCAGTCGCCTTTTCGGCCGTTCGTCGGCAGGTTCAAACGACGATTTCGGGTCGCTATTCGTCCATAAGCCGACTATAATAGTCGTTTTCGTGGCGTGCGTTCTGATGTCTGTGGAGGTGATCATGCATGATCACCGCCCGACAGACACGGGCCGCACGCGCGTTACTCGGCTGGAACCAGGAGACGCTCGCTGACAAGGCCCTCGTATCCCTGACCGCGCTCAAGCGTTTGGAGTCGGTCACCGATCTGCGCGTGCATGAAGGCACCCGCGATCAGGTACGCAGGGCGCTCGAAGCGGCGGGCATCATCTTCCTGTCCTCCGGTCGGCGTGAAGGCGTGATGGTGGATGATGAGGTGGCAGAGATCAGACGATAGGCTTTCAGAGCTCATGTCGGCATGTCCGACCCGCAACACCTGTTGCCCTGGACGCACCATCTCTCCAGCATGTTTCTGCGATAAGCCGCCACTCACATCCATTGTGGAGACGACAACCTGCGTCAAGCCAACATGACCACGCTCCAATTTCTCGATGAACCACCATCAAGCCCGGCCTTGACCGAATACGACCGCGCGCATTTCAAAATCTATATGCGCCTCCTCGACGCGCAGGCCGATGGTGCAGACTGGCAAGAGGCCGTGAGCGTGCTCTTCGGCATTGACCCCGAGCAGGAACAAAAACGCGCCCGACATATCCACGATACCCATCTGGCTCGCGCGCACTGGATGACCGAACACGGCTATCGGCAACTGCTGCGCGGTCGCCCGAACTGACGAGGTGTTGTCGCGGTGACAACACCTGTTGCCAGCGCCTCGGCTTCACGCGCGCTCGACTCTCTGGAATCAATTCCCGTCTGACCTGTGTATCTGTCAGTATTGGGAGTAGTGTTCATGGTCCCCGATACATCTCGGTGGAAAACAAGTCCCGACTACGACTTCATGGACGATCTCAGCGTCGGTGATCTTGCATGGGAATGCCTGCGCCGCAACGAGACCTACCAAACAGATTATTCAGGGCTGTTGAAATCAGAGCAGGCTGACCAGCCATTGCCGCAAGCGTTGCGCCAACGCTGGGGGTTGCGATTTCGCCGCCCGCCCCAGTCGCAGCAGCCATGAAGAGGCCGTCTTCTGGGCCCCGGAGGCCGATACCAGCACCCTCCACCTGACCCCTGCACCTTCGCCTGTGGGCGCTTCGCCCAAAAGCCAATCGGATCTGCGCGAGACCATCCGGCGCGACGCGCCAGAGGGCACGCACCTGCAACTCGCGATGCTTTCCCCCGCAATCCATGTCATCGTTTTGGCGTCACCTAAGGTCGGCCAGCCGCTCGCGGCGATAGTGCCGCTCGACGCCGACGGCCTTGACCGCATTGCGGCGGTCGACCGGCTGTGGCGAAGCCTCCACCACCTGCCGGTGCCAGTCGACGTACGCCTGACCCAGCAACAACGCCGCCGCCTGAAGCTGATGCTGCGCGCCGCCGATGGTCGCATGAACCATGCAACCTATCGAGAAATCGCTGATGCAATCTTCGGCGCCGCCCGTGTTGCCGACGATCCCTGGAAGACCTCGGCGTTGCGCGACGCCACCAGGGATCTTGTCCGCGACGGCCTCGCCATGATCGCAGGGGGCTATCTCAAATTGCTCCGCCATCGTCGGCGCTCCTGATCGAAGGCCCACCCGAGGGGGGAGAATTAGGCTTCCCCAAGATCCCCCTCCCTCTTCGCGGTCCTACTTCGCCACCTTGGCCCTCGTCCGCCGCTGACAGTCAGCGGCCCCAACGAACCCCACGGAGGCCCTCTCATGTCCCCCAATCTCGCCGGATTGCCGCCGCGCTATCTGCGCACGCCTGAAGCCGCCCGCTTCCTCGGCCTGTCCGGCCGGACGCTGGAAAAGCACCGGACCTATGGCACAGGCCCGGCCTATCGCAAGCTGGGCGGCCGCGTCGTCTATTCGATCGAGGATTTGCAGGCCTGGGCCAACCGCGGCGCCGTCACCTCGACGTCCGATCCGTCCGGCTCGGTCCTGCCCGCGAAACGCCGCGAAGACCACGCGCCCGAGCGCGGCGCGCGTTCGTATCGTTGAGGAGCCGTAAATGTCACGGCGTCGCCTCATCACCTCCAGCGAGCGGAGCAAGCTCGATCCCTTTATCGTAGCCACCGGCGACGCCAGCCCGCGCGATCAGCGCGACCTCATGGAACGGCCCTTCTTCTCGCTGGCCAAGGCCAAGCGCGTCGTGCCGATCCTCTATGAAACCGGCGACGTCCGCGTCGAGGTCTTCGCCGTGCCGGAACATGGCATGGCGACCATCTGGGATGCTGACGTGTTAATCTGGGCCGCCAGCCAGATCGTTGAGGCCGAAAACCTCGGCCTCAAGACATCCCGCTTCCTGCGCTTCACACCCTACCAGCTCCTCATGGCCACGGGCCGCGAAACCGGCGCCCGTGACTACCGGCTGCTGAAGGGCGCGCTGTCGCGCCTGCAATCCACCTCCATCCGCACGACCATCCGCCACGGCGAACATTGGCGTCGGCACCAGTTCTCCTGGATCAACGAATGGGAGGAACTGACCCGCGCCGACGGCCGCGTCGAGGGCATGGAGTTCGTCCTGCCCGACTGGTTCTATCGCGGCGTCATCGACCGGACATTGGTTCTGGCCATCGACCCTGCCTATTTCCGGCTGACCGGCGGCATCGAACGCTGGCTCTACCGCGTTGCCCGCAAACACGCCGGTCGCCAGCCGAACGGCTGGGTGTTCGAGATCCCTCATCTCCATGAAAAGTCCGGCAGCCTGGTGCGGGTTTCCGACTTCGCCCTCCAGCTCCGGCGCATCACTATCCGCCAGCCGCTGCCCGGCTATCGTTTGCGCATCGAGCGCCAGGGGCCGCGTGAACTGCTTAGAATCTTGCCCGCAGAGTTTTCCACAGGGCCTGTGGATAAACCTGTGGAAGCGCTCGGGACTTCGCACGCAAACGGTATCGGGACTTCACACGCAGCGCCATCGGGACTTCGCACGCACGGATCGCAGCTAACCCTCTGGCCCGAAACGGCGATTCCGACCCTTAACTTAGAGTCTAACCCAGAATCTAACTCTTCTTTTGTAGATGGCGCTGTGAACAACAGCGGCGGCGGGCGGCCAAACGGGTCTATTGCACCGATCCAGACCGATGACACCATCCGCCTGCGCGATGGCCGCGAGTGCGGGAGCGCCCGATGATCGTGGCGCTCCTCAATCAAAAAGGTGGTGTCGGCAAGACGACGCTCGCCCTGCATCTGGCGGGCCAATGGGCCAGCGAAGGCAAGCGCGTCACCCTGATCGATGCCGATCCGCAAGGCTCGGCGCTGGACTGGTCGCAGCAGCGGGCACGTGCGGGCCTGCCACGCCTGTTCGGCATTGTCGGCCTGGCCCGCGACACCCTGCATCGCGAAGCGCCCGAACTGGCCCGCGACGCCGATCACATTGTCATCGATGGACCGCCGCGTATCGCCGGGCTGATGCGCTCAGCACTTCTCGCCGCCGATCTGGTGTTGATCCCCGTGCAGCCGTCACCGTTCGACGGCTGGGCCTCCGCCGAAATGCTGGCGTTGATCACAGAGGCGCGCATCTACCGGCCCGACCTTGCTGCCCGCTTCGTGCTGAACCGCTGCGCCGCCCGCACCGTCATCGCCCGCGAAACGGCCGAGACACTGGCGGATCACGATCCGCCGTTGCTTGCGGCCACCATCGGCCAGCGCATCGCTTTCGCCGACTTGGCGCAAACCGGCCGCCTCGTCTTCGAGGCCGATGCCGACAGCATGGCCGCGCGCGAGATCGCTGCACTTGCCACCGAGGTCGGGAGGCTGTCGCCATGACGAAGCCGCCGCGAAAGCGTGGCTTCGCTGCGCGGCCTGCCGATCCCGAACACTGGATCAAATCGTCCGGCGCCGCCGCGGCAGCGCCGCCGTCGTCACCAGCGAAGGACGGCGCATTCACCGCCCGGCTGACGGTCGACGTCACGCCGGACCTGCGCGGCCGCATCAAGATCGCAGCCTTTCAGCGTGGGACGACTGTCGCCGACATGCTGCGCGAGCTGCTCTCGCGCAAATTCCCACCACCATCAGGAGACCCCTCATGACCGGAAACGCGGCTCCCCGCGTGCGCGGCGGCCCGTCACCGGCCAGCCCCGCACCGTTCACCACCCTCGTCGAACTGACGTGGATCGAAAGGAAGATCGAACACTGGATCAGGTTCGGTCGAGAGAGCTGCGACCAGATCCTCGACCGCAGGCGGCGCGTCGTCGGCTTTGCGCCGAACAGCCTGTTCGCGTTCGTCCGCTGGGCGTCAAATGACTACGGTACGATCATCTCACGCGTCGACATCGTGCGCGCCATTGGTCCCGGCGAGCCGTTCCAGACGCTGCCCTTCGTGCGTCCAGGCGGCGAAATCCTGCTCAAGATCGACGGCTGGCCGAAGGTCGAACGGGTGCTGCAACTGATCGACGCCATCGAGGCGATGGGCCTCGATCCGGTCGATGTCGCACCGGACTATTGGCGGCATGTTCACAACCGACTGACCGCCAGTCACGAGCCGCGCGCATATACCGCCGAACAGCATCAGGCGTGGCTACTGCGGCGGAGGGCGGAACCATGAGCCGCTTCATCTGGGCCGTGGCGACGTTCATCGCCACCAGCGGCGTCGCCGTCTCCACCTGGATAGACGCCCCGACCAAGCTCATCTGGAATGCGTCGGCCAGCACGCCGATCGGGTTCTACATCGTCGAACCGGTGGGACATCTTGAAGTCACCGATCTGGTCGCCGTCGATGCGCCCGAACCGATGGTGAGCTTCCTTGACGACGGGGGTTATCTGCCCCGCAACATGCCGCTCCTGAAGCGCGTGCTGGGTCTTCCCGGTCAGACCGTCTGTCGGACGGGCGTCGCCATCGCCGTCGACGGGATCGAGATGGGAACGGCGCTCGAGCGCGACCGCATCGGTCGACCGCTGCCGGCCTGGCAGGGCTGCCGTGTGATCGCCGACGGCGAAATCTTCCTGATGAACTGGGAAGTCCCCGACAGCCTGGACGGTCGGTATTTCGGCCCGATCCCGTCGGTTTCGATCATCGGTCGCGCGGTTCCGCTGTGGACCGACAATGACGGCGAAGGCCGCTTCGAATGGCGCGCGTCAACGCGGTGAACGCCACGCCTGCGGCGGGCGCACCGCTCGCCGCCAGCTCTCCCACCGCAACAGGAAGGAACCAACCCATGCCGCAGATCGGTCAATTCACCCGCGAGGAGACGGGTTTTATCGGGCGCATCCATACGCTCACTCTTTACCGCGAACTCACCATCGTTCCGGCCGAACCATCGGACGCCGAGAACGCGCCGGACTACCGCATTATGCACGGCGGTGATGACGATGCACCGGAGATTGGAGCGGGCTGGAAGCGCACCGGCGAGAAGGCTGGCGACTATGTATCACTGCTGATCGACGATCCCGCTTTCGCTCAGCCATTCCGCGCCAACCTGTTCCAGAACGGCGACGATGAAACTTCATGGTCGCTACACTGGAACCGCCAGCCCAAGCGCAGCGAGCGGGAGTGACCGATGGGCCTCCCTCGCACAAGATCCGCCAACACCATTGCGACCGGACGGCTTCCCGCCGTCCGGCGCAGCGCCCTCCTTCTCCTTTCCGGCCTTCTTCTCATCGTCACGCCGCCAGTTGTCACACAGGCGCAGAGCGTGCCGGTGACGCGATCGTCGACGGCCGATCCGCATGCCGCCTTCGTCACCGAAGCCTCGCAGCGCTTCGGCATTCCCGAGCACTGGATACGCGCCGTTCGCCGCGTCGAAAGCGCCGGTGACGTGCGAGCCATATCGTCGGCGGGCGCGATGGGGCTGATGCAGGTGATGCCCGCGACCTGGGCCGAATTGCGCGCCCGTTATCGCCTCGGCAACGACCCCTACGATCCGCGCGACAACATCATGGCGGGCACGGCTTACTTGCGTGAGATGCACGACCGCTACGGTTCGTCGGGCTTCCTCGCGGCCTACAATGCCGGTCCCGGTCGCTACGAGGAATACCTCGCAGGCCGCCCCCTCCCGGCAGAAACCCGCGCCTATGTCGCCACGCTCGCGCCCCTTGTCGGTGCGGGCGAAATCGCTCCCGACAATTCTGGTGCTGTCGTTGTCGCTGCCGTCGATCCGCATGTCTGGCGGCGCGCGCCGTTGTTCATCGCGGGCTCGGACGGCCCATCTTCTGCCATTCCCGTGCAGACTGATGCCGCTTCTGTCGACGCTCCGGCTGCAACGACTGTGCGCGACGTTTCGGGGATATTACCGCAATCGGGCAGCCTGTTTGTCGCCCGATCAGGTGCAGGAGGCCCGCAATGACGGGTTTCGCGGTGTGGCGCAGCGTGGCGTGCTTTTGGAAAGGAGGTGCGGGATGGCAGGGGTGGAGACAGGTAACGACAGGCATAGGGCAAGATAAAAGCGGCATGTCCACCGTCGCCCAAGTCTTTGACTTGGCTTGGTTTTTGGCGTGCCGGTCGGTCGGGAGCAGTGCCGCTGATCGCGTTTTATTTAATGATTACAAGGTTGTTTCCGGCACTGTGCCCGTCTTGGCCTGCTGGAGGGCGCGGCCATGAGCGAAGGCGACAGCGACTTCAATGTCCGGCCAGGGCGCATCAAGAGCACACGTGGCGGCAAGCCCAAGAGCTTCATCAATCAGGTGCTGCGCGCTGCGAAGAAGGCTGGTCACACCGGCAGCGGCGGGGTGTCACGATCTGTCGGCGGGACAGCGGCGCGTGGCCGTTCAACCTTCGGGCGCGGCCGCAACACGTTCAGCCGCAACCGCCTGTTTGGCAGCAACCGCCGTGTCGTGGTCACCGCCCGGATCGCCCGCCACTCCGGCAAGGCGTTTCGCTCCGCCCCGCTCTCGGCGCACTTGTCCTATCTGAAACGCGAGGGCGTCACCCGAGACGGGGAAAAGACGGTGATGTTCGATGCCGGCAGCGACCGAGCCGATGACATAGCCTTCACTGAACGTTGCAAGGATGATCGGCATCATTTCCGCTTCATCGTCTCGCCCGAAGACGCCGGCGACCTGACCGACATTCGCGCCTTCACCCGCGATCTCGCCAGCCAGATGCAATCCGATCTCGGCACGAAACTCGACTGGGTGGCCGTCGATCACTGGAACACCGACAACCCGCACGTCCATCTGATCGTGCGCGGCGTCGACGAAACCGGCGCAGACCTCGTGATCTCCCGCGATTATATCAGCCGGGGGCTGCGTTCCCGCGCGGAGGATCTCGTCTCCATCGAACTCGGCCCCAAAGCCGAGCACGAAATCCGCAACGCGCTGGACAAGGAAATGATGGCCGAGCGCTGGACGCGGCTCGATGTCGAAATCCGCATCGCCGCCGATGAGACCGGCTTCATCACCCTGCGGCCCGAAAACCCCGGTGCATCCGATCCCGAACTGCGGCGCCTGATGGTCGGCCGCCTTCAGCATCTGGAAAAAATGGGCCTCGCAGCACCTGCATCACCGGGCGAATGGATGGTCGGGCTGGAGGCCGAGCGATCCTTGCGCGATCTCGGCATGCGTGGCGACATCATCAAGACCATGCACCGCGCCTTCACCGAGCGCGGGCAGGATCGCGGTGTCGCCGACTATATAATCGACGGCGGCGCGGCAGGGACGCCCGTCATCGGCCGGCTCGTGGACAAGGGCCTTCAGAACGAACTGACCGGCGAAGCCTATGCCGTGATCGACGGTATCGATGGCCGCGCCCACCATGTTCGTTTCCGCGGCGTTGAGGCGTTCGAGCATTCCCCGCCCGTCGGCGGCATCGTCGAGGTACGCCGCTTTGGCGGCCCCGACGATCCGAACCCGACAGTGGCCCTGGCCGGCCGTTCCGATCTTGACCTCAACCGCCAGATCACGGCGCCGGGCGCCACCTGGCTCGATCATCGTCTGGTCGAGCGTGAGCCGACCTCGCTTGCCATGGGCGGTTTCGGGCGCGAGGTCCGCGACGCCATGACGGCCCGCGCTGACCATCTGACCGAGGAGGGCCTCGCCCGCCGTCAGGGTCAGCACATCATCCTGCAGCGCGATCTCCTCAAGACACTGCGTCAGCGCGAACTGGATGCGGTCGGCGCGAGGCTCTCGACCGAGACCGGGTTGCCGCACATGAAGGCACAAGCCGGCGAGCATGTAGCCGGTATCTATCGCCAGCGCCTGACGCTCGCATCCGGCCGTTTCTCCATGATCGACAACGGATTGGGCTTCCAGCTCGTGCCTTGGACCCCACCGCTCGAAAAGAAACTCGGCCAACACATCGCCGGCGTCGCCAACGCTAGTGGCGGCATCGACTGGAGCCTTGGCCGCAAACGCGACCTTGGCTTGTAGCGCCGGGCACGGACTTCAACAGCAACGAAGAAGGGACAACGCCAATGTCCGCGACCAAAATACTCTGGGGCCAAATCCTCGTCGTTTTCCTGATCGTCCTCATGTCGATCTGGGGCGCGACACAATGGACGGCCTGGCAGCTTGGCTTTCAACCTCAGCTCGGTACGCCCTGGTTCGAGCTGGCCGGGATACCCGTCTACTACCCGCCGATGTTTTTCTGGTGGTGGTATGCCTATGAGGCCTATGCCCCCGGGATTTTCAACATCGGCGGGATCATCGCCGCATCCGGTGGCTTTATCGCCATCACTGTCGCCATTGGCATGTCGGTGTGGCGGGCGCGCGAAGCCAAGACCATCGCCACCTATGGCTCGGCCCGCTGGGCGACCCCCGCCGAAGTGAAGGGCGCAGGCTTGCTCGGTCAGGATGGCGTCGTTCTCGGCAAGCTTGAGCGCGACTACCTCCGCCACGATGGCCCGGAGCATGTTCTGTGCTTCGCCCCGACCCGCTCCGGCAAGGGCGTTGGCCTCGTCGTCCCCACCCTGTTGACCTGGCCCGGCTCTGTCGTCGTTCACGATATCAAGGGCGAGAACTGGCAGATCACCGCAGGGTTTCGCGAGCTTCATGGCCGCGTGCTGCTGTTCGATCCGACCAACACCAAGTCCGCCGCCTATAATCCACTGCTCGAAGTCCGGCGCGGCGAATGGGAGGTCCGCGACGTTCAGAACGTCGCCGACGTGCTGGTCGACCCGGAAGGTTCGCTGGAAAAGCGCAACCATTGGGAAAAGACCAGCCACAGCCTTCTGGTCGGCGCGATCCTGCATGTCCTCTATGCCGAACCCGACAAGACGCTGGCCGGTGTCGCTGGCTTCCTGTCGGACCCGAAGCGGCCGATCGAGACGACGCTGGCGGCGATGATGACCACGCCGCACCTCGGCGAGAAAGGCCCGCATCCGGTCATTGCCTCGACTGCGCGCGAGCTGCTGAACAAATCAGACAACGAGCGATCCGGCGTGTTGTCCACCGCCATGTCGTTTCTCGGCCTTTATCGCGATCCCGTCGTCGCCGAGGTGACGAGCCGCTGCGACTGGCGCATCGCCGACCTCATCGAGGACGAGCGACCCGCCACGCTCTATCTCGTGGTGCCGCCCTCAGACATCTCCCGCACCAAGCCTCTTATCCGCCTGGTGCTCAACCAGATCGGCCGCCGCCTGACCGAGGATCTCCATACCAAGAGCCGACGGCATCGCGTCCTGATGATGCTCGACGAGTTCCCGGCGCTCGGCCGGCTCGATTTCTTCGAAAGCGCACTGGCCTTCATGGCAGGCTACGGCCTCAAAGCCTTCCTGATCGCGCAGTCCCTCAATCAGATCGAGAAGGCTTATGGCGCCAACAATTCCATTCTCGACAATTGCCATGTGCGCGTCTCGTTCGCCACCAACGACGAACGCACTGCAAAGCGGGTGTCAGACGCACTTGGCACCGCCACCGAGATGAAGGCGATGAAGAACTATGCCGGCCATCGCCTGTCACCCTGGCTCGGGCATCTCATGGTCTCGCGCTCCGAGACCGCGCGCCCGCTCCTGACGCCGGGCGAGATCATGCAGCTTCCGCCCAACGACGAGATCGTTATGCTGGCGGCGACCCCGCCGATCCGGGCCAACAAGGCGCGGTACTTCGAGGACAAGCGCTTCAACGAGCGCCTGCTGCCGCCGCCGGACCCGAGCAAGACCATAAGAACCACTCGGAAAGACGCCTGGACGGAGTTGAAGCCACAAGGGCCAGATGCTGCCCTGTTGGCTGAGATCCAGAAGGCGGAAAAGGACGCCGCCAACGGTGGACTGCGCCGTGAGCCGGAACTGCCCGACCACGTCGCCATAGCCACGGAAACTACGCCGCCCAACCCCTCCGCTGAGTTTGACATCGTGATGGATGACGAGCCTGAAGATGCGGTCCGGCAGTCTCGGGCCCTGCGCCAGCACATGCGCGGAGTCGCTCGGCAGATCGCCATGGACCCCAACGACAATATGGACCTGTGAGGAAGCCCATGCGCGATCGAATGAACGTCTATCTGCCCTCGGACCTGATGAAGGGCATATCCGAACTGGCTGAACGAAAGAAGCTTTCACGCTCCGCCATCGTCGAGGCGGCCGTCGCATCATTCCTGTCGCCCGATGGCGCCGACAAGCGGGAAGCCGCATTCGCTCGTCGCCTCGACAGGCTGTCGCGACAGGCGCAACGCATGGAGCGCGATCTCGGAGTAACCGCCGAAACTCTGGCCCTGTTCGTCCGATTTTGGCTGACGATCACACCGCCGCTTCCTCCCGACGCGCAATCCGCCGCGCAAATCAAAGGGCGCGAACGCTATGAGGGCTTCGTGGAAACGCTGGGTCGTCGGCTGCAGAAAGGACAGAGTTTCCTGAAGGAAATCCCCGATGACGTAACCGGAACCGGTCAAACGGTCGAGCCTGAAGAAGAGCCAATCGATCAGAATCTCTGACTTCCGGCTGACACCGGCAGCACCTGGAAACAATTCCGGATCGTGTCGAAAATTTCAGGGTCTCCCGCGACAAGGGAAGGTAGCGGTTGGGGTGGATTCCTGCCCAACCGCTTCTGGGCAGCGTAACTGGAAACCCCGCCATTTAGGTGGCGGCGCACCTCGACGGCAACGCGCCCGATCTTCGCCGTTCCAGCGAGCATCTCGCGATACCAAAAGCGGTCGTTCTCTTGCAAGGCTGCTCGACCAGACGCGACAAGCGCCTCGCAACGCGAGCGCGACCCGGCCGGACCTATATGGCCCGACCGGCCGTAACATGGCTGCCTACATCATCCGCTTGATTTCGGAATAGGCACCGTTGGTCTTCAGCGTCACGGTCACGGGAGCGTCGGTACGGTTGCGCCAAAACCAACCGTGATTGCCATCGAACGCCGCCTCTAGAACCCCCTCGTCGTCGGCAACACCGCGGCCCTTCTCGTAGGAGATGTTCTCGCCGCCGCCGTCGCCGTGCGTGTCGAAGTTCACCGCCGCTCCGTTCGCGGTCCAGGCGAAATTCGCCTGCGCGCCCTTGACCATGACGAGCTTGATCTCCGCCCCTTCGCCGGGCGCGAGTGTGACGGACATCTCGTCGGAGCGCGTTTCCTGCGCCTGCGCTCTGCCAACGAGGAATTCGGCATAGATGCGATCGAGAAGGCCTGAGCCCTGCAGCGGCTTAGCCGGAGAAGGCGCAGGTGCGAACGCCGGCACGACATTCGGTTGGTCGCGAATGCGGTCCTGCTCGGCTTCCTCGGCGAGCTGCGTCTTGATCTCGCCCATTTCGGTCAGGCGGAGCAGCCGGCCCGCGCCGGTCGGGTCGATCCCGTACTCGGAAGGCAGGACGATAGCGACGAGGATCGCGGCGGCCGCAAAGATCGCAACGGCTGTGGACTTGAGCAGTTGCGCCGAAGTCGGCAGTTCGGCGCGGGTGGGCGTATCGGAATTGTACATGGGAGATTCTCCTTGGTCAGGCGACGAAATAGCCGGTGAGCTGATATCCGATCAGCACGAATCCGGCGGTCATCATGAGGACGTTGGCGGTGTAGGCGTGTTTCCAGAAGCTGTCCGTGCGCCGCCAGTACCCCATCATGATGAGGATCATGGCGAGCGCGATGAGCTGGCCGATTTCGACGCCGACATTGAAGGCGAGCAGGTTGGGCAAGAGCCCCTCCTGCGCGATATCGTATTCCAGGATCTTGGTCGCCAGACCGAGGCCGTGGAAGAAGCCGAAGATCAGCGTCGCAAGCTTGGTGTTCGGCTGGTAGCCGAACCAGCGCTGATAGGCGCCGAGGTTGTCGAGCGCCTTGTAAACGACCGACAGGCCGATGATGGCGTCGATCAGGTAGGAACTGACGTTCCACCCGAACCATACCCCAAGGATCATCGTCGTCGAATGGCCGATCGCGAACAGACTGACATAGATCGCGATGTGTTGCAGCCGATAGAGGAAGAAGACAACCCCGAGCAGGAACAGGAGGTGATCGTAGCCGGTGACCATATGCTTGGCCCCCAAATACATGAAGGGGATGAGGTGGATCCCCGTGATCTCCTGGATGTAGCCCTTGTCCCCCTCGGCGACGGCGTGAGCCGCGGCGAGGCCGGTGGACAGGAGCATTGCCAGGACGACCGACAGGATGGCCATCGGAAGGACGAACGGTGCGCGCGCGGCGAACCGTCCGCCCTCAGGCGGATAAAGTGTCATGTGATCGTTCCGCGATTGCGTGAAAATGTCGGCCGAAGCCGGATTCAGCTTGTCACGCGTCGCGGAGGTCGGTCGCCCGGTGGATTAGACAGGGAGGCGACCCGATCGTCCGGCATTCCAGTTCCGAAATCCCGGGGCGATGCCAACCGAAAGCCGATCGATACGGCGGCGCTCGGCGTGTCGTGGCTGTGGTCACCGACATGGAAGCGATCGTGGTCGTGGCCGGACGGCGCGGAGGTTTGCTCGTCGTCGTCATGCGAATGGCCATGGTGCTCGTGTGAATAGCCGTGATTGACGCTGGTGACCGTGCTGACCTGCGTCACGCCCGAAGGGTCGGTGACCGGCGCACGGAAGCCCAACACTGCGAGCGCAAGCAGGCAGATCAGCATGATCCTGACGGTGGCGATTCGATTCCGCATCATTCCCAGCGGTATAAACCATTGGTTAAGGCAAGGTAAAGGCATAGGAGGATTATGAATTTGACAGTATCCTTTGTGGGAGGATAGGACAGAAGCATGTCCGAACACCGCCACGCCTCCCATCCCGACATCGTCAAGCGCCTCAAGCGCGCCGAGGGCCACCTGCGCAGCGTCATCGCGATGATCGAGGGCGGCAAACCCTGCCTCGACATCGCACAACAGCTCCATGCGGTGGAAAAGGCGGTTGCGCAGGCCAAACGCACGCTGATCCACGATCATCTCGAACACTGCCTTGAAGAGACGATCGGACCCCTGCCGCTGGAAAAACGCGGTTCGGTCGACGAATTCAAAGAAATCGCGAAGTACCTCT
Organism: Rhodoligotrophos appendicifer; assembly: GCF_007474605.1. NCBI lineage: Bacteria > Pseudomonadati > Pseudomonadota > Alphaproteobacteria > Hyphomicrobiales > Rhodoligotrophaceae > Rhodoligotrophos > Rhodoligotrophos appendicifer. The sequence goes on along the minus strand of NZ_VHKL01000020.1, from coordinate 11,011 downwards.
GATGCTCGCCGTCCTTGCGAACCGCACATACCGCCATCTGTTCGCCGCGCAAGTGATCGCGCTGCTCGGCACCGGGCTGCTGACAGTCGCACTGGGACTGCTTGCGTTCGAGCTTGCGGGCGAGAGCGCCGGAGCCGTTCTCGGCACCGCGCTCGCCATCAAGATGATCGCCTATGTAGGCGTCGCGCCTGTCGCGTCTGCCTTCGCGGAGCGCGTGCCGCGCCGGGCCATGCTGGTGGCGCTTGACCTCGTGCGGGCGGGTGTGGCGCTTTTCCTGCCCTTCGTCACAGAGATCTGGCAGATCTACATCCTGATCTTCGTGCTGCAGTCGGCATCCGCCGCTTTCACCCCAACCTTCCAGGCGACGATCCCGGACGTGTTGCCGGACGAGAAAGAATATACAAGAGCGCTTTCGCTCTCCCGGTTGGCCTACGATCTCGAAAGCGTTGTCAGCCCGATGCTGGCGGCGGCGCTCCTGACCGTGATCTCCTTCCACAATTTGTTCGCCGGCACCGTCATCGGCTTCCTCGTCTCGGCGGCGCTGGTCGTCTCGGTCGTCCTGCCGAGCCCGAAGCCTGCCAAGCCGCGTGGCATCTACGACCGAACCACGCGCGGCATCCGAATCTATCTAGCGACGCCGCGCCTGCGTGGTCTGCTGGCGATCAACATGGCAGTCGCGGCGGCAGGCGCTCTGGTGATCGTCAATACCGTCGTCTACGTGCAAGGGTTCTTCGGCCTCGGCCAAAGCGACACCGCGCTGGCGCTCGCAGCCTTCGGTGGAGGCTCCATGCTGGTAGCACTGGTGCTGCCCCGGCTACTCGACACCATCCCCGACCGGACGGCGATGCTGGCTGGCGCGTCAGCCCTGGCAATCGCCACGGTCGCCGCGGCGGCGATCCCTTCCTATGGCTGGCTGCTGCCGCTCTGGTTCGCGATCGGCGCAGGCTATTCGATGGCGCAGACGCCATCGGGACGGCTGCTACGACGCTCCGCGCACGCGGAAGATCGCCCGGCGCTGTTCGCCGCACAGTTCGCCCTCTCGCACGCATGCTGGCTCCTGACTTATCCGCTTGCAGGGTGGGCGGGAGCGACAATCGGACTTCCTGCAACGTCCGTTGTCCTGGCGCTGATCGCAGCGGCTAGCGTGACGCTTGCCGCATGGCTGTGGCCCGCGTCCGACCCGGAGGTGGTCGTGCATTCCCATGACGGGTTGCCCGCCAGCCATCCGCATTTGAACGAAGGCGTCGCCGGCGGCCGGAACAGCCATGCCCATGCCTACGTAATCGACGACCTCCACGCCGTCTGGCCGCATGCGCGGTGAGGCCACCCGGACGGTCCGACATCATGGATGACGTCGCTATTCTCGGTGGTCTGTTCGCGATCGCCTTTGTTGCCGCGACGATCCTTCCAGCCCAGTCGGAAGCAGCTCTGGTCGGCCTTCTCGTCGCAGGGACGCATTCACCCGTCGTGCTTGTCACTGTCGCCAGCCTCGGCAACGTTCTTGGTGCGGTCGTCAACTGGGCGCTCGGGCGCGGCGTCGAACGATTTCGCGACCGGAAGTGGTTCCCGGTGAGTAATTTCTCACTCGACCGGGCGACGCGGTGGTATCGGAAGTGGGGACGCTGGAGCTTGCTGCTTTCGTGGGCGCCTATTGGCGGGGACGCGCTGACAGTCGCCGCAGGAGTCCTCCGAGAGCCGCTCTGGAGCTTCGTCGTCCTCGTCATGATCGCCAAGACGGCGCGCTACATCGTGCTTGCGGTCGCCACGCTGGGCGTCATCGCATGATGGGCCTGTTCCAGGACCTCGTCGCCATCCAGCGCGAGATCTACCTCGCCTTTGCCGATCGCATCGGCGACTTCGCGAAGACCGGGGACTGGACATTGCTCGCAGCCTACCTGCCGATGGGAATCCTGTTCGGCGCGGTGCATGCGCTGACCCCGGGTCACAGCAAGGCGGTGCTCGCCACATATCTGACGGGATCGACCGCGAGCATACCGCGCGGGCTGGCCGTATCGCTCATATTGTCGTTCGTCCATGTCGGGATGTCCGTCCTGATCGCGCTGCTTTCGCTGCCGCTCGTATCGGTGGCGCTCGGCAGCGTCGGCCGCGCTCCGATGCTCGAAGACCTGAGTCGGGGACTGTTGGGCGTGATCGGCATCTGGATGCTTTGGCAAGCCGTCCGGGGAACCGGACACGCCCATGGCCAGGGGATGGCTGCAGGGTTCGCCGCCGGCCTCATCCCTTGCCCGTTGACCCTCTTCGTCATGACCTTCGCCATCTCGCGCGGAATGCCGGAAGCGGGCATAGCCTTCGCCGCCGTCATGATGATCGGCGTCGCGCTGGTCCTTTCGACCGTGGCACTGGCGACCGTGCTGTTCAGACAGCAACTCCTGGGCCTCCTGGCAAGCAGGCCGCGCACCGTGGATGCCTTCACGCGCGCGATCCAGATCGTCGCCGGGCTGGTCCTGGTCGCGGTCGCCTTGAACGCTATCCGCAACTGATGCGCTTGTCCCTACGACCGCTTCCACGCGCGAGGTATTCGATAAGAGAGCGCCGGAGACAGGGTTGCGGGAATGGCAGGTCCTTAACTTTTGGCACCGCAAACCGCCGGTCCGTTTTAGGCCCCCATTCACGCCGAAATTGGTCTCTGACCGTACGGCAGGTTTTGGACAGCGACAGTGAAAGCGGAACGACCGAGATGAGGTGGTGGATTCCTGCCGTCTGCCATGCGCAAAAATCTCGAGTAAATATCCAGTTATACGACTGATATTTGCAACGTCTTAGAATGCCAAATTTTGCGACAACCAACATAGCCGCCAACTCGCACTTCCGCAGTCTTCCTGTCTTTCTACGCCAGACCACTACTACGCCCTTGACCCTGTTGCGCGGGCCTAATTCCTGCCTCTCTTACTCATCCCCGATCCAGGGCTGGCCGAACGGTCCCTGAACGCAAGGGGACGACATGGCGGAATCTTTTCAGACATCACAGGCGACGACGCGGGGCGCGCGCATGCTGCGCACCGCCCTTGGCCCCGCCATCGCCCGGTTTCTTGAAGACCCGTCGATCGTCGAGGTGATGCTCAATCCTGATGGCCGGCTCTGGATCGACCGGCTCTCCGAAGGCCTGTCCGATACGGGCGAGCGGCTGTCGCCAGCGGACGGCGAACGGATTGTGCGTCTGGTCGCGCACCATGTCGGCGCCGAGGTCCATTCCGGTGCTCCGCGTGTCTCGGCGGAACTTCCCGAGACGGGGGAACGGTTCGAGGGGCTTCTCCCTCCCGTCGTCGCGGCGCCGAGCTTTGCCATCCGCAAACCCGCAGTCGCAGTCTTCACCCTCGACGATTATGTCGCTGCTGGGATCATGACAAGCGATCAGGCGGAGGCCCTGCGCGTCGCAGTCATCGACCGCAAGAACATCCTCGTCGCCGGTGGCACCTCCACCGGAAAAACCACGCTCACCAATGCGCTGCTCGCCGAGGTCGCCAAGACCTCCGACCGCGTGGTGCTGATCGAAGATACCCGCGAGCTTCAGTGCGCCGCGCCGAACCTCGTGGCGCTGCGCACCAAGGACGGCGTGGCGTCGCTCTCAGATCTGGTTCGCTCGTCGCTGCGCCTGCGGCCCGACCGCATCCCCATCGGCGAGGTGCGTGGCCCGGAAGCCCTCGATCTCCTCAAAGCCTGGGGCACCGGCCATCCCGGCGGCATCGGAACCATCCACGCCAGCACCGGTATCGGCGCGCTTCGCCGTCTCGAGCAGCTCATTCAGGAAGCCGTCGTCACGGTCCCGCGCGCGCTGATCGCCGAGACCATCGATCTCATCGCCGTGCTGTCGGGCCGCGGATCGAAGCGCCGCCTCTCCGAACTCGTCCACGTCGAGGGCCTCGGTCCCGACGGCGACTACCGCGTCGTGCCATCAACCCCCAACCTCACAGGAGAACCAACATGATCCGCCGTGCCCTGCGCGTCCGCCGCCATATCGCGACGGCTGCCGCCGTCACCTATGCCAGCCTGATCCTCGCCCCCGCTGCCCACGCGTCCGGCTCGTCCATGCCATGGGAAGCGCCGCTGCAATCGATCCTGCAATCGATCGAAGGCCCTGTCGCCAAGATCATCGCGGTCATCATCATCATCGTCACCGGCCTGACGTTAGCCTTCGGCGACAGTTCGGGCGGCGCCCGCAAGCTGATCCAGATCGTCTTCGGCCTCTCGATCGCCTTCGCGGCCAGCTCGTTCTTCCTCAGTTTCTTCTCCTTCGGCGGCGGGGCGCTGGTTTGATGACGGGCCTCAATGACCAGTCCGACGAAGTGCCAGGCTTCTCCGTCCCCGTTCACCGAGCGCTGACCGAGCACATCCTGCTCGGCGGCGCCCCGCGTTCGATCGCCATCGTCAACGGCACGCTGGCCGCAGCCCTCGGCCTGGGCCTGCGCCTCTGGCTGGTCGGCATCGCGCTTGGGCTCCTCGGGCATTTCGCGGCCGTCTGGGCGGCCAAACGCGATCCGATGTTCGTCGATGTGGTGCGCCGCCATCTGCGCATCCCCGGTCATCTCGGCGCCTGAGGAGAACAACCATCATGATGAACCTTGCAGAATATCGTCGCACCGTCACACGACTCGCCGACTTCCTGCCCTGGGCGGCGCTGGCCGGAGACGGCGTCGTGCTCAACAAGGACGGCAGCTTCCAGAGAACGGCTCGGTTCCGTGGCCCGGATTTGGATTCCGCGGTGCCGGCCGAACTGGTGGCCGTCGCGGCGCGACTGAACAACGCCTTCCGCCGCCTCGGCTCCGGCTGGGCCATTTTCGTCGAGGCGCAGCGCCATGCCGCCGCCACCTATCCGGCAAGCCGCTTTCCCGATGCGGCATCGGCACTGGTCGATGCCGAGCGCAAGGCCGGGTTCGAGGAAGCCGGCACGCATTTCGAATCCAGCTATTTCCTGACCTTCCTCTATCTGCCGCCCGCCGAAGACGCGGCGCGTGCCGAGAGCTGGCTCTACGAGGGCCGCGAACAATCCGGCGTCGACGCTCGTGAGATCCTGCGCGGCTTCATCGACCGCACCGACAGGGTGATCCAGCTCATCGACGGTTTCATGCCGGAATGCGCATGGCTCGATGACGCCGAGACGCTGACCTATCTGCATGGCTGCATCTCGACCAAACGCCACCGCGTCCGCGTTCCTGAAACGCCGATGTATCTCGACGCGCTGCTCGCCGATCAGCCGCTTACCGGCGGACTGGAGCCGCGTCTGGGCAATTCCCATCTGCGCATTCTCACCATCGTTGGTTTCCCGACCGCAACCACGCCCGGCATTCTCGACGAGTTGAACCGGCTGGCCTTTCCCTATCGCTGGTCGACGCGGGCGGTGATGCTCGACAAGACCGACGCGACCAAGCTGCTGACCAAGATCAGGCGGCAATGGTTCGCCAAGCGCAAAAGCATCGCCTCCATCCTCAAGGAGATCATGACCAACGAGGCCTCGGCCCTGGTCGATACCGATGCGTCCAACAAAGCTGCCGACGCCGATCTGGCGCTTCAGGAGCTGGGTGCCGATTACGCGGGGCAGGCTTACGTCACCGCGACCGTCACCGTCTGGGACGACGATCCGCGCATCGCTGACGAGAAGCTGCGGCTGGTCGAAAAAATCATCCAGGGCCGCGACTTCACGGCAATGCCTGAGACCATCAACGCGGTGGACGCCTGGCTCGGCTCCTTGCCGGGGCACGTCTACGCCAATGTCCGGCAACCGCCCATCAGCACACTGAACCTCGCCCATATGATCCCGCTTTCAGCGGTGTGGGCGGGGCCGGAACGGGACGAGCATTTTGCAGCGCCCCCTCTGCTCTTCGGCAAGACCGAGGGCTCGACCCCGTTCCGGTTTTCCCTTCATGTCGGCGATGTCGGCCATACGCTGATCGTCGGGCCAACCGGCGCGGGTAAATCCGTACTGCTGGCGCTGATGGCCTTGCAGTTCCGGCGCTATCCGGGCGCACAGGTCTTCTCCTTCGATTTCGGCGGTTCGATCCGCGCAGTTGCGCTCGCCATGGGCGGCGACTGGCACGACCTTGGCGGAGGTTTGAGCGAAGACGCCGCGACGACAGCGTTTCGCTTCAACCTCTGGCCGGCATCCATGATGTCCCCGAACGCGCCTGGGCCGCCGACTGGATCGTCTCGATCTTGACGCGCGAGGGTCTCGGCATCACGCCCGAGGTGAAGGAATACATCTGGACAGCACTGACCTCTCTGGCGTCCGCGCCGGTGAACGAGCGCACCATCACCGGCCTCGCAGTCCTGCTGCAGTCCAACGATCTGAAGCAGGCGCTGCGACCTTATTGCGTCGGAGGTCCCTATGGCCGTCTGCTCGACGCCGAGGCCGAGCATCTGGGCGGGGCATCCGTACAGGCGTTCGAGACCGAGGGGCTGATCGGCACGGGCGCGGCGCCCGCCGTCCTGTCCTATCTGTTCCATCGGATCGGCGACCGCCTCGACGGGTCTCCGACCCTGCTGATCATCGACGAGGGCTGGCTGGCGCTTGATGATGACGGGTTCGCCGGCCAGCTCCGCGAATGGCTGAAGACCCTGCGCAAGAAGAACGCCTCCGTGATCTTCGCCACGCAGTCCCTGTCCGACATCGACGGCAGTGCCATCGCGCCCGCGATCATCGAAAGCTGCCAGACCCGGCTTCTGCTCCCGAACGAACGTGCGATCGAGCCGCAGATCACCGCCATCTATCGGCGCTTCGGACTGAAAGACCGGCAGATCGAGATTCTCGCGCGGGCAACGCCGAAGCGGGATTATTACTGCCAGTCCCGGCGCGGCAACCGCCTGTTCGAGCTGGGTCTGTCCGATGTGGCGCTGGCGCTCTGCGCCGCCTCTTCCAAGACCGACCAGACCGACATTCAGCGCATCGTCGCCGAGCATGGGCGCGAGGGCTTCCTCGCCGCTTGGCTGCGGCACCGCGACGTGGCCTGGGCCGTCGACCTCATCCCCGGCCTCAACAACCTGGAGACACCCTCATGATGATCCGCCGTTCCCGCGCGGCCCTTGTCGCCGCGACGATCCTTGCCGCACCGCTGGCGGTCTCACCCATGCTGACCGCCCCGGCATATGCGCAGTTCGGTTTTGGCGGCATCGTCTACGATCCGACCAACTACGCGCAGAATGTCCTGACAGCGGCGCGCACCCTGCAACAGGTCAATCAGCAGATCACCCAGCTTCAGAACGAAGCACAGATGCTGATCAACCAGGCTCGCAATCTGGCGAGCCTGCCTTACTCCTCGATTCAGCAGCTTCAGCAATCGGTCCAGCGTACCCAACAGCTTCTGAATCAGGCGCAGAACATCGCCTTCGACGTCCAGAAAATCGATCAGGCGTTCCAGACCCAATATGGGGCAGCCTCGCTCTCTGCAACGGACCAGCAGCTCGTCGCCGGCGCGCGTGAGCGTTGGCAAAACACTGTGGGCGGTCTTCAGGACGCCATGCGCGTACAGGCCGGCGTCGTCGGCAATATTGACGGGCAGCGCGCCGAGATGTCGGCCCTGGCCGGCCAGAGCCAGGGCGCGACCGGTGCGCTTCAGGCAACCCAGGCTGGCAATCAGCTCCTCGCCCTTCAGGCCCAGCAACTCGCCGATCTCACAGCACTTCTCGCTGCCAATGGCCGGGCCGAGGCATTGTCGGCGGCTGAACAGGCCGCGGCTGCCGAACAGGGCCGTGAGCAGCGCCGCCGCTTCCTGACGCCCGGCACGGGCTACCAGCCGGGCAACGCCCAGATGTTCAAAAACGGCAACTGAGACCCGGAAAGGGGAGCACCATGGACGGCAAGATGCTGGCCCGGTTGGGCGCCATCATATTCGTCGCCGTCGCGATCACCGCGACTGCCATCGAAATGACCCGCAAGGAAGAAGCACCGGCGGCCCCCTCCGCCCGGCAGCTTCAGCCGTCCACCCCCGATCCGCTGCGCGCCGGTCAGCGCCGCTGCCAGCAACTCGGGCAGAAGGCCACCGAAGATCCCGAGTGCCGGCGCGTCTGGACCGAAAGCCGTGATCGATTCCTCGGCACCCCGACGCCTGTCGTGCCGGTCGCTCCCCGTCAGAACGAAGGACAATAATCATGGGCGGCACCGGAGTCATTGACCAGTTCCTGCAGGTCTTCACCAGCTACATCGACAGTGGCTTCGGCCTGCTCGGCGGTGAGGTCGCCTTCATCGCCACGACGCTGATCGTCATCGACGTGACGCTGGCCGCGCTGTTCTGGAGCTGGGGCGCTGATGACGATATCATCGCCCGCCTTGTAAAGAAGACCCTGTTCGTCGGCGTCTTCGCATATTTGATTTCCAACTGGAACAATCTGGCGAAGATCATCTTCGACAGCTTTGCCGGTCTCGGCCTCAAGGCTTCCGGCACCAGCTTCACGACGGCCGATCTGCTGCGACCCGGCAAGGTGGCGCAGACAGGCCTCGATGCTGGGCGGCCCCTGTTGGAGTCGATCTCCGGCCTGATGGGCTACTGGTCCTTCTTCGAGAACTTCATCCAGATCGCCTGCCTGCTCTTCGCCTGGGCCCTGGTGCTGCTCGCCTTCTTCATTCTGGCCATCCAGCTCTTCGTCACGCTGATCGAGTTCAAACTGACCGTCCTCGCAGGCTTTGTTCTCATCCCCTTCGGCCTGTTCGGTAAATCAGCGTTCATGGCCGAGAAGGTGCTCGGCAATGTGATCTCCTCCGGCATCAAGGTGCTGGTGCTGGCCGTCATCATCGGCATCGGCTCGACCCTGTTCGGCCAGTTTACCGCAGGTTTTGGCGGGGCGACGCCCACCATAGACGACGCCATGGCGATCGTTCTGGCCGCCCTTTCCCTTCTCGGCCTCGGCATTTTCGGCCCCGGCATCGCCAATGGTCTTGTTTCCGGCGGTCCCCAGCTTGGCGCGGGCGCCGCAGTCGGAACCGGCCTCGCCGTCGGCGGGGCGCTAATGGCCGGCGCCGGAGCGGCCGGTCTCGCCGCTAAGGGAGGTGCTGCCGCGCTTTCCGGTGGCGCGGCCGCCGTTCGGGGAGGCGCGGCTGCCGCTGGCGGCGCCTCCACCGCCTATAGCCTCGCCTCCGCTGGCCAGTCGGGCGCATCCGGTGTGGCATCCGGCCTCGGCGGTGTAGCGAAAGCGGCAGGCAGCGCCGCCGTCTCGCCGCTGAAGCGCGCCGCATCTAAAGCCACTGAAAGCGTCCAATCCAGCTTCTCGGACGGCGCCAAATCCGCCTTCGAGACCGCTGGTGGTTCCTCGACCATGGGAACGATCGGCGGCGGCGCTGACGCTGCCGGTTCCCCCTCGTCACCCGCAGGCAACGGCCCGCCCGACTGGGCCAAGCGCATGAAACGCTCGCAGGGCATGTCCCACGGCGTCTCCGCCGCCGCCCACGCGGTGCGCTCCGGCGACAGCCATGGCGGCGGCTCCTCCATCAACCTTTCCGAAAGTGACCGCTGATGTTCAATCGTCCCGCAATCCATTACGGCAAGACACCCGAACCCGAGACCCCGTACCAGAAGGCCGCGCAGATCTGGGACGAGCGCATCGGCTCGGCCCGGGTCCAGGCGAAAAACTGGAGGCTGATGGCCTTCGGCTCGCTGCTGCTAGCGGGCGGCTTCGCCGCTGCCCTCGTCTGGCAGTCGGCGCGCGGCACCATCGTTCCCTGGGTCGTGCAAGTCGATAATCTCGGCCAGTCGCAGGCCGTCGCCCCGGCCGTTGCCGATTACCGTCCGACCGACCCTCAGATCGCTTTCCATCTCGCCAGATTCATTGAGCAGACACGCTCGATCCCGGCCGACGCCATCATCGTCCGCCAGAACTGGCTGCGCGCCTATGAGTTCACGACCGATCGTGGCGCCATGGCGCTAAACGATTACGCCCGCACCAACGACCCTTTCAGCAAGGTCGGCCGCACACAGGTCGCGGTCGATGTTTCGAGCGTCATCCGCGCCTCGCCGGATTCGTTCCGTGTCGCCTGGGTGCAACGCACCTATCAGGACGGCTCTCTCGCCTCGACCGAACGCTGGACCGCAATCCTCACCATCGTCGTGCAACCCCCACGCGACGCCGAGAAGCTCCGGGCCAATCCGCTCGGGATCTACGTCAACGCCATAAACTGGTCGAAGGAGCTGGGACAATGATCCGGCAGACTACTCAGCATGCCGGAATGCCGGCTTTCCTCGAACCCGCACTGTCGCAGTTCCGCAGAAGCGGCCATACGCTTTTTCGCAAAATCGCAATCCTCTCGGTGATGCTGGCGACGACCGCGCTGGCCGGTTGCGCCACCATGAACAAGCCCCCCGAGATCAGCTATGACGATGCGGCCCCCGCCGTGCAGACGGTCGAAGCGGCGGCTCCCGTCACCGTCGTCGAACTGCCGCGCCCCTTGCCGCTGCCCGGTCAGATGAAGCCGGTCGAAGAATCTCGCCGCGCGGCCGAGCCGACCGACCCCGCCGCCCGCGTCAATCAGGCCAATGCGGCCGCCCGCATCCAGCCGGTGCGCGACGGCTTCATCAACGCCATGCAGGTCTACCCCTATACGGGCGGCGCCCTCTATCAGGTCTATACCGCCGTCGGCCAGATCACCGACATAGCGCTGCAGCCGGGAGAAACCCTCGTCGGCGCTGGCCCCGTCGCCGCTGGCGATACCGTGCGCTGGATCATCGGCGACACGATCAGCGGCGCCGGCGCCACCCAACAGGTTCATATTCTAATCAAGCCGACCCGCGCCGATCTGATGACCAACCTCGTCATCAACACCAATCTTCGCACCTACCACATGGAGCTGCGCTCGACCGAGCGCACCTATATGGCCTCGGTCTCCTGGCAATATCCGCAGGATCAGCTCATTGCGTTGCGCCGCCAGAATGCACAGGCGCAGGCCCAGCAGCCGATCGCCACCGGCGTCGATCTGGCCAACATTGTCAACGGCGGAGCAATTCCAGGCCACTGCGGCGGAGTAAAAGCAGGCCACTTGCGTGAGGGTGCGCCGAAGCAGAGAAGGGTCCCG
>NZ_VHKL01000019.1 GCF_007474605.1 Rhodoligotrophos appendicifer | reverse complement strand
CAGCCTAGCCAATGGACGGCTTTTACTCCGCCCGCACCGCCATCACGTCGGCGCTCCATGGCCTAATTTGTCACCGCCCTGCACAATCGGCCTTCTATCGGCCTTCTATCGGCCTTCTATCGGCCTTCTATCGGCCTTCTATCGGCCTTCTATCGGCCTTCTATCGGCCTTCTATTGGCAATCCTTGACAGCCGCTGTTTTCCATCTGCTTCCTCGCTGGGGACTGGAGCCTTCAGTTCTACGATCGAGCGGTTGAACCGCTCCAGCGCTTAACGTAACCGTAGCACACCCGCATCGCCAGAAATCGGCCGTTTCGATCGCCGTAGCCAGATCCCGAAAGCCGCAAACCAAGCGATCAATGTTGACAGCCCGCGCTCAAAAGAAAGTGCAACCGCATTCAAGCAACCGCAATCTGATTTCGGCCCGCGGCCTTCGCTTCATAGAGAGCGCCGTCAGCCGCTTTGATCAGATCGCTAACTTGGGTAGTGGCAAACGGCACCCGAACAGCCAAGCCCAAGCTCGCAGTAACCACTCCAAACGGGCTCTTCGGGTGGTCAATGTTCAGCGCTTGGATACCCAGTCGAAACTTCTCTGCAATGACAAGTGCTCCTGTCGTATCGGTATCAGGAAGCAGGATAGAGAATTCCTCACCGCCGACCCGCGCGGGAAAATCAGTGGATCTCCGCGCTTCTCCGACAACCGCGCTGACCTGCCGCAAACACAAGTCGCCCGCTGGGTGCCCGAAGTGGTCATTGTATTGTTTGAAGAAGTCGAGATCGAGGGTGATGAGCGATAGAGATGTGGAGTGGCGCTGTGCCCGAGCCCATTCGTAGTCGAGACGGGCATCAAACGCTCGTCGATTGGCAATTCCGGTCAAGCTATCCGTCGCGGCCAGGTTTGCCAGCTGCTCGTTGGCGCGTTGCAGCAGAGTATTGAGTTCCCGGATCCGCTGCTGCTGCAGCACGAATGCGAGACGACGTCCAAAGCTCCTCAGCATTTCGACTTCTGCTGCGCGCCATGGCCTCGAGCGCCCTCGTACTGTTTTGCGCCAGGTCTCGAATGATTTTCGGGGGTTCAGCGTGCCGAGCCGTGCGTTGAGCTCCAATGGCTCACTAGGGTTTCCTGCCCAGCGGATCTCCTCGACCTGCTCGGCCTTGAACCACATCAGCACTGGGGCGTCGTCGCCTGTCAACAGGATCGACAGAAGACCGCTTCCCTCGCGCTCGAACTCAGCCGCTCCGGGATACTGCTCTTGCATGCTGTCGCTGACAAATATCTCGCCGGCTGCAAGTCGATCTCGCAGCCATTTGGCAAGGGCGCCTCGCGCGGAATGGGACGGAACACGGCCGGCCGTAGCCACGCTCCCCTTCCAGTCAATTGCGACCCCGCTCGCATCAAAGAGCTCTTGCAGGGCGGAGCAGCTGTTTATCAGGGTCTTATTAGGCTCATTGCTGTTGTGAAGCTCACGTAGCAGTCGTTCCGCAGCGGAGCCGAGATCGCGAGAAAGTAAATGATCGTCCGCTTCCGATAGTGCCCGGATCTTCTGTGATAGGTTCTGTGCGACGTGCTTGCACAACTCCCTGGCCACATAAGGTACCTGCATTGGTTGTCGATTATGGCAGGCGATCAACCCCCAGAGTTCTCCCCGAATAATCAGGGAGACCGACATCGACGCGCCCACACCCATGTTCTTCAAGTACTTGATGTGAACCGGGGACACGCTGCGGAGCGCGCAATGGCTCATGTCCAGGGGGGAATTGGTAGCCGGCAGAAGCAACGGCTCGAGAGGGGCGGCAACATATTCGACGTCTGGAATCACTCGGATCGGACTTCGTAGATAGAGCGAGCGTGCCTGCGCCGGTATGTCCGAGGCCGGGAACCTGTGGTTTAGGAATGACGACCGACCTTCGGCCCGGGACTCGGCCACCACCGACCCCGAACTGTCCGGCAGGAACTGGTAGACCATGATGTGATCATATCCACTTATCCGGCGCACTTCCGCGGCAGCGACCCTGACCGCTTCGAGTAGGCTGCAAGCCTCGCTGATCTGCTCGCTGATCGAGCTTATGCTTGCAAGCACGAAGGCTGCTGCCATGGGCTCAACGGCGGGTTCCAATTCGAGAACGGCAGCCCCGTCGACCAGATGGGCAGTCAGTGTTAGCGAGCCAATCCCACCATTGCACTCGGCAGTGCCCAGATAAGTTGGCTCGCGCTGCATCACCACCCCGGATTCGGCCCTTTGTGTGCTCAGAGATCGTCCCAGCACCTGTTTTACCGATTTGCCTAGCGGTGAACCTCGAATTCCGAGAAGACCCGCTACGTCGCCGGCGCTTTGGACAATTTCTTCGGAATTGGGATCGAGGACCAGTAGCACTCCGTGCGGCTGTATCGAACCAGGCACATGGATGGGCTCGCGTTCGCACCCCTCTTTCAGATCAAGCGTTTCGTCACCTTTCGTGGATGCGGCTTTCACAGCATTGCACACTGTCGCCCTGAGCCCCGCCACCTATCGTCAATGAAAACGCATGCGGCCGCTTCGACTGAAAATTCGGGCTTGATTGTCATAAAACAGCTCACAATGGTCGAGGACTCTTGGAACGTTCACCGCTCGGCATCAGCCTTTATGTATCGCAGAAGCTCTGGCGACCCAAATACTGAAACATCGTTGTATCGGAGTGGTTCCAGGGGTGTTGGATTGATAAAAGGCAGCTTACTGCTGATTGTTAACTTAAATCGGCAGACGCTACTGACCCGCCCAAGCCGAAAGCCGTATGCCATTTCGAATGGAGGGTCTCGGATCGCGGGGAAACCGCGCTGAAAGGCATTTGCCGGATGGCGTTATCGCGAGATTCGACTAACCGCAATCCGCCTCCATAGGCCGAAGTTCGAAATGGCATCGTCTGCTAGTCCTTCACCTTCACCGATGTGACCTCGATGCAAGGAATTCATGGCAATCGATAACTCACTTGTTCGCCCACCTAGCTCGGCGCTGTCCGAACCATCGGCCATGTGCACCATAACGCGCAGTATTGCATCGGTCGCGGTGATTGGGTCGCCTTGCAACGTGACCTCTACGGAGATGCTGATATTCTTGATTCTTAAACCTCTCTCGGCAGCAACGTAGCGCATCATTGGCGAAGCATCCGCCGATCGTAAGGCCCAACAGTTGGGCTGTATTGAAACCGAGCCCGAAGCCGCCTGCTCTGGCCAAGGCTCGATCGATTACGATCGTCTGCTACCCGCCCACCCTAAAGCGGCTTCCGTGCCCTCCAACTTCCTGATCTCGATCGTGTAGAATGCATCATGTGCCCCGTGACCCGAGCCCGAAAATGGCGGAGCTTCTCATCAAGGCTGGTTGAACTGCAATCCGTCATCTGTTCTTGCCGAAGCGCTAAGCGGCGATCGCCGAGGCACCGAGTGCCGCTGGCAGCAATCTGCTCCATGCCGATCGAGGATATGTCGCGGGTGCTGCAGGGCATCGTGCAGGGTATCGGGTTCCTGGGCGCAGGTGCCATTATTATCCGAACCGCGCAAAAACCCGTAGAGGGCTTACCACGGCTGCTAATATTTGGGCCACCGCCGGGATTGGAGTAATTGCTGGCCTGGGACTGGAAGCAACTGCTGTTTTGTCGGCAGCAATTATCCTTATAATCCTCGCAGTAGTTCCGCTCTTAATTCCAAACAAAGAGCAGTGACGAACTGGACCTTGCCCATCAACAACCGGTGAACACCTCACCTTTCTTTCAACGCGTCGGGAACGGGTGCCATGACTTCAGTGAGATGGCGGCCGATTGCCTCCGACGCACGGCGGACCGGGTCATCGGCGAGATGAGCATAGCGCTGAGTGGTGAGGGGTGAAGAGTGTCCCAGCAACTTACCCACGATCTGCAGCCCGAAGCCGGCGCTTGCTCCTATGCTGGCGTGTGTATGACGAAGATCGTGAAGCCGAACATCGTTCAGGTTGGCAGCCTCGCGGATGTGATCCCAGGGACGCTTGAGATCGCGCCTCGGCTTTCTCGGATCCTGACCGGCAACGACATAATCGCCAACTCGATCCAGGCCCTTCAATATCTCAATGGCAGCACCGTTCAGGATCACAGGCTTTCGCCCCGTCTTAGAATCTGCCAGGAACAGCAGCCCACGCCCGAAATCCACCTCATCCCAGCGCAGGTTTAGGATCTCGCGAAGGCGGCAACCCGTAACGATGAGCAGCCGGATGGCGGCAATTGTGTGGGCGGGGTAGACGATGTTCCGGTTATCCACCTTGGCGAGATGTTTACTTTTTGGACCCGTCACGTTGATGGACCACGGCAGGCCCTCTGTTTCGGCTTGTCGCAGTACGGCGCCAAGGCGTCCGAGTTCTTCTGAAGTGAGGAACCGCTCCCGTCCTTGCTCCCGGAAGCGCTCAATGTCAGCAACAGGATTGAAGTTCTTAGGAACGAATCCATGCTTTGCACCCCAGCCATACACACTGCCGAGGTAGGCGAGGACGCGGTTTGCCCGATATGGTCGATCACTTAGCTTGAGATGAAGCTTGTTGAGTTCCATGGCGGTAACTCCCTCGGCCTTCAGGCTGCCTAGCGTCGGGAGGACATGCTTCGTCAGGCCGCTCTCATAATCCGTGCGGGTTGAGGGCTTGAGCTTCGGTCCATGGCCTAGGAGATACGCACCAATCAGATCCGCGACGGTTGGAGAACCTCTTGCCTCGTGACGGACCTTGCCTGGATCCTTTCCGAGGACGGCCGATCCGAGAACACGCCTTGCTTCTTCTCTCGCCTGCTCAGGCGTAAGAGTACCATAGCGGCCTAGCGTGTACTGGCGCCGAACGGTGCCGGCTTGATACCGACAGATGAACGTTACTCGGCCCGAGGCTTCGACCCTTACGCCGAAGCCAACCAACGACTTATCCCAAACGAAATATCGAGTTGCACGGGGTGCCAACCCGTCAATGCTTCTCTTGCTCAGCTTCATGACAGACCACCGACTTCACCGAAATGGCGTCAACATGGCGTCAGGACAGCAGGCAATGTCAAGGGGCGTGATACGACAACAGAGGATATAACTATCTAGTATATAACGAAAAATGACATATCGTATAATCTTATCCAAAAGCATGAAACTCGAACATTCAGACTACGAATCTGGGGGTCAGGAGTTCGAATCTTCCCCGGCGCGCCACTTTAAAATCAGTGACTTAGCTCCTTTTTGGGATGCTCCTGGGCCGCATCACTTCGACCGGAGGTCACAAATAGGTCACAGCCGCAGCAAAAGCTCCTCCACATAAGTTTTAGAGTTTATGCGTGGGCACGTAGTTGGGAATGGTGTGTGTCAACGAAGTGAGCGCTTTCGCTCGCTCAAATACCTCCGCGACGCGGGAGGCGGTCCCCAGAAACTTTTCACAAATATCCTCTAATCGCTGGCCGTTCTGCCGAGGACATATATCGACAACTATTCGGACAACCGATAGCCTGCCGAAAATTTAGGGGGCAGAAATGTTGGGAGAAACAGTCAAGCTCGGGTGGACTGTTTCAGATTACCTCAGCATCGCATTCTATCAGAACTCGATTCCAGTTATCTACGAATTGACAGTCGAGAACCTGTCGGATCGTAGCCTAGACGATTTGGTTCTGAACCTCCGCAGCGAGCCTGCGTTTGCGGCCTCTCTGTCGATCAACATCGATCAGGTCGCCGCAGGCTCGACGCGGCACATCGCGCCTGTGGATCTCACGCTCGAAGCGGGATACCTCCGCCGTTTAAATGAAGGGATGAGAGGCACGCTCTCTCTTGTCCTTGAGCAGCGAGGAACCGTCCTGCTCGAGAACACGATCGAGCTCCAGCTTCATCCGCCATCTCACTGGGGCGGGTCGGGTGCGGCACCCGAGCTTCTCGCGGCCTTCGTGAGGCCGAACGAGCCGGTGATCGATACGATTCTGCACAATGCGTCGATCAAGCTAGCGTCTGCCGGAAAAAACTCTGCAATCGATGGTTATCAGGCGAGGAAGCGAGAGCGGACCTGGGAGCTGGCGAACGCCATCTGGGCGGCGATCGCCGATTGTGGCCTAACTTATGTGCTGCCGCCGGCAAGCTTTGAACGTTCGGGGCAGAAGGTCAGATCCCCGGGTGTAATTATTGAACGCAAGACAGGCACTTGCCTCGACCTCACGCTGCTCTATGCCGCCTGTCTAGAACAGGCCGGATTGAACGGATTGCTGGTTCTGACAAAGGGCCACGCATTCGTCGGCCTTTGGTTGAACGCTGAAGATTTTTCCACGGTCGCCGTGGATGACATGCAAGTCCTTCGCAAGCGCCGCGATGCGCAGGACCTGATTTTCGTCGAGACGACGCTTCTGACGCGTAGGCCTGCTGCCACATTCAGTGCCGCCATCAAAGCAGGATCCGCTCACGTTGATGAGAATGGCGAGACGCTCGAGATCGCGGTCGATGTCAAACGTTCCCGCTGCCGAGGGATAAAGCCTCTCGAGCTTGCGGAGCAACCCGCTGGCGGATCGATATTGACGCAATCTCAGTCGGCACCGCCACAGGAAATAGAGGAACCGCCACAGTTTGCAGAGAACATGTCAGTCGCCGAAGCCACCGATTTGCCGATCGACCGGTTGGAGCGATGGAAGCGAAAGCTGCTCGATCTCTCCCTTCGCAACAAGCTTCTGAACTTCAAGGATGCCAAGAAGTGCATTCCGATCGAGTGCCCGGATCCCGGCGCCCTCGAGGACCACTTGGCGAGGGGGATGGAATTCAAGCTGCACGCTCGCACCGACGTGCTCGGGGAGGGGGATCAAAGGGACGCTGCCCTTTACCGCGAGAGACATCATGACGATGGGCGCCAACGCTATCTGGTGGAGGCGTTGGCGAAGCAGGATCTGCACACCTTCTGTGGCGAAACAGAGCTCGCCTCGCGCCTGACGGACCTGTTCAGGGCGACGAACACCGCGTTTGAGGAGGGTGGATCAAATATCCTCTTCCTCGCTATGGGCTTCCTCAAATGGACCCAGAAGCCGAGTGGTCCGACACTCCGCGCGCCCTTGCTACTTATCCCTGTTGCACTTGCGCGCAAGAATGTCCGCGCTGGGTTTCGCCTGAAGCTCCATGAGGAAGAAGCAAGATTTAATCCGACGCTGCTGCAGCTACTCCGCCAGGATTTTAAGTTGGCGATCCCGGAGCTCGAACAAGGGCTTCCAACTGATGAGAGCGGGATCGATGTGGAGAAGGTTTGGCGCATTATGCGTGCCCATGTTCGGGACCTGAAAGGCTGGGAGGTGACGTCGGATGTCATCCTGTCGACCTTCTCCTTCACAAAGTTTCTCATGTGGAAGGACCTTGTAGAGCGGATGGAGACGCTCAAGCGAAGCGCAATCGTCCGCCACCTCATCGATACGCCGAAGCAGCAATACGGTGACGGAACCGATTTTCCTGATCCTGCAGCCCTCGACCGCACCTACCATCCAGCCGACATCCTGACGCCTCTGTCGTCGGATTCATCCCAGCTTGCGGCCGTCATGGCAGCTGCGGCGGGAAATGATTTCGTTTTGTTCGGCCCTCCTGGAACCGGCAAGAGCCAGACGATCGCCAACATGATCTCGCAATGCCTTGCGTCAGGCAAGACGGTGCTGTTCGTCGCTCAGAAGACCGCAGCGTTGGAAGTCGTCCAGCGCCGCTTGAAGGACATTGGGCTTGGCGAGTATTGCTTAGAAGTTCATTCCACTAAAGCCCAAAAATCTGCTGTCCTCGGTCAGCTGCGCCAGGCGTGGCACGAGCGCAGCGCCGTGTCAGTCGAGGAATGGGAAGGCGCTACGCACATTCTGGCGGCATTGCGGGATGATCTCAATGGCCTGGTCTCCAGTCTGCATCGTCGCCGAAGCAATGGGCTTTCTGCCCATGATGCCATGAGCAAGGTCATTCGTGCACGCGACGCCTTCAGGCAGGTCGACCTGCAGTGGCCGCCCATGGAGATCGACCGGGATCAACTCTCGGCAATGCAAAAGGTCTGCCGCGAGCTTAAAACCGTTCTTCGCGCGCTCGGCGACGTAAACGCTCATCCATTGCAGGGGCTTGCCATTACTGCTTGGAGCCCGAAATGGCGACAGGAGATGACGAATGCAATTGATGAGGCGCTCAACTCGATGAGCGCCCTGCGCGAGTCCGCCCAGGCGTTTTGCCAGTATGTTGGGCTGCCCCATATTCTGTCTTTGTCCGGCCTCCAGCACCTGGTCGCTTTTGGTGCCATGTTGATCGGCGCCGCCGGCCACGACGGCCACCTCTTTCTCACCGACCGATCAGCCGCCATCAAAGATGCGATTGGCGAACTGACGAGGCTTCAGAAGTCTGCAAGCAAGCTCCGAAAGTCCCTTTCGGCGGAGTATCGGAGCTCAGTCTTCAGCAGGGATCTAGGCCGCATTCTCGATGACTGGACTGAGGCGAGCCAGTCCAACATCGTCTTGAGGGGCTCCCGCCAAAGGAAGGTTCTTTTGGAGCTCGAGCCTTTTGCGGTGTCCCCACTTCCAAAAGACATATCCACCGATCTCGTGATCCTGATCGAGCTGGCGGATATTGAAGCCAATGTCGAAGATCTGGCTCCGGTCCTGTCCGCACTCGGAGACGCTTGGGAGGGTCTCGACACCAGGCTTTCAAGTTTGGCTGCCGGCAATGAATGGGCGAATCGCATGCGCCTCTCTATCCGCTCGGCCGCACCGGCGCTTAAGATCGACGAGTCCGACCTGCGGGAGCATGTCATCAGCCTGCGCCGTGATTACGCACATATGTTTCGGTCACGAAGCGAGGCTCTGGCAGGTTTCGAAGGGCTTCAACGGGCGTGGCGGGAGTTCGATACTGCCAACAAGACTCTGTTACGGCTTGCAGGCCACGAGGCTGTCAACGCTTTCTTTACTGATGAAAATTGGATGGAAGATACTGCTAGCCTGCTCAAAGGTTGGCAAGGTAGCCTCGGCCAGGCAAATGTCTGGTGCCAGTGGACGAGTGCGCGTCGTGAGGCGGAAGCCGTCGGCCTGCAGGGCGTTCTGGCGGCTCTCGACGAAGGCAGCATTGCGCCGCATGAGATCGATCAAGCATTCGAGATTGCACACGCCCGCTGGTGGGCCGACACCGTCATCTCAGGGGATCCACGCCTCTGTTCATTTTTGGCGACACGCCAAGAAGATACGATTGCCGCATTTCAGGCAGCCGATGAGCAAGTGCGGGAGCTATCCAAGAGGATTGTTCGATCGAGGCTGGTGGGCAACATCCCGGGGCCGAACGCATTCGGCAACAACGAGGAATGGGGGTTTCTTGCGCGCGAGCTGGCCAAGAAGACAAGGCATCAACCTCTGCGGCAACTCTTCGCGAAGATGCCAACCACCCTCACTCGGCTCACGCCTTGCGTAATGATGAGCCCTCTGTCGATCGCGCAATACCTGCCACCGGACAGCCAACCCTTCGACGTCGTGATCTTCGACGAGGCGTCGCAAATTCCGGTATGGGATGCTATCGGCGCCTTGGCACGAGGGCGACAGTCGATCATTGTCGGCGATCCCCAACAACTGCCACCGACCAATGTCGGAGAGCGCGGGGTGGATGACCAAGACGATAGCGAGATCGAGGACCAGGAAAGCATTCTCGACGAGGCGTTGGCGTCAAACATCACTGCACGCGATCTCAACTGGCACTACAGGAGCCGACACGAGAGCCTGATCGCATTCTCCAATCACACTTATTACAATGGCAAGTTGGTAACCTTCCCTTCGCCAGTCACGGACGACGTCGCCGTGCGTTACGTGCATGTCCCGGGTGGGGTGTATGAGCGCGGGGCGGGGCGCGTCAATCGCAAGGAAGCTGGAGCGGTCGTCGCGGAGATCGTGCGCCGCCTGAAAGATCCGGGATTTGTGCTCGCCAAATTGTCACTTGGTGTTGTCACCTTCAATGCGGCGCAGCAGAAACTTATCGAAGATCTGCTCGAGCAGGAGCGGCGCAGCCTCCCAGACATCGAGCTGTTCTTCGACGCGGCCCAATGGCATGAGCCCGTATTCGTCAAAAATCTGGAGAATGTGCAAGGCGACGAACGGGACATCATTTTCTTTTCGATCGCAGTCGGCCCCGACCAGGCAGGGCGTGTGACGAGCACGATCAGCTCATTGAACAAGGAGGGAGGGCATCGGCGCCTAAATGTCGCCATCACTCGGGCGCGTCAGGAGATGGTGATTTTCGCCACTCTGCGGCCGGAGCAGATCGACCTTTCGCGGACGCGGGCGCGGGGCGTGTTGGATTTCAAGCATTTCCTCGAGTTTGCTGAACATGGGCCCAAAGCCATCGCAGAAGCCTTCTCACCAACCGGCCTAGACCCTGATTCGGACTTTGAGATTGCTGTGAAGTCCGAGCTCGAGTCACTGGGCTGGCAGGTTCATCCGCAGGTCGGCGTTTCAGCCTTCCGGATCGATCTGGGCATCGTTGATCCCGATGCACCCGGGCGCTATCTCGCGGGCGTTGAATGCGATGGGGCAACCTATCACCGATCGGCCACAGCTAGGGACAGGGACCGTTTGCGCGAACAAGTGCTGATTGGCCTCGGTTGGCGCATTCGGCGCGTCTGGAGCACCGACTGGTGGATGGATGCCACTAAGGCCCTGCACCGACTGCACGGCCAATTGATAACAGATCTTGAGGAGGCTCGGAAGAAGCGAGCGGCTCGCGAAGTGGAAGCATTGCCGCCGATGTTCGCTGAGACGGGTGCTGTTGAGCCGCCAGTCGACGCCGAGGGAACCGACGCGCCACCCAATACCGTGGAAGATGTCATCGCCTCGTCCTCGAATCCAAGGTTTGAAGCGTCCTTGTTGTTTTCCGAGGCTGAAGGTGGGGTGATCCGAGCCGACCTGCATGCCAGAAGCGTTGGTTTTGCTGATAGCAAGCGGCGTGTCCTACGCGAGCTCAAACGTCCAGACTTTCCGCCCTATGTAGAGGCGGACCTGCTTGCGGACGGGATTTCTCCTAATCCCAATGTTTTTTATGATGCTGCGTATCGGCCTAAGATTCGGGCGATGGCAGCCCAGATATTGACTGTCGAAGCCCCTCTCTATGAAGACATCCTCTTTCAAAAAATTGCCAAGGCACATGGGTTCCTTGGAACTGGGGTTACCATCCGTCAGACGATCCGGAGTGCTTTGGGCTCAATGCTAGAGAGTCGAACGGAGAATGAGCGCCGGGTGGTTTGGCTTGCCGGCCCAGTCACACCCCATGTTGTTCCATTCCGCATGTCGGACGCTAACGTCCGAAGCCACGCCGACATCCCGATCTGCGAGCTCGCCTCTCTTGCAGCGGCTTTTTTGCAGGAAGGGGGCGACGAGGAGGAGGTCGTTAGAAGAATGACGGGTCTCTTCTCCCTAAGCAAACTTCACCCGACAACTCGAAGTCGTTTCCTAGCGGCGATTGCGGCCAACAGGATTGACGGATCCAAAGTTTCAGAATGAAAGCTCGAATATCTGCCTGCACAAACTGACGTCCCTTCATCCTCATATTGAGAAAAGGAATTTTTAATCTTTGACCCACCGGTCGCCGGCATCTCAAGCGCAAACGATCAATAATTCGGGACGACACGGTGGTGCAGCCAGGCGCAAGAAGCGGGCTGCATGTCAGATGGGCCCAGGATTGCAGCGGAGGAGAGGCCTGTTCAGTATTTCCTGAACGATGTGCAAGTAAGAATGCTGCTCTGCAAGCTAAGACACGTTTGGTTCGGAGCACGCTGATCTATCGACTAAACCACACCTTCGAGACGCTCACCTTTCCGGAAGTTAGGTGGCAGACTACGCATAACTGAACCCGAGGGAACGAATGAGTCCAGGCGAAGCGATAGATTAGCGATCCCATAGACATGACTGCGCCTCTCAGATCATCATTAACAGACAGAGAAGCAGATCTCGACAATCGGCTGTGCTCATGGAGTTACAGAAGCGCGTTGCCCGCGTGATCTCGGAACGTTTTGCCCCGACGGTCATGTACCTGAGTGTGCGAGCGCAAAGGCCGTTAAGGATTGGCCCAGCCCTTTCTAGTGCCAGAATGCGGGCATCGGGTCCTGATATACCGCTACAATTGCTACGCTTACAGCAACTGTGCCAGCACGCATTGGGAAGACTGCCAGTCTCCCACGTCTCAAAGGAACGGGCGAGGGTGCGGCCTTAGATCAACGCCGTCCATGACAAAAGCAAATCTGCTCATTCTCGATCCGTCGGATTACAGGTTGCCACCGCGGCGAACTTGTCATTATGGACACATCGGCAAATCGAAGCGAGCGCGGCATGCGCAGGCAGAATGCCAATAACAAACAAAAGGGACATTTCAACATTCCGAAAGCTACACCTCCACCAAGAAACAATAATATCAATCGAATCTACGAAAGCATCTTGACCGGTAATCTGGGGTAGAAGATGCTGAACAATAACAAAGATGCTGGGGACGCCACAATGACTGAACTTCCTTCAGTGCTCGCGCGCGGCGAGCGCGCTCGCCTTTTCCCTGTTTTAGCAGACACTTCTAAAGAGGGGCGGACGCTCTCTATTTTTCTGTCATGCCTACAAAATGTTGATGAATTTGGCCGTAGCATGCTTGCCGACCTCGGCAAACGTGTTGGCACTCGATCGAAAATTGAAACGTTTACTGAGGTGGGACTTTCAAAGAGCGGTGGCGATAAGGCTATGCGCCCAGATGGCCTCATACTGATCACTGCGGGATCCAGCCGGTGGACGGCACTTGTTGAGGCTAAAGTCGGCAACACTGATCTCACGGTTGAGCAAGTCTCCAGCTATGCCGAGCTTGCTCGACTCAACGGTGTTAACGCGCTCATTACCCTCTCAAATCAGTTTGCTCCGCTTCCGTCTCACCACCCAGTAAATGTTCCAAGCTCACTTCGAAAGAAAGTAGATCTGTACCATTGGTCATGGATGTATGTCATCACCATGGCAGACCTTCTTCTTAGTAATGATGAAGTTATTGACAGAGATCAAAGAATCATTTTGCAGGAAATGAAGAGATTTCTTCTTCATCAAAGCTCAGGTGTTAAGAGTTTTGAGCAGATGCCTTTGGCCTGGACTGAAATTCTTTCTCAGATAAATGCTGGAGCATCTATTCCAACAACTTCGTCAGAGGCTCGCGAAGTCGTAGGAGCATGGCACCAGGAAATTCGTAACCTAAGTCTCATTTTGAGCAGGCAGCTTGGTGTTGAAGTGGACCTGCGGGTACCCCGTAGTTTGAAAGATGATCCGGCAGCTCGGCAAAAGGCCGATTTGGAAGTTCTTGCTTTGTCTAAACGACTTGAGGCCGTTTTTGATGTCCCTTCAGCCGCTTCTCCAATAGAGCTCATCGCTGATCTGGCGAAGAAGTCGATCTCGGTTTCCATGAAGCTGAGGGCCCCAATTGAGAAAAAGAGTGCTAAGGGGCGAACGAGCTGGCTTCTTCGTCAACTGGCAAAAGCAGAACCTGAAGGAATACATGTTCGCTTCGGGTCGCCGGGAAGAACCATGAGCACTCAGCATTCACTGAAGGCTCTTAAAGAAAACTCGGAGATTGTGTCAAAGGACAGAGGGGACCAGGCTCCTCATACCTTTGAAGTTCTTTTGGTGAAAGATCTTGGCTCTCGTTTCTCACAACGGAAGAACTTCATTTCGGACCTCGAAAAGCTTGTACCAGATTTCTACAACCAGATTGGGCAACATCTTAGGGCGTGGCAGGCCCCCGCACCAAAGCTCAGTGACGAAAAGGCGTCGGCAGAAGCTGTGGCACCGGAAGCTCTTCGCGAAGAAGCGGAGATTAGCGCGTTAGAGCGTGAGGGATGAAGGACGGGCTGGAGGGATTCATTCTCAGTCGGTGTCAGTGTGCGTCCACCGTCACAGGCACGCGACCCATTTAATGTGCGGATCTTCCTTCGACGGGATCTCAAGGGTAGCACGACGCGGAACGGGGTGGAGTAGTCTAGTTTCAGAAATCCAGATTGTGCTCCACTGACCGTTGATCTTCATAGCGGATCACTTTGAAAGCGCTGGCGGTAGGTCAGCCCTCTGAAATTTAGAGACCAGAAAGCGGCAATCCCACTCACTCTAGAGAAATGCGTTGCCCGCATGGTCGCGGAACATCTTGCTTCGACGATCATAGGTCTTCAGCGTCCGGGCATCCGCATGCCGGCTGACAGCCATGACTGCGAACAGGTCCGCTCCTGCCTGAAGGGGCATGATTGAGAGACGTTGCGCTTAACCGCTTTGCTTCAATGCGCTACGCCGGTTCTCTGAGCAGTTCATAAAGCCGGCTGTCGTCGCCCAGATAAACTATGTGTTCCACGTTATCTGGTGTGACCCAGCTTGTCATCGGCGGAAGTCCGTCTGACGTCGGTCGGTAGCCGGTTGATGGAACGGTGTGATGCCATACGTCGTCGCCATCCACAGCAACATTGAAATAAGTCTCGTGGACCTGACGATCGTCACCTACATAAGCAATGTGCTGGGTGTGTTCAGGCGAGGTGTACCAGCTAGTTACGGCACTTCTGGGCGCGGCTTGCCCGGGAGTACAAACCTCGTGGCGCCATCCCCCATAGCCACCTCGAAAGTAGTACCTTTGATGGACCTCGTTCGTCAGGGCGTAGGCAAAATGCTGAACTTCAGTTCCAACCGTTGACCCCCAACTTGTCACAACGTCGCCAGACGGCTGTGACCCCTCTAATGATATATGTGGTTCGACCAATCGATGGTCCCAGCGGGGCGACGCAGCCACCACTCTATGATCGCTGTGGTGGAGCCGGCCGTCGGCACCAAAGTAGACTAAACTGGATAATTCCTTACTATGGCTGACCCATAGAGAGGGGATGGTGCCGTCTAAAATCTTCATGTGATTTTGGAGATTCACGTCGCTATGTTGCCATGGCTCGTTTGTACCTGCCCTCCGAAACCATTCGTGGATCTTTCCACCTTTACTCGCGTAAACGATATGGACGACGGTCCCGTAATCGATCCAGCCAATGGGGCCGGTCCGCCAATACAGGGACGATTGAGTAACCTCACTGCCCAAAGTGGCGACTAACTCCCAAGTAGTTGAGTCTGCAGGCTTTCTGCAGACGTAGAGTTGATCACCTAGAGTGGTTGGGCCATGGTAGGCAATGTAGTCGGAGTTTTCCTGTGGAACAAACCAACCCGACAAGCCCGTATAACGCTCTGCCGGTGCGAATTGAGGGGTTTCTCTGGACCAGATCCGGCTGCCCAAACGGCGGCGCAGGGCTGAAAGCCCCTCGTCATTCCAAGCGATGTGCTCTATCCTGTTTACTGTATCAACCCAACTTACCAACTTTGCGCCTAGACGCATTTCGGCACCGACACCCACAGGATCGCCGGCTACATTAAAGCGACGGTGCTCCCACGGCCGGTCTATGATTAAATGCTCGCCAATACGTTGCGGCCCATGCCAAGTTCGATTCTCATCTCTGTAATAAAAGTCAAAACCTCGCTGATGGCTACGCCGCGCGATCAGCTCTAAATTACCGTTCTCGCCTCCGAAGTTGCTCTGTATGAGCGACACTTCGTCATAGAATGGGCCAGGTATTCTCAGTGGAGGGCGCCAGCGGCTAGCCTCGCCAATTGAAAGAAAGCCATCCTGCCTATTGCCGCAATCGCGGCTCATATAAAGAATGCCGCCGTTCTTGCTCGGAGCCACTAACTCCAGATCACCAAAATGGCCAATATCAAATGGGAGATCACCTTCAGGCTCCCAACCGTTGTCACCTTGAACCAGACAAGGGCGTCCCCAGAACTCGCCATCGAGTTCAGGATAAACATCCTCTCCTAGCGTCGTTTGATCAATCCAGTCGACGTGGAGACCAGAGGCATCGGTGATCCATCTGACATGGAGCTCGAGTTGGCCACCTGCCGTCACTCCTGCAACGATTCGTTCTAGACCTGGTCCGACGTCTGCGTAACCAGTATCCGATATATCTCCGTGATGGGTGCTTCCCATCGACGGCGAAATAATGCCCACACCTACGAGTTTGCGAGAACCGGCACCGCCAAGATCGCCCCAAAAAATGTTATCACTGCCGTCGGGAAAACTCTGATTTGCGCGTTGCCAGTATTTAAAACCTCCGAAGAGATCTGGGGCCACCACAAGGAAGTTGCTGAAGTTGTGGCCAGTACCCGAAGCCCTAAAGAATGCTCCGGAATAGGCCATGCTAGGCACTCCACCTACCCCGGCAAATGCTTGACCTGATCTTGAGACGATGGGTGACGGACCATGCCACAGATAATTGAGGTTATCCCGCCAATAAGCTTCAACCACACCGTCTGCTCTTGACGCCAGTACCTCCCAACTTCCCAGGCGCTTTTCTGGATCAAGCCGAAAATCTGATTCAATAAGGGTCGCACCAGTGTACGTTCCTGTGCCGAATAAGCCGGGACCGTTCCATGCGCCATTATTGTCATTGTCCCGGAAGAAGTGTGCTAATCCACCACCTGGCCAAGGAATAACGACTTCGAAATCTCCTGTTTGACCGCCTCTACTCTGGATCAAGAATCCTCCAAGTGGAGACATCATTGGCCGCCTGGGCCAGTCAAAATCACCAATATCACTCATGGCTCCCCCCCAGTGCAAAGAGGCTTTAGCTAAAGGGATTGCTTTTGACTCTGAGAACCAACTTCATCACGGAAGATCACAACGGCCAATTGATACCGTGATTGATTATAAAAAGCCATTTCCGGCATGATCCCGAAACATTTTGTTCCGGCGATCATAGGTCTTGAGTGTTCGCGCATCTACGTGCCTGCTGACAGCCATTACGGCAAACAGGTCGGCGCCAGCTTGTAGAGCTGCGGTGACAAATCCGGCCCGCAGCGAATGTCCTGCAAACAAAGCTGGGTCAAAGCCAGCCTTCTTCACGAGCTCTTTGATCACTAACGCGACACTGCGGTCAGTTAGTCGCTCGGCGGCTACAAGCCCGCCTTTGGCTACTGGGCGGAATACCGGCCCTTCTTTGATGCCGGCGAGCAGCAACCAGTTCTTCAACGCTGCAGCAGGCTTCAGTAATGATCCTTGTGGGATCGCCACTTCGACGCCTTTTTCCCTCTTGGTCGCCTTTGGATCGCGGAATGAGAATGCGGTAGCCCTCAGCCATCTCCGTGAGATGCTCGACATCGATCGCCACTAACTCGCTGCGCCTCAATGCAGCGGCGAAACCGGTGAGAAGCAGTGCTCGATTGCGAACACCACGAATGTCGCTGCCGCAGACATTGAGCATCGCTGCAACAACATCGCTGGTCGCCGGTGCCTTCCCGACCTTCGCCGTTCCGATGACACGATGAATTCCACGCATGGTCGATCGGACAATTTCTGCATCGACGGGGTTGAGGTGGCCAATACGTTTGTGGGCAAACCGGATAGCCGCGGCGCGGCGGTCAATTGTTGAAGCGGATAGGCCCGCGTCAGCTTGCGAGGCAAGGAAGGCTGCCACCTTCTCTGGTGTCGCGGGAAGACTGGCCACGGAACGAGCAGAGCACCAGGCATCGAACACCCTTGCGTCGCTGCGATAGCTACGAAGGGTGTTCTCCGCCTTCTCACGAGCCCTGTAGTGCTGAGTGGGCTCGTCGGCGGTCTCGAATGGCGAGATCTCTGCACCAGAATCCCTCGGCATTGGAAGCAAGGCGTCCATTGTTCATCGGACCTTACTTGAGATTCAGAGAGCTCTCGAAGCCGCTGGCGTCGTTTTCATAGAGGAGAATGGCGGAGGACCAGGCGTACGGCTTAAGTATAACGGCAGAGATGTAAGTGCCGTCAATAGACTGGAAGGCGAAGGCGGCGTTGTCGGTGAAGATGATATATGAGGCCGGTTGTAGATAGATGGCGTCGAGTTCACGAACGGAGCTGCCCTGGGGTGAGGATGAAGACTAGCTTCGTTACCGCGACGGCGAATACTTGGAGACTTTAAGCATCTACCGTTCATCTTGCATTCAAGTTGCTAGGTCTAATGGGCAGCCTCTAAGGAGGAAGACCCATGAAAAAAGTATCATGGATGACTGTCGTCGGCGGCCTGCTCGCCGCCAGCACAACGGCAATTGCAGAGGATGCGGCGAGCAGGGGCAAATATCTCGCCGCAATCATGGACTGCACGGGCTGTCATACACCGGGAGCCCTCCTGGGAAAGCCCGACATGACCAAGGCACTCAGCGGAGCCGACGTCGGCTTTAACATCCCGGGCTTAGGAACCTTCTATCCACCGAATCTCACGCCGGATGATGAAACAGGACTTGGCCGGTGGAGCGAGAGCGAAATCATTGCTGCGGTGAGAACGGGTCATCGTCCTGACGGTCGCATCCTGGCTCCTGTCATGCCGTATCATTCTTACAGCAAGCTGATCGATTCAGATGCGAGGGCATTGGCCGCCTATCTGAAGAGCATGAAGCCTGTCAGGAACAAGGTTCCGGACCTGTTAGGGCCGAACGACAAGCCGCACACGCCGTATTTGGCGGTCGTTCTCCCTTGAGGCCACTGGTGCGATATTCATTGAAGTGGTCGAGAAGGACCTGGTGTGCGGTTGAGGAAAAAGCAGAAATGACCTTCAACGCGAGTGAGTGCTTGCAATCGAGCACGACGATTTCTCGCGAGGCCCACTGGCGACGGAATGGAACCGATCAGTTTGCCGTTAGGCTATCAGAAGATGAACACGTTCCACTATGAAGCTGGCAATCTCTGCCGCGTCGTGGTGACGGGAGTCGGCGTACCCGTCGTGCCCGAAGATACCTTCGACTTCACCGTCGTCCATCCGCACAAACATGATGCGGTCGTGCTCCCGCGCGTTGATGATCTCCCTCACCGCTCTGAACTCGACGCCACACCAATCCTTGAGTTGATAGTCGCCACCAGCGAACACCACGACCATCCGGGACCGTTCGCGGTAGATGGCCTGGAGAAACGTATCAAGAGAGGGGCGCGCAAGCTGCGCGGTATAGTTCCGATCATAGAAATATCGATCCGGACCTAGCAGCCGTTCTAAGTGCTTTGCAACCTGCTCAACATAAGCTCGCGCCTCGCCAGGGAAAGAGAGTGCGACGTCGAACTGATGGTCCCTGAGGTTGATCCTTGGCCCGGCACGTGCTGCAGCGCGGTAAGGCGATGCACTTGCGATTCAATTCCGCGGGAAGGTCCACGTCTTTTACCGCCCAACGTGTGCGATTCAGCTCCCACTTGCTGATCTCCAATTCGAACATCATGTCCTCAAGTTGCTTAGCAGTGAGGAACGTGTCCAGTTCATGTAACTCGTAGTCGACCCGAACTTCATCTTGCCGGACTGTGACGTCTCGGATCAGACCAAAGCGCGGATCGAGCTTGTTGAAGGCCTCGTACGCAAAGATGCAGGGGAAACGCCGGAGCTTGTCAATCTCCGCAGGACCCAACGCACCGTAGGAGTCCTGCATCGCATAGCTCGTGTATTCGCGAACGCAGCGACTTCGCTCTACCAGCCATGGCTCTCCATTCCAGGAGCCGTCATTCGAGGAAACGAGTAAGTTGTACACGTGCTCTCACTAGCATCGTCGCAGAATAGTTTTACACTTAAAAGAATAGCGTCCTGCCATCTTTATCTGCCCCTGGACCCCCCCCTGTGGAATTCTGCCTTTGGAACGTGAGGCAGAATTAACAGGAGAAGGTTGCATGGCTGACGACAAGAACAAGCGAGGACAGCAGGACCGTAGCAGGGTGGCTGGTGAAGAAGCCAACTAGGTCCGATACTTCGCTGAAAAGCACACCCTAATCAATGAATAAACCCAGAAGCTGATCGCCGAGGTGGGAAACAATCGAGATGAGCTAGACGCTGGATGAAAGTTGGTTCCGATAATCCCCCTTCTCGGAAATAAAGTGGCACGTGCGCCATCCATGGTCATGCCCATCCACAGCCGCAAGTTTGACGAAACCCTGTCAGAGTGAGCTAATGGCGGAATCGGGGGTAGTTAACTGAATCCTCAGCGGCCCGAGCCGGGGTATTGATCCGGAGGAAAAATGACGCCCGAAGAAAAAATCAAATCCATGGGGCTCACACTTCAAGACTTCGAGAAGATTGGCTATTACGGCGATGAATACGGCAAAATGAAAGCCTTTCACCTAGCGGGAAAAGTGCTGTTCTTGTCTGCCCACGTACCGATTTGGGAAGGCAAGATCATTCACCCTGGAAGGCTGGGTGAGCCGGTAACGATCCCGGAGGGCTATGAGGCGGGAAGACTGACCGCGCTCAATGTGCTCGCTGGCGTCAAGCAGGCGATTGGCCCGCTCTCTGGGATAAAGTCTCTTGTCCGCAGCGTAATCTATATTCCTTGTGCGCCCGACTTCACCCAGGTTCACAAAGTAGCTGACGGAATGACCGACCTTTTGGTGGAAATCCTGGGCGAGGAAAAAGGACGTGGGGGCCGAGCCGCAATTGGTGTCCAACGCCTGGCGAACGACATCTGTTTTGAGGCATGGTGCACGTTCGAGATAGAGTGAGAATGCTGCTGTTTAGCTCAAAGGCACCCTAAATCTGACCTGGTCGAGAGCGTTATCTTGCTCTTTGACCAGGGGCTTTAGCCGCCTTCAGACGAGAGGGCCTCCCAACACGGCATCAACCCCACCGTCTTTCTTCTGCCCCCGAGCGACAATCCGCAGCGACCCATCCGGCAGCGGGCGTTGCAATCCGGATGCCTCTGCCCACTCCCCCAGCATCCAGACGTCTATCTCTTCCTGGGTCGTCAGGATGACTGGCATGGCCTTGGGGTGGATCAGATCCACTTCGGCATTGGGCTCTGTCGTCAAGAAGCCATAGAGGTCGCAAGTCACTTCGCCCTCTCGGACCTTGCGGACACAGGTCCAGCTTGTCCACAACCCGGCGAAGCATGCCAGAGGCCTGCTCTCGTCGAACGCAAACCAGATATCGCCACCGGCCGCGGCATTGAATTCCGAGAAGCTGGTGAACGGGACCAGGCAACGGTTCTCCGGTCCAAGCCATCGCTTCCAATGCTGGCTTCGGACATTGCGGATGTTTGTGGTGCCCCTGTCTGGCTCCATGCGCATCAGCTCTCTGAAATCGACCGCCTTGCCTTTGGCTTCCAGCTTTGCGGCCCGCTTCTGGGTGGCATCCAAGAGCGCCTTCTGCGACGACGGCATGCCCCAGCGTGCCATCACCAGCTCGCGCCCTCCCATGGAATTGCGGACGATCGGCGCCGAGTAGTCAGGGAAGATGCCTGGCAGCGGAGGCAGGTTGCCGGTCCGATCCACCATGGCCCGGGTGAACTCGATGATGGCCTGCTGGCCCTTGGTCTGGGAGTAAAGGTTGCACATGGGACTGCAGGTTAAGTGAAGTAGTCATTGGTCGATGCCGCGATTTGTTTTGGCCGAACCGGTTATGGCATCCCTTAGCCTGCCGAGAGATGGTGGTGACGGTCATGCGGTCGAAAAAAGTGGGAGGGGATCGTGAATGATGTCGGCATTTCAGACGACCGGGACGTCTGGCTGAAACAGGTGGTTGAGGAAGCGATCGAGCGGGATCTGCCCATTGTTGATCCCCACTTCCATTTTTTTACCGGTCGTGGGCACGATTATCTTGCTGCAAATTTTCTCGCCGAACTCGACCAGGGGCATCGTGTCGTCGGAGCTATTCATGTCGAGGCAAATGCCGATTTTTTCGCCCATGGGGGCGCCGAGGGAGAGATGCGTTTCGCTGCGGAGCAGAGCGCAGAGCTGCTGGCCCTGCAACGCGGGCGTGCCTGGAGAACCGCGATCGGCGTGGTCGGCTATGCCGACCTTCGCAAGGCAAACCTTGAGGAAGAGTTGGACTCTCTCGTCGAGGCCTCGCAGGGCTCTCTGAAGGGCATCCGCAACTCGTCCGCCTGGGATCCTGATCCCTCAGTAAAAAACGGTCATACCAGCCCGCCGGCCGGCTTACTGTGCGATCCGGCATTTCGCCGGGGATTGCGCGGCATCGCTGCGCGCAATCTGACATTCGACTCCTATTGCTTCTTTCCCCAGCTTCCGGAAGTCGTAAAACTGGCTCGTGCGGTACCCGAGGCTAAGATCGTATGCGACCATATGGGCGGCATTATCGGTATCGGCCCGTATAAAGGCCGACACGATGAATTCTTCGATGAATGGGCGAGGAATCTCGCAGAACTTTCGAAATGTTCGAACGTATTCCTCAAGCTTGGCGGCATGGCAATGTCTGTATCCGGCTTCGGCTGGCACAAACGCACTAGGCCACTGAGCTCGGACGAGTATGCCGCCCACTATCAGCGCTGGTTCGACACTGCCATCGACCTGTTCGGTTGCGAGCGCTGCATGTTTGAAAGCAATTTCCCAGTAGACGGGGTGTCGATCTCGTATGGAATCCTGTGGAACGCTTTCAAGAAGATCGCAACGCGCTACAGCCCGGCGGAGAAGTCGGCACTGTTCCGCGACACGGCAATTAACGCATATCGACTCGAGTTGAACGGCTAAAGGGGCTCTTTGGATTTCCTCTCCCCTTTAACCATCTGCATCAGAAGACGATCTGATGCAGCGTGTCCCCATGCGGTGCCACGCTTCGCGTATGTTCCGTGACTGCTGCGTAGGCCTCGTGGACAGCGTCGCCGATCCGGCGGACATCGCGAGCATCGCCGACGACGACAGACGCTATTCCTTTGGCCTTCAACTCATCAGCGAGTCGGCTTTCGGGGACGCGGCCAACTGCGAGGAGCAGATGCCCCGCGTCCCAGACCAGTTCGCTGCCATTCCTCGTCATCGTGACACGCCCAGGCTGCACCGACTTCAGGAGGGTACCGAGCTCGATGCGGATGTTTGGGTAGGATTTAAGTGTCTTGACGAACTGTTCCCGGTAGATCCTTAGCCAATTTGAGCGGCTCAGGGCCTGATCGTCGCTTGACCTTGTCGAAAGGATGACATCGAAGCCCCTCTCGGCAGCGAACTTAGCTGCCTCGCAGCCGATCTCGCCTGCACCATAGATGACGATCGGGCCGTTCCGGAGCGAGGCTTTGCCGACGAGCACGTCATAAGCTGAGGAAACTATCTCCATGTCCAGCCCGCTTACGTCGCCGAGACGCCTGTCGCTCGAACCTGTGGCGACCACGGTGATCTCCGGTCCAAGCCCCACCACCATCTCGGCCGTTGCCATGGTGTTCAGCCGAAGGTCGATACCGGAATCATTGAGTTTGCGTATCAGATAGTCACGATACCAGAAAAACTTGTCCTTCTTGGGCGCTGCGCCCGACGCCAGGAGCCCCGGAGCCACGCTCTCGGATTGCTCGATCAGGGTCACCTGGTAGCCGGATTCTCGAAGGCTGAGCGCTGCGGCCGTTCCGGCTGGTCCCGATCCGATGACTACCGCTCGTCCCGCGCGATCCACCCGGACCGGCCGCAGATCGATCTCCCGTCCGGCGAGGGGATTCTCCGCGCAACCGACGGGCTTGTGGCCGGTGCCGATTTGTGCGACGCACCAGTTGCACGAGGTACAGGGCCTGATATCGGCGGTACGCCCGTCACGCGCCTTGTTGGGCCAGTCCGGATCCGCCAACAGCGCGCGACCCAAGGCAATGAAATCGGCCGAGCCATCCTCGAGAGCACGCTCCGCCACCTGCGGCTCCCGGATCACACCGACGGCAATGACTGGTGCACTCACAACCTCGCGTATCGCCCGCGCCAGCGGAATGCGCCACCCTTGCGGCTTCCAAACCGGGTCGACATTGCAGTCGATCCGTTCATGACAGCCCGTCGAGACATGCAATGCGTCAACCCCTTCGGCGACGAGGCGCCTTGCCGTGTCCTTCGCTTCCTCGGTGGTGGTGCCACCCTCGATAAACTCGTCCGCCGACAAGCGGAAGATCACCGGAATGTTCCTTGCCCCGTCACGGACCGCTTTTGCGATCATGATCGGAAAGCGCTGGCGATTCTCGAGGCTGCCGCCAAACTCGTCCTGCCGCCTGTTGGAGGCGGCGGAAAGAAAATTTGCGGGCAAGTATCCGTGCGCTCCGTGTATCTCGACGGCATCGTAGCCAGCCAGGCGGGCACGCTCAGCCGCCTCGCCGAACTTTGTCGCCACATGCTCCATGTCGCTTCGGGTCATCTCCCGCGGAATTTTGCGATACATCGGACATGGTATGGGAGAAGCCGCAATCGGCTGCTGTCCTGCAATGAACTTCGGATGGGTCTGGCGGCCTGCATGAAAGAGCTGAACACACGCCTTGGCACCCTCGGCATGAATGGCCTTTACCAGGCGTGCGTGGCTTACGATGAGATGATCCTCATCCAGTGCAAGTTGAGGCTCGCCGCCCAGCCCCAGAGGACGATCAACGCAGGTGTACTCCACGATGATCATGCCGACGCCGCCAGCGGCACGGACCCGGTAATACTCAAGCATCCGCTCAGACACCGAACCCTCGGGGGTGGCGAGATTGGACTCCATTGGTGCCATGATCACGCGGTTGGAAAGCTCAAGGTCGCGAATGCGACCGCGTGCGAACAGGTGCGGATAGGACCGGCTTTCCTCGGCCAACTTCGTCATCTGCGCGATTCCCCCTGTTGGTGACCGTCTCTCGACCCATGGGCCGGCCTTACTCACTCGTGGTGCATGCCGCTCTTGGTCAGCAGCCTACGAATGCGGGACGGTGCGTCGCCACGTTCCCAAATCTCACCGACCTTGCCCGCGACCCATCTCCTCGCTTCGTCCGGCTGGTGGTCTGCCAAGTGCTCTATGAGTTCTTTGGTCATCGCGATCGCAACCGGCGAGGCTTCAAGATGATCCTCGACGAGCTGTTCGATCCGGGCATCGAGGGCATCCTCGTCCGCGCAAACGCCGTCGAGCAGACCGAACTGATGCGCTCTCGCCGCTTCGAAGCGTTCGCCGGAGAGCATGACCGAACGGGCCCGTGCCGCACCGATCCTGCGGATGACATAGGGCGAGAAGGTCGCAGGGATGAGCCCTATCCGGGTTTCCGGGAATCCGAACTGGCATCGATCCAGCCCGATCGCGACGTCGCACACGGCCGCCAGGCCCACACCTGCCCCGAATGCCGGACCGTTTATACGTCCGATCAGAGGCTTGGGCAGGCCGTGCATCGCGGCGAAGAGATCGCCCAGCTGCTGGCTCCGCATCACACGGGCCTCCACGCTCTCATCGAGCGACTGGAGGAACCAGGTGAGGTCCCCCCCAGCACAAAAAGTTCGACCTCGTCCGGTAATTAGGACGAGGCGCACGGAACCGTCGGCAGCGAACCGCTCAAAGGCGCCACGCAGTTCGCTGGCCATGGTCTCGCAGATCGCGTTGTGCTTGCTCGGCCCGTTGAGTTCGAGTGTCGCGACGCCGCGTTCGTCCGTCGCAACATGAATTGTCTGGAACTCCATCAGCCGGCCTGTGGAGCGAAGCGCCGTACCGCATCGGCCCGCAAATCCATCTTCCGGATCTTTCCCGATGCCGTCATCGGAAAATCCTCCACGAAGACCACATGTCTGGGAATCTTGAAACTCGCCATACTGTGCCGGCACAACCCGATAATGTCCGCTTCGGCCGCCGGAACTCCTTTTCTCACCTGCACATAGGCGACCGGGACCTCAGATAGTTTCTTGTCCGGCAACCCTACCACCGAAACCTGCTGTATCTGCGAGCTCTTGAGCAGATGGGCTTCGATCTCGAGGGGGTCGACATTCTCCCCTCCGACTTTGAGCATGTCTTTAAAACGGCCGAAAAACCGCAGGAGGCCATCCTTGCGGAAGTAACCCATGTCGCCGGTCTTGAGCCAACCGTCATCAGTGAAAATGGCCTGCGTCTCCTTCGGCATGTTGTAATAGCCTTTTGTGACCGCAAACCCTCGGATTTGGATCTCGCCGGGCACCTCGGCGGGGACCTGTGCGCCGGTCGCCGGGTCAATGATGCGCACCTCGAAGCCGAGAGCAGGAACTCCCGACGCTTCACAGAGCTGTTCGTCCGTGTCGTCCAGAGACCCTATACAAGCTCCGGTCCAAGTCTCCGTCATGCCAAAGCCGGAGAAAGTTTTGAGCGGCGCCAGTATCCTCCGCGCCCGGTAGGCTATCGGAACGACATTCGATGGCCCGGCTGGAAGCCAGCCGAACCGAAGCGAGCTGATATCGCGTGGCTTCCGCTCCTGAGCATCCATCAGCATGGACATATGCGTGTCAAAGCCGTGTGTGATGGTTACTCGCTCACGCTCGATCAGATCGAGAGCCTCGTCAGGATCAAATGTTTCGGTGAGAATCTGTCGGGCGCCGGACACCATCGACATGAGCGAGCCCTCGGACAGGCCGAACGCATGCGAAAGCGGTAGATAGTTTATGATGACGTCCCGATCCGTCAGGTTGAATCGGAAGGCGCGCTGTTCGAGGCTTCTAAGCAGAATATGCGTGTGCATAACGCCTTTGGGAAAACCGGTTGACCCCGATGTGTAGAGAATCAAACACATATCGTCGGGATCGACGGATCGGGCTCGTTCTTCCAGGCTCTGCTGACTGACCCGAGTTGCGTCGGCTTTTGCCGCATTCCAAGAGACCGTGCCTTTGTGGACATCCTCGTCCAGGATCACAACCTTACGTAACCTCGGAAAGTTCTGATCGTCGACCTCGACCCCTTCATCCGGCAACTGGACGACTTGGCGCGTCACATCGAGATAGTCGATGGGTCCGGAGATTCGGTGGGTAATTAGGACGGTGCTGTCCGATTGACGAAGGAGATAGGCCAAATCGCCGGTTCGGAACCGCGGATTGACAGGGACAAGGACGGCGCCGATCTGCGCGATGGCGTACTGGATGAAAATCCAATCCGCTCGGTTGTTCAACCAGAGCGCCACATGATCGCCTTTCTCCACGCCCAAACCCATCAGCGCACGCGCCGCCAGTTCCACCTCCGCAGCCATTTCAGAAAAGCTGTAGCATCGATTCCCATAACGCAGCCCTTCTCGTCCGCCGAAACGACGGGCCATCTCCGCCGGCAGGTCACCGATCCTTTTCTTCGGATACCACTCGCCCATGATCACATCTCACTCATCGGTTGCCGTTCCGCAAAGCGGCGGCTGCCTCTATGGTTTGCACTGACCCTCGCGACGGCAAATGCCTTAACCCCTCATCTGCATGGGCAGCCAGGTCGCGATCGCCGGAAACAGGAAGAGGCAGGCCACGAACACGATATCCAACAGGACGAAAGGCAGAACGCCGGTGAATATCTGCCGCGCCGAAATTTCGCCCTCAGCGGAAGACAGCACGGCAAAGAGGTTGAGGCCGACGGGCGGGGTGATGGCAGCAATCTCCACGAGCTTGATGATCAGGACTGAAAACCAGATCGGGTCAATGTGGAGGGCCTGCGACATCGGAAACAAAAAGGGAATGGTGATGACCATTATCGAGATGGAATCCACGAACATCCCCAGCACCAGGTAAATGATAATGACCAGAAGCATGAAGACGCCGGGAGAGATACCGTAGAGGCCGATAAGACCATTCACATCATTAATGAAGCCCATGACCACGAGGGCGCGACTGAGCAGGAGCCCCCCGATGAATATGAAGAAAAGGACGGTCGTGATACGGGCTGCCTCTAATAAGGAATCCCACAGGTCCCTCAGTGACAGTCGACCGGATATCGCAGCTATCAACGTCGCTCCCGCTGCGCCGACAGCTCCGGCAGCAGATGGCGCGAAAAGGCCCGCATAAAGGCCGCCGATCACGACAATCGCCAGGAATGCGATCGCCCAGACCTGATTGAGAGACTGAAACTTCTCTCTCCAACTGAAGGTCTCGCCTGTCTCGGGCGCCCATTCAGGTTTCGCGGCGATGAAGACTCGAATACCGACGATATAGAAGAGAGCCGTCAGGATGCCCGGGATGACGCCCGCCATAAGGAGAGTGCCGATCGACTGATCAGTCAGAACGGCCAGGACCACCATGATAATGGAAGGCGGGATGAGCGCGGCGAGGGTGCCAGAAGCTGCAATACACCCTGCAGCGATTCCCAGATTGTAGTTGTACCGCTTCATTTCCGGCAGAGCGATCTTGGTGAACACGCTGGCGGAGACCACGGTCGAGCCCGACGCAGCGCCGAAACCGGCTGATGCTAGTATGGTCGACACGTAGAGCCCGCCGCGAAGTCCACTGGTGAAGCGGTGAGCGGCACGGTACAGGTCGGCGATAATGCCTGCCTTCGATGTTATCACACCCATGAGCACGAACATCGGTACGACGATATAGGTGTAATCCGAGGTTACCGCGAAGGGCAAAGTGCGGAAATTCGCAAAGGCAAAACTAGGGTTGACGGCCAAGTACATCGCGCCACCCGCCGCGACGATCATGGAGATCGCGACCGGCACGCCGATACTGAGTAGCGCCAGCACCGCGACGATCGTCAAGATTCCCTGTTCGAGCCCGGAAAGCTCCATGGTCCAACTCCGAATCTATTGTCCAACTCCGAATCGGTTGGTGCCTTAGGAGCGTTTGCGAAAGATGTCGGCGATCTGGGCGAAAGCGATAAGGGTGGCCACTGCCAACCCGAGGAATGCAAGGAATTTGATCGGATAGATCGGGAAGGTGAGGATGGAAAGCGATTGTTCGTTGACCCGCCAACTGGCCTGAAACAGATTCCACATCGCGTAGGCTAGGAAGAGGTAGACGGCGGCGCTCAAGACGACCGAAATTGCTTCAGCGATCTTCTTAATAAGGTCCGGGCAGACCCCGACGAACAAGTCGATCCTGATGTGCTCTTTCTTTCTGACTACAATCGGGAGCGCTAGGAATACGCTTGAGACAAACATCACCTGTGAAATGTCGATGGTGGCAGGGACACCAGATCCGATCGTGTTGTTGAGAATGACATCCGTTGCTCCCAGCACCATGATGACGAACAAGCCGATCGCGCAAAACTGGAACATGGCGCGATCAATGAAGGCGAGACCTGCGCCGAAGCGGTCTAAGATCATCCTCTGCACTCCTCCCCAAGGGCACGGCTGCGCGATCGCGTTGGTTGAACCGCTTCGAACCATGCTCTTCTTTGCCTAGCAATCATGAGGCGGAGGCTGAAATGACAAAATACCGGAATCAATCAATATGAAGCACATTTGGGACGTGACCCTGATACCAAGTCCGCAAATTTGCGGCCGCAGCCTTCCCGCCCCTGCCATAGCCGCATAGGCCGATGCAGCAGTGCCACAAAGGGAACAGGCGATTGTCGGAATCCGTAATTCTCAGTCCGTCGGAATTCTGAAACCTAGTCAAGCGTGCGGTCCCGCCACCAAAAAAAGGGCAGGCCGAGCGTGTATCGATGAACTGTCGGATCTTCAAATACCGTCATTTCACAAAAGGGGTCTCTGGGAGGAGCCGTGATGAGAATCTATAAAATAGTAGCTGCTTCGCTGGTTGCGCTGGTTGTATCGGCCGGCGCCACTGCAGCACAGGAAGAGTTTCCTGAGATGAAACTCAAGTATGCGCATTTCGTCGCGTCGAACAACGCTCTTGCGCTCTTCGACAAACGATGGGTCGAACTTGTAGAAGAAGGAAGCGGCGGCAAGATCGACATCGAGATATTTTGGGCGGGCTCGATGGGCGGACCAACCGAGATACCGGACCTCGTGGGCTCTGGAGCGGTCGAACTCGGCTCCACGGCCCTCGGCTATTTCCCGAGCGAGTTTCCCCTTACAGGCGTGGTTGGAAATATGCTGCGGACCTTCGACACACCAGCCGACGCGCATGAAGGTTCGATGGCGATCTTTGCTCTTCCCGAATCGCAGGAGGAACTGAAGCGAGCCAACCTGCAGATCATCAATACCACCACTGCCAATCCCTATAATCTGACCTGCACAAAGCCCATCCGCACTATGGCGGACCTCAAGGGGACTCGCATTCGTGCGAATGGTAAGTATCCGCCACTCTTCTTCAGCATGCTTGGCGCTAATCCGCAGACCATTGCTTTCTCGGAGATGTATCAGGCTCTCGAGAAGGGGATTATCGACTGTGCCTGGATGTCGCACGACGTCGCAATCTCTTCTAGGCTCCACGAGGTGGCCCGTTATGCGATCGATCTCAATTTGGGCTCGGTTCCGCTAACGCAACTACTCGTCAATCGGGAACTGTTCGATGGTTTGCCAGAGAACGTTCGTCAGTTGATGAAATCGGCAGCAGAGCAGGCATCGGCCGAAGAGGTGGAGTATCTGGCCAAAATATTCAAAAGCACGATCAAGGAAGACATGCCCACTCATAAAATGGAGTATGTCCACTTCGACGACATCGACGCTTTCCTCAAGGTGGAGCCAAATATGCCGCAGATTTGGGAGAAAGACATGGTTGAGGTCGGTCTTGCCAAACCTGCCCAAGAGATCGGCGAAATCCTGACGTCCTACAGGGAAAAGCTGGTAAAGTAGGCGTGTACCGACATGACAAAGAAAAGGTGCCGAGTTCCGGTGCCTTTTCTTTTCCGAAAACGCAGCGGGGTTCATGTTCTTAGTACGCGTGATCGTCCTCGAACTTTAGCACCACGAAAGCGCCGACATGCCCGCTATCAAGGTGAGAATGCGTGAAGTGCCGGACCCCTCGGCTTTCGTAAAGGACGCCAGGTAGAGCACTTCGATCGTTTGGGGTTACGACAATCCCCGTCACTTGCCGGTAAACTTCGGACTGCGGCGTTCGATGAGCGCCTGGACCGCCTCGGTATGGTCTGCTGTTTGGTGCGCGACACCCTGATAGATCGACGCCAGTTCCAGAACCGATTCAAAGCGGCTGTTCAGTCCCTCGCGCAGAAGGCGCTTGGACATGCGCAGTTGCCTTGGCGGATGCCGTGCAATTCGGGCAGCAAGTGCGTGTGCCTCCTTCATCAAACTGGCTTCCGAGACGACGGAAGACACCAGCCCCCATTTCAAGGCGGTTGCTGCGTTGATGGGATCTGCCGTAAACGTCATTTCGGCCGCGCGCGACAAGCCGATCTGGCGCGGAAGCAGCCATGAACCGCCGTCCCCGGGGATCAGACCAAGCTGGACAAAACTTTCAGCGAAACGCGCTTTCGAGGAGGCGATCCGGATATCGCACATCAGCGCCAGATCGCAGCCGGCACCGTAGGCGGGCCCATTGACGGCGGCGATGATCGGCAGCTCACTATCCCATATTGTGCGGGCCAACTTCTGGATTCCGGTGCGGTAGTTCTCCTTCACAGTCAGAGCATCTCCGCCGAACATCTCCGTTCGGTCTCGGATATGTTTGAGGTTGCCGCCGGAACAGAACGCGTCACCGGCTCCGGTCAGCACGATGCATCCCACCGACATATCGCCACCAAGCCGTTCGACCTGGTCCGTCAACTCCGAGCAGAAATCGCCATCGGAGAGCGCATTTCGGGTTTCAGGCATGTTGAGCGTCAGTGTGACGACGCTTCCCGATTTCTCGACGAGCAATCTGTCACGCATTCGGTTGCCCCAGCATGTTACGGTCGTTCAAGCGTATGGTGGCTTCGCCTGACATGACATGCCGCCCGTCCTGCCTCGTCACTGATATGGACAACTCGGCGTGTCGTTCGCCCCCCACGGGACGAATCTCGGATATCCGTCCCGAATAGGTGAGGATGTCACCAACCTGCACTATTTCCAGAAACCGCCCTTTCAGTCGGATCAGATCCTTTTGCGAACGCCATGCCGTCACCAGCCGCGCCATGTTTGCCATCACATACATGCCGTGCGCAAAGACATCGTCATGTCCTGCTGCGCGCGCGAAGTCGATGTCGATGTGAAGCGGCGTATGATCGTGCGAGGCGCCGGCGAAAAGTCCGAGCGTCGTTCGTGTGATAGGTCCGACGACCAGATCGGCGGGTGCCTGACCGGGGACATCTTCATCAAGCTTCACGGTCGTGCACCCTCCCGCGTGCGAATGATCAGCGTACTGGACATCTCGCCGACACGCTGGCCAAGTTGATTGGTCAGCCGGGTCAGCGTGACGAGGAACTGCATGGTGCCGTTGCGGCGCTCGTATATG
Source organism: Rhodoligotrophos appendicifer (assembly GCF_007474605.1). NCBI lineage: Bacteria > Pseudomonadati > Pseudomonadota > Alphaproteobacteria > Hyphomicrobiales > Rhodoligotrophaceae > Rhodoligotrophos > Rhodoligotrophos appendicifer. The sequence goes on along the minus strand of NZ_VHKL01000019.1, from coordinate 17,325 downwards.
TCCAGAATGTTTTCTTCGATGGTTATCCGGTCTCCGGCGCAGATAGGTTCACCATAGCTGAAGCTCTGTTCGCCATGGAGCGACCGTGCGACCTGATCCTCACTCAGCCCCATAGCAGTGACGAAGGGCATCTGCTCAGCTGATCCGCGAAGGCAGCTAAAGCCAAATGACGGCGGAGCGATGATGGAGCGATAACCGGCCCGTCGCGCTACTTCTTCGTCGAAATAGATCGGATCGGTCTCGCCCACCGTTTTCGAGAAGAACCGGAGCTGGCAACGTTCGACATCATAGTGAAGAAGCGGCAAAGTCAGGCCGATCTTGCTGCGATCAAGCTTCATCGGCAGCACCTCCATGTCGATACCGCTACGCGACGTTCGTAAGGACTGCGGTCCCCGCGGCAAAAAACATTCCGCCGACACCTTGCGCCACAGAAATCTCGACCCCCTCCACCTGCGCAGGGGCGATGCCGCGCAACTGCCGGATGCTTTCCTGCAGGGCAAACATGCCATAGCGACCGGGATGCGTGTAGCACATGCCGCCGCCATTCGTGTTGAGCGGCAGGCGACCTCCGGGTGCCGTATGGCCGTCCTTGATAAAGTCGCCCGCCTCGCCCCTTCCCACGAAGCCAAGTCCTTCCAGGCCATAGATCGGGAGATGAGCGAAGGCATCGTAGATCATCAGGTGATCCACATCGGAAGTGGAGATGCCGGCTTCCTGAAAGGCTTTGCGCGACGCCACCTCGAAGACATCAGCCCGCGTGAAATCGGGCATCTGGCTGATATTGTTTATCGAGACAGTTTCGCCGCCACCCATATAGTAGACGGGCTTCTGTTTCAGATCCCGCGCCCGCTCCGCGCTCGTAACCACAATCGCGCCCCCCGCGTCGGTCACGAGGCAGCACATCAGCTTGGTGATTGGATCGGCGATCATGGTCGAACTTAGGACATCGTCGACCGTGACAGGATCACGAAGCATCGCGCGCGGGTTCATGGCGGCCCATTCACGCTGGCGCACATGCACCCATGCAAGATGTTCCTCCGTCAGACCCGTCTCATACATGAAGCGGCGCACCGGCAGGGTGAACATGGTCGGCGGCATCGTCGCCCCATAAGGCAATTCGAACTGACGGTGATTGTCGGTATACATCATGTCGAGACCCTTGGTCCCGACCCGCGACCTGCCACTCTCGCCATGCGTGATCAGGATTGTGCTGGCATGGCCAGCCTCGATAGCCGCTACGGCGTGGCGCAGATGCAGCATGTAGGCGCAACCGCCGACGTCGGTTCCATCCACCCATGTCGGCTTGACGCCAAGCGCCATAGCGACGGTCCAGGGCAGTTCCTCCGCCGTGGCGATGCCGTCGATATCGCTCACTGTCAGGCCAGCGTCCTCTATCGCGCGTAGTGCTGCATTGCAATGCAGCTGGACTTGGCTCATATCCGGCACCTTGCCCAGGCGCTCGCTCTCCGCCGCGCCGACGATCGCCACCTTGTTCCGCGGCATCAGCGACCCTCCGCCGGCCTGAACTTCACGAGGTTGATCTCCTCCGTGAGCGGTTCGAACGTGGCCTCCACCGGCATTTCCATCTGGATCGCGCTGGAATTCTGCTCGCAGCCGATGATGTTGGTCAGCATTCGCGGCCCCTCTTCCAGTTCCACGACGGCTATGGAATAGGGCGGGGTGAATCCTGGAGACCTGAAACTGGAGATGATAAAGGTGTGAATCGTGCCGCGCCCCGAAGCTCGGAAAATCTCGACCTCAGTGGAACTGCAGGCAGGACAAAAAGGCCGAGGTGGAAAATATGCCTTGCTGCAGGATCTGCATCTTTGCAGCCGCAATTCGCCTGCCTTAGCTCCTTCCCAGAAATGTAACGTCTCCGGTGTCGGCACCGGAATGTGGATATGTTCGCTCAAGTCAGCCTCCGATCGGTCCAAACCCGCCTGATGAGCCAAACGAATGGACGTAGCGACGCCCCGTCCCCGTTGCTCGACTTCGCTCCACCCGGGCAAACGGGGTGTGTTTTCACGACGAATTATCTGCTGGATTGCGGCATCAGCAGAATGACGGAATTCGACAAACTGATGTGCATATGATCGAGACGTGATGGCGGGCGTCGAGGCGCAAGAACGACACGGTCTCCCTCGTGTCAGACGACCATGCCGCCGTTGACCTCCATTATGGATCCGCTCAGATAATCATTCTCGAGGATCTGCTCGATCGCGCTCGCGATGTTATCGATGCTGCCGATGCGGCGGAGAGGAATCTGTCTGGCTAAGGCATCGAGCGCCTCGGCGGACATCGAGCGAAGAAGTTCCGTTTCGATCGCCCCGGGGGCGATGATCATCGAGCGGATGTTGTATTTGCCGAGTTCTTTGGCCCAAACACGGCTCATCGCAACCAACCCCGCTTTCGCCGCAGAGTAATTCGTCTGGCCATAATTCCCTCTGAACGCGCCGGAGGAGATGTTGATGATTACGCCGCCGTCGCCATTGTGCTCGATCATAAGGGCCGAGGCCTCGCGGGCGCATAAGAATGCGCCCTTGAGGCATACGTCCAGCACCGTGTCAAACGCGTCGCTGCTGAGCTTCCTGACAATTCTCCCGTCCTTTTCCTTGACCAGAAGCCCATCTCGGATGATTCCTGCGTTGTTCACCAAGCAATCGATGCGTCCGAAGTCTGAGACGATCGCGGCGAAGCTCTTCTCGACCTCCGCTTCTTTAGTGATATCGCAACGGTAGGCCCGCGCAGACGATCCGCTTTCTTCGACCAGCCGGACCGTCCCTGCGATTCCATCGGCATCGATGTCTATGGCCGCGATACTGGCGCCGAGTTTTGCCAGATGCGTGCCGATGCCGCGCCCGATGCCGCGACCCGCGCCGGTAATGGCAATGACCTTGTTCTTGAATTTGTGGGACATCTCCGGCCATCTCCTCTCCACGATGAGCGGAGGAGACTATTGAAAAGCCTCCGGGCGGAAATGACGGGAACCTACATTGTAATGTGCAATTCGGAGCGCTTCGGGTGGCGCGATGCTGCGGGTTCTCGTTGCGGAGCTCCATAGGGTCAAACGGAGGGGCAAGGTTGTCCCTCATATTTCATCTGTTTGTACCCTGTCAGCGATGCCGATATTGTTCGGGCGAAACTCCGGTCCAGGTTTTGAATGCACGGCTGAATGCGCTCGGCGTGGAGAAGCCGAGACGCTCGGAGATTTCGGTTATCGTGTATTTCTCACCCATGAGGTGGAATATCGCGGTATCAAGGCGGAGGTTGTCCTTTATCTTCTGGAACGTATTACCCTCTGCGCGAAGACGGCGTCTAAGGGTCTGCTCCGTCATGGCCATGTCGCTGGCGACAGTCTTCGCATCCTGCGGCTCGTCTGGATGCTTTCCGCTCAGAACCACATAAACACGGTTGGTCAAGCTGTCATTCCCGATCAGCTTGTTCAGAAGGTCCAGCGGAGCCCGATCGTTGAAAGCACGCAAGTCGCCAGCCGTCTTGAGCACTGGAAGCCTGAGAAAATCGGCATCCATTGCGATGAAGTTGGGGCCGACGATGCCGAACTCGTGTGACGTGGGGAACAAGAATACATATTCGTCTTTATTGCGAACCGGATCGTAGGAGAACCCGCTTCCCGTCAGCCGCATCGCTTGACCGGCAAGCCAGGACGAAAAGCGATAACCGATGCACAGGAACGTCTCGACCATAAAATGGACGAAGTCCTGATCCGGACGAGCGAGTTCGACCTCGAAGCGCACCTCTTTTCCGAGCGGCCGCACCGCCAAGCTAACATCCGGAGTCACCACTGAGTAGAAGCGGCAGATCTTTTCCAGCGCCTCTCCGATCGTCGGCGAGTTCGCGGCATATTCGCAGGCGATGTTCAGCGTTTGCTGGCGGAGTGGATGAGGAAGAAACCCGAAGGACTCATCGTGAGTGACCGCAACGATGCGCCTGTAGAGGTTCACATAGCTCTCGATCGCGACTCGGGCTCGCGGCTGCGCTAGGACGACAGGCGGGATATTCACTTCCGCCAGCAACTGATCGACGAGCACCGACTGACCGCGGATGCAGTGGAGGATCGTTTCGGGATAGTGGTTGCTGACGGTCAGGGTCTTCATGGCGATGGATGTGTGGGGACGCGGTTTACGGGCTGGCGCGACTGGTTCGCTCTGAACCATTTATCGACTTTTGAATGTGCCATACCGGATATTCAATTGAATGCTTAGTCAAGGAGACAACAACCTGACGATCTTCACGAAAGCAGCCTCTATCCAGGCAGTGTCCTGACCGCGACTTGCGTAGCGCTGGAAGAACTCAACCCGTGCCACGGTGAGCATGAGGGCAACCGCCTCGAGTTCGCGATCGTCGAACGAGGTGAACGCTCCTTCCGCTTTGCGACGACGCAAGGTACGCGTATAGCGTCGGAGAACGTCATTCATGTACGCGTCATAGGTCTTCGCCGCGTAGACCTCTGATTCCTTGAACAGACGCATGATCGGGGAGCCCGAGTTCAGATACCTGAAATACGCCTTGATGGCTCGCTCCTCGCCTTCGATCGCGTCCTTCGCCTCATGTGTTTCCTGCGATAGGGCGGAGATGAGCAGTGCGCCCACGTCTGGCAGCAGCTGGTCGAACAAGTGCTCACGACTGTCGAAATGTTGGTAGAATGCCCCGAGCGAGATCCCCGCTCGCCGGGTGATCTCGGTGATCGTCGCACCCTCGAAGCCGCTCTCGCCGACGATTTCGGCAGCAGCTTTGATGAGCGCATTGCGGTTTTCCCGTGCCCGTTGCTCGCGCGACCTCCTCTTGCGCCGCGGCCGCAGCCCCTCAGGATCACCGGACTGTGCGTCAGAGTTCATATTCTGCAACGATCGACGGCATGGACTTGGCGATGATCTGACGCATGATCTCGTTCGTGCCACCGACGATGCGCTGGGATCGGGCGTCGGCAAATGCTCGCGCTATCGGATAATCCCACATGAACCCGTATCCGCCATGCAACTGCAGACACCCGTCGAGCACACGGCCTTCCATTTCCGTGATCCAGGCTTTCGCCATGGCAGCGGTCACTGGATCGAGCCGATTGTCCACAGACTTCGCTATGCAGTCATCGACGAAAACACGTCCGACCTTCGCTTCCATAGCGAATTCGGCAAGCTTGAACTGGGTGTTCTGATAGTCCCACACGTTTTTGCCGAACACCTCACGCTCGTTCGTATACACCAAAGTGTCAGCAATGGCTCGCTCCGCGACGGCCATAGCCTGAACGGCGATCAACAGTCTCTCCCAGGCAAGGTCCTGCATAAGATAGCGGAAACCCTGTCCTTCCTCGCCGATAAGGTTTTCCGCCGGAACACGGAGCTCTTCAAAGAAGAGTTCGGCAGTGTCTTGCGCCTTCATTCCCAGCTTGTTGAGAAGTTTGCCACGGTTGAACCCCTTCATATTCGACTCGACGATGAACAGCGAAAGACCTTTGGCGCCGGCCCCTGGATTCGTCTTGGCTACGACGATGACGACATCGGCCATCCAACCGTTCGATATGAAAGTTTTTGAGCCGGTGAGCACATATTCGTTGCCGTCGCGCACGGCCGTGGTGCGAATTCCCGCTAGGTTCGACCCTCCGCTTGGTTCGCTCATGGCGATTGCCATGATCTTTCTTCCGGCGATCAGTTCAGGCAACCACTTCTTCTTTTGCTCCTCGCTGCCATAGGCAGTGACGTAGGTCGAGGACATGTCGGAGTGAACCCAGAAGCCAGGCCCCGACTGGCCGGCATACGCAGCCTCTTCCAGCATGACGACTGGATAGAGCCGATCCGCTCCGGCACCACCATAGGCTTCGGGTGCGGTCATGCAGAGGAAACCCGCCTCGCCAGCCTTCTCCCATACACGGCGGTCAAGATGTCCTTGCTTCTCGAAGTCTTCACGATAGGGGACCACCTCTTCATTGTAAAATCGTCTCGCCGAGGCTCGAAACTGATCGTGTTCTTCTGAGAAGATGGTGCGAGTCATTGTTCGTTTCCTCCAAAACGGGAAGGCCAGTTCATGCTCATCGGTGTGACGCCATTATAAGCAGCCCAACATGCAATCACCATAAAATGAAAGTTGTTTCAATATTCATTTTATGTTTATGAGTTCATGCGTCTTAGGCCGGCGTCAGCCAAAGGGGGTAGACATGTCTGGACCGCTTGTCGGGCTTCGTGGGATCGAGTTTGCCGGAATTGGACCTGCGCCGTTGGCGGCTATGTTCCTGTCAGATCTCGGCGCAGACATTCTTCGCATAGATGCTCCCTTCTCACGGGAGCCCAGCGTCACGATCGATAGGGCAGCCGACGTAACGACGCGAGGGCGACCGGCCATTGTTCTCAATCTAAAATGCGAACAGGATCGCAACCGTCTCTTGGACCTCTGCGTCCATGTCGATTTTCTGATCGAGGGTTTCAGACCAGGCGTGATGGAACGTCTTGGCCTGGGTCCTGACGTTTTCGACCGGGTCAATCCGCGTCTTATCTACGGACGCATGACGGGTTGGGGGCAGACCGGACCACTTTCTCAACGGGCGGGGCATGATATCAACTATATTTCCGTAGGGGGTGCTCTTCATCCGCTCGGCCCAGCCGATCACGTGCCCCCTCCACCGCTCAATCTCGTGGGCGACAATGGAGGTGGTGGCCTGCTGCTGGCTTTCGGCATCCTCGCCGCCTGCATGGAAAGACAGAGGTCCGGGAGGGGACAGGTCGTGGATGCGGCCATCGTAGACGGGACCGCCGCGCTGATGGCCCCCTTTTTTGGCATGCTTGCCACCGGCAAGTGGTCCTTGGACCGGGAAAGTAACATAATCGACGGGGCCGCCCCCTGGTACAGGGCTTACCGGACATCCGACAACCGCTTCATCGCGATAGGTCCGATCGAGACCAAATTCTATCGTAAACTGATAGAGTTGCTGGAACTGGAGGAGGATGCACTGCCGGATCAGTTCGACCGATCACGATGGCCGGAATTGACGTCCTTGTTAGAGAGAACATTCGCAACGAGAACGCGCGACGACTGGTGTCGGATCTTGGAACAAGATGACACTTGCTTCTCCCCAGTGCTCGATATCGGAGAAATGATCGAGCATCCGCACATTGCCGCGCGCCGGACGATTGTCGTCAAAAACGGACTGGCGCAACCGGCCCCCGCACCGCGCTTCTCCCGCACGCCTGCAGAGCTGGCCGAGGCCGACTTGGCGCCGGACGCAAGTGTCGAAAGGCTGCTCGAGCGCTGGTCGTCTTCCGACGTGCAGTAGCCGATCTTGAGCTACGTTGCGAGGCTTCGATGCCTGGCCTGCTCGGAACGCACACCCATGCAGCCGACGCCCGCAGCGCCTCCTGCAGGGGCCTGGCTCGATCCGTAAGTTCGTGATCCACTCGCGTCGGGATGGTCGCAAAGGCGGTGCGCCTTACCAGAGGGAGCGTCTCGGCCGCTCCGGTCGAAGAGGATGCATGGCCGGGCCTAACACTTTCAGGGGGCCAACGGCCAGACAAGACCATAGCTAGCTTTCGCAAGCTCCTTGCTGAAGCTGTGGTGCTCGCCAGTCAGCGTTGCCCTGTCCAACGCCACGTAGAACAGCGCCTCGGCGTATTGCTGAGCTGCATTGGCAGACGTCCAGTCGATGCCTCGGTTGCCATTATGCACGAGGGCCGAGCGAAGATTGTAGAGCGCTTTCAGCCGCGAGGCGTGGCGTTCGCGCTCTGCGTTGTTGTTGCTCAGCATGACCGCGGCATGGCGCGCGATTGTCTGCACGACCGGAGCGCTTTTGTCCGTTCCCGAGAGCAGCGCCTCGATCGCGGTAAAGAAGTAGAGCAGGTGTTCGGCCCGATCCGCCGACTGACGGCCGCGGGTCAGCCAACCGAGACCTTGTGAGACGTGCGCGGCAAGGTGGCCTTAGTGGGCGCGAAGATCGCCGCGGCTTTGGCCTGGAATTCTGGCGTGGCGACCGTCGCTTCGCCCGAGTCGATTTCGTACCAGGGCAGCGTCGTGCCCCCACCCACGATCACCTTGGGGCCCTCTAGCTTGACGCCCTGGTTTTGCCAGATGGGCTTTTGCATCGGGTGAGGTTCGCGGCCACCGGTCGCCGGCGGTATGCCCTTCCAATCCGCGTGGCTCAGGCGCAGGAGGCTTACCGCCACGTCGATCAGCCATTTGGCTTCCTCCTAGACATTTTCAGCAATGGCGTCGACTGAAACCACCCAGCAGATCCCGTACAGCGTGATCGATGCCGTTCCGGCATGAAGAGTCATACTAAACTCGTCGCCAGGGATCAGCGTTACGTTGCCTTTCGGATAAGCCGTCTGACGCTCCGTCTGAAGCTCCGAGGTCAGCGTGGCGCGCACATTGCCGATCTGGATGCTCTTCGTCCCGCCGTTGAACCGGAAGAGCCGATTGGGGGCGACATACTCGTAGGTGACGAGACTCTGATCGAACACCGCGTCGATCAATACCGTCGCCATCGCATCGACGCTCTTCCCCTCAAGGACGGACTGATGCGCCGCCTTGAAGAGTATCTGATCCATGGCTCGTTCATGACCAGCCTTGCTGCGCAGGATTTTCATGGCTCGGGCGCGCAACACCGCCATCGTCTCTGCGACGTCGTCAGTAATCTCGACTACGCCCGCGGCGCCGAGCGACATACCGCTGCCCTTTGCAAATCCCGTTGGCGGCGTTTGGGCAGCCGCAGAGTCGCTGAATGCCTTGGCGAAGACCTTAGCTGCAGCGACCAGCCCGGCGTCCTTGCGGTTCGGAGTCCCAGGCTTGTTCATTAGGTGTCCTTCTCGCCGATCACCACCGCCTTGCGGGTCGAGTGAAACAGTTCGCCGGTACGGCGCGCTGCTTCGCCCTCCTCCTCGTCTTCCCGCCACGGCCAGACGAGCGGCAGAAGGCTGTCCACCGGGAGTTCCGTCTGGAGCGTATCGAGGATCACGTACCAATGGTCCGCCTTCGCCTGATACTTGTTCTTGCGGCCAATCGCGGCGGCGGCCGCCTGGCTCTTTGCCGAAAAATCTTTGGTCACAGCGTAGGTCAGACCGCCGCTTCCCGACGGCACCGAAAACGCCTTGACCGCCTTTTGCGTTGTGGCCACCTCCTCGCGCACGCTTTGAATCATCCTGGAGACCTCCTCGAGCGCCGTGCTTGAGAACTCGTAAAAGTCGATGACAACAGACGCAATCTCCGGCGGTGCCGTCTTCAGACTGGCAAGCAGATCGCTCACAAGCGGAATTTCGAGGGTTTCAAGAACGCCCTGCGGCGGCGCTGCTTCAATGCCCAGATCCGCTGCGATCATAAAGTCATCGACCAGGGTCGCAAAATCGCATTCGATCAGAAGAAACGTGTTCTCGTACAGCGCCAGCTTCGCCCGGATGTGGTAGCCAAGGTAGTTGTACTCGCTGTCCGAAACGGCCATGTCAAATACATCGCCGCGCGACTTCAGGTAGAACAGCATCTCGATCGACGTCGGCAACATACGTGCCACGCAGTCGAGGACGCCGATGTCCCAGATGACGGGTGCCGGTGCATTTTCCGGCCGCTCGAGAAGGCTGCGCGAAAGCGTTGTCACGGCGGGGAAAGCGGCTTTGTGAGCCCCGATGGAGAAGTGCGACAGATCAAGTCTCAAAAGGATAGGGCAGGACAGGTTCACCACCATGGTTGGACCTAATCCCGGCGACGAGCTCACTGCCTTGCATGCCCCCTTTCGTGATGGGAAAGCCTGCGTGCAGCCACTTCAAGCGAGCGAAGGTCCCTAATGCTACCCCACTGCTGTGCCACCACCGCATCGGATCGGGCATATGAGAAGGCTGAGTTAGAAGACAATCCTGCCAATACGCGGAAGCCTCGGTTATTGGCGTCCCTGGCTCACCCCCTCAGGCTGTTAGCCTCGCCCACGCCGCGCCAATTCAGGCAAACTCGCGAAGGCCTTCCCGCAGTTCCGTCTCGAAGAAACTCATGAATCTCTCCTGGTCGGGGCCGGGACAGGTGAGCACGACATGATCATAGCCGGCCTCCACATACTTCCGGATCAAGCTCATATGCGTCTCCAGATCCGGGCCAGCCGCGACTGTGCCGGCGAGGTCTTCTGGTTCAACGAACCGCGTCGCCGCCTCGAAACCCTCCACCGAAGGCAGTTCGCTGTTGACGGCCCAGCCCAGCGCTGAAAAGCGGAAGCGCTCATGGGCGATCTTCAGCCCCTCCGCCTCGGTCGGCGCATAGGCCAGAACCGCCTCGGCATAGCAGGGCCCCTTTGCTTTTCCCTTCGCGCGAAAGCCGCTCACCAGCTCCGGGTTCGGCTCGGTCGTCATGATGCCGTCGGCCTTCTCGGCTGCCAGCGCCACGGATTTCTCCCCACTCACGCCGAGCACGATGTCGATCGGGGCATCCGGCAGATCATAAAGCTGCGCGTGATCGACGACGAAATGTTGGCCCTGCCAGCTGTGGACGCCGCCCTTCCAGAGGGTCCGGCAAATCTCGATCGCCTCGCCCAGCATGTCGTGGCGCTCCGGCACGGAGGGCCAGCGCACGCCGGTTACATGTTCATTGAGACGCTCGCCGGCACCCAGCGCCAGGGTGAAGCGGCCCTCGCTCATGACGGCGATCGTGGCTGCGGCCTGCGCGATGATCGCGGGATGATAGCGCAGGATGGGACACGTCAAGCCGGTGGCGATGCCAATCCGCGATGTGGCATGGGCGATCGCGCCCAGCACGCTCCAGGCGAACGGCGCATGTCCTTGCGCCTCGAGCCACGGATGGAAATGATCGGAGATCGAGAGGAAGTCGAACCCGGCGGCCTCTGCGCGGCAGGCATTCTTGACGAGGGCAGCAGGACCGTGCTCCTCAGTCATCAACTTATATCCGAACTTGACCATCTCGTCCTCCGACGCTGCCTCGAACTCCTCTCTCTAAATGCGGGAGGCACCGCAACGATCCCTTCTGTCCCATCTCCCCGTCACTGGCGATAGAGGATCATTCCGGCGTGATGCAGAACGTCGTCGATGAAGTCTCCGTCGGCGGTGAAGCCGGTATCGTCCCAATACTCGATATGCGTGCCGGTCACTTCATAGCGTCCCTCATAGGCACGCTCTCGTGTCCCGCGCGCCTCGACATAGCGGCCGGTGGGCAGAAGTTCGTGACGGATGCGACCGTCTTGCGTGACCCAAAGGCCGGCATAGGGGTGGTTGTCTTGCACTGTCTTTTCCTCGCTGTGCACGGGCTGCGCCAGAAGCGCTGCGGCGATGAGGGCGGCGGCGATACGCTGCATGGGAAGCTCCTCGTTTCCTGTGAACCTTGTCTGTGGGGATGGGTCGGCGCGCGTGGTGCCGCCGCTCCATGTCCGCCTCACCGGGTGGACGGCGGGAAGCCGCCGATCCGTTGAGGCGTGTCGTGACGGCTACGGCTGGCGCGGCTCGTTGTTGTCGACGACCTCCTGATAGGCGACGAGGTCGAGGAAAGCCTCTGCCTCGACGACAGAGCCGTCCTTCATCCGGAAGATCCAGACGAACTGGTTGGTGTAGGGCGTTCCGGAGGTCGTGGTGGCGGAGGCGTCGAAGCGGATGATGACCGTGTCGCCTGCAGCCCAGATGTGGCGCACCTCCGGTGTCAGCGGGCTCGCAAGGCGGCTCACGAGCGGAGCCGATGCGCGCTGCACGAAGTCCTTGACGCCGTTGTAGACGCCGGCGACCGGGCCGGAACCATGGATGGTCCAGCGGACGTCGGGGGAAAGCAGATCGAAGACGCTGCCGCGTCCGGCGCCCCATCCTTCGAAGGCTTCCCGCACGATGGCTTCGTTCCGGATCTTGGCTTCGGAAGCCGGCGCGGCTTCGGTGCTGGCCTGTGCTGGCGTGACGGCGGCGACGAAAGCCAGGGCGACCAGCAGCGGGCGTAGGGCTGCCGTCGCCTTCACGGTCGGTAGGAGAAAGGTCATGAGATCACTCCATTGGTTTGGGGGTCTGTCGTGATTGGGGGTGCCATCGCAGCACCGGCGAAGGCAGCCATCGACTGCCGGTCGGTGACATCGAGCACCCGGGCCATGGCGGTTCCGCCCGCAGCGCGAATTTCGGCGGCGATGGCTTCGATGCGGTCCAGTCGGCGTGCGCCGAGCAACACCGTCGCGCCAGCGCCGCCGAGCTCCTTGGCGATACCTTCACCGATTCCGCTGGAGGCGCCGGTGATCAGGATAATCTTGTCCATGCTGGTCTCCATTCATGCGTTCAGGGAAAAGATGGACCCTCGCGACTGGTGCTGGTATCGGTCATCTTCTTGACTGGATGGTTAGCCACGCTGGACAATGAACATCGACCTGAACCTCCTGCCTTTGTTTCTCGCCGTCGCTGAGGAGCATAATTTCCGCGCCGCTGCCGATCGTCTGGGCGTGACGCGCTCCGCCGTCAGCCAGGGGATGCGGCGGCTCGAGGATGCTTTCGGCACGGCGCTTGTGATGCGAACCACGCGGTCCGTACGGTTGACGGAAGAAGGCGAGCGTCTGCATGACGCCCTGTCGGGGCCGCTCTCCGATGTCCGCACGGCGCTTGAGGGCGTGGCGGCCGAGAACGCACCACGCGGCCTGCTCAGGATTGCCGCAACCTCGATTGCCGAGAAATTTCTGTCGGGGCCGCTCATCGCTTCCTTCGCGGCGGCCCAGCCCGGCGTGACGATCGATGTCACGGTCACGGACGAGGAGTTCGACATTGTTGCCGCGGGCTATGATGCCGGCGTCAGGCTGGGCGAGGTCATTGAGCAGGACATGATCGCGATTCCCCTGACCGGCGATCAGCGGGAAACGGCGGTGGCAGCCCCCGCCTATCTTGCCACTTACGGCGTGCCGCTGCATCCCCGCGACCTTGTCAATCATCGCTGCATCGGCTGGCGGCCGGCGCCCAACGTCGCACCGCATCGCTGGGAATTCGTAGAGAACGGCATTCCCTTCGACGTGGCGGTCGAACCCCAGATCACCACCAATGATCTGCGGCTGATGCTGCGCACCGCCCTCGCCGGGGGCGGCATCACCTTTGCGCTGGAAGAGAATTTCCGGCCATTCGTGGACTCAGGCGAACTCATACCCCTGCTAGGCGAATTCCTGCCGCCATTCCCGGGCTTTTTCCTCTATTACCCCCAGCGTCGCAATATGGCGCCCAAGATGCGCGCTTTGATCGACCATATCGGGCGGTCGAGAGAGTGAGCGGGCAGGCTTCTTTTGTTGACCTGAGGGGATCATGGCTTCGAAACTTGAGACCCAGGGCAGAAGGCACGTTCCACGATGACTGCAGCCGACGTGACGTTCGCGGCCGCAGTGATCGCTGCGGTCTTTTTCACCGGCATATCGAAGGGCGGCTTCGCGGGCGTTGGCATGATCGCGACCCCGCTGATGGCTCTGGTCATGCAGCCGGTGCAAGCCGCCTCGGTCCTGCTGCCGGTGCTCCTGATCCAGGACGTTTATAGCGTCATCGCCTACAGGAAGAATTTTGACGGGCGCAATTTGGCGTTCCTCCTTCCCGGCGCACTCGTCGGGATCGGCCTGGGCTATATGCTGGCCGCCTATCTCTCCCAGGGGATGGTCAGTTTCGCCATCGGATTGATTGCGATCCTGTTCTCCCTGCGCAGCCTGTTGCGCAGGCCGAATCCGTTGCGACGGCCGGCAAGTGCAGACGTCGCACCCGGCCTGTTCTGGGGGGCGGTGGCGGGGTTCACCAGCATGATCACCCATGCCGGCGGCCCTCCCTTTCAGATCTACGTCATGCCGCAGCGCCTGAGCCGCGACGTCTTTGTCGGAACGGGAGCGGTGTTCTTCGCCGTGATCAATTGGATGAAGGTGCCGCCATACCTGATGCTCGGACAGATCACGGGCCAGACCCTGACCCTGTCCCTGATCCTCGCGCCCTTGGCGCTTGTCTTCACCTGGGTGGGCATCCGCTTGGTGCGCCTCGTCGACACCGAGCGCTTCTACCTCATCGCATATTCGGTGCTGTTCTGCGTCGGCGTGAAACTTTGCTACGACGGATTGGCCTTTTTCTTCTAAGAGATACTGCGGCCGGAGCGGGTGAACGTCGTTGAAGAAGGGGCACATGTCGGACAACTCCATCCTCGGGGACTGCCTCGTGCCGGGCACAGCTGCCGGCGCGGTGCTCTATTCCAGCGTGGGACTGAGTTTCATGGGCGGCGTAAGCCCGACGACGGGGATCATCACCGACACCCACCATCCGCTGCGCGGCGAAAGCGTCTGCGGCAGGATCCTCGCCATCCCCAGCGGACGCGGGTCCTGCGGCGGCAGCGTGGTCATCTTCGAGCTGCTCATGAACGGCCATGCTCCAGGCGCACTCATCATTCAGCACCGGGAGACGATCCTCACGCTGGGCGTCATCATCGCGCTGGAGCTGTTCGCGAAGGGGATCCCGATCATCCGCCTGGATGCCGCGGGTTTCGCGGCGCTCGCCGAGGCGGAGCACGCCGAGGTGCGTGACGGAACGGTGACCCTGTCCGGCAAGGCGTCGCCGACATCCGAGGCCTGCGCACATTTGCCGGAACTCGATCTCAGCCGTTTCCACCTCAGTCCTGGCGACCTCCGCTTTTTGGCGGGTGACTTCGGCGAAGCGCAGCGGATCGCCATGCAGATCATTATTCGAACCGCCCAGCTCGAAGGCGCTGACCGCCTCGTCGATGTGGACATGGCACACATCGATGGCTGTTTTTATCAGGGCCCTGCAAGTCTCCAATTTGCACGGAAGCTGTGCCAGCTTGGCGGCCGTGCGCGCGTGCCCTCCACGATGAATGCCCTCTGTGTCGATCGACGGCAATGGCGTGATCTGGGCGTGTCCGACGCGATCGGTACGCCATCGGACGATCTCGCGGATGCCTATGTGGAGATGGGAGTAAGGCCCACCTACACCTGCGCACCCTATCTCCTCGACAGCCCGCCTGTCTTCGGCCAGCAGATCGCCTGGGGGGAATCAAACGCTGTGGTTTTCGCCAACTCCGTGATCGGAGCGCGGACCATGAAATATCCCGACTATCTCGATATTCTGGTCGCCATGACGGGTCGGGCGCCCGACGCGGATTGCCATCGCGATGGGCCGCGCCTGGCTACGGTGAGAATTGACGTGATCTGTCCACGGCAGCCGGACGATGCCTTCTACCCCGCCCTAGGCTATCTCATTGGGAAAATTGCCACCAACGAGGTTCCGGTGGTCTGCGGCCTGGAGCATCTGCCGGTGACCCATGATGATCTCAAGGCGTTCGGGGCCGCCTTTGCGACCACCTCCGCCGCCCCCATGTTCCACGTCCTGGCCATCACCCCCGAAGCGAATTCACTTGAACAAGCTGTAGGGCCGGACGGCCCAACCCGCAGCGTGACTGTCACCCTGCACGACCTGGGCGAAACTTGGCTCGAGCTCAACACCGCGGAAACCCCTGAGGTCGGTCTCGTATCATTGGGCAATCCACACTTTTCGCTGACGGAGTGTGAGCGTCTTGCCCATCTCTGCGACGGCCGGGCGAAGTCCGATCAGGTCAGCGTGATCGTCACCTGCGGTCGCGACGTCTACGCGAAGGCCGACGCTGCCGGCTATGTCGAGCGCATCACCGCATTCGGCGGAAGATTCATGACCGATACCTGTTGGTGTCTCATCGGCGAACCCATCGTTGCTCCGGACATCACAAACATCATGACCAATTCCGGAAAATACGCTCACTACGGGCCGGCCGCGGTCAATAAGGGATTCCACTTTGGCTCCCTCGAAACCTGCGTCGACGCAGCCTGCAGCGGCGGGGTGAAGAGCGGGCTTCCGGGGTGGCTTACAGTGTGAACGCGACGGGCAATCAATCGGGAGACCGGAGAACTCATGTCTGAAAAGATCGGTGTAACGCCATACGATGTCGCCGTGCTGGGCGCCGGCATAGTCGGCATCTCGACGGCGCTCGCTGCGGTTCGCCGCGGCAGGCGGGTCGTCGTGATCGACCGCCGCGAACCGGGCCGCGAGACGTCCTATGGAAATGCAGGCGTCATCAGCTCCGGCAGCTCTCTACCGGAAAATCAGCCCGCGCTTCTGAAAAATCTCTTCGGATATATGAGGAATCAGAACCCTGGATTGCGCTATGACATGGGCCACGTACTCCGCAGCCTGAGATGGACCCTGGGGTTCCTGGCGCACGCGACGGAGGCCAGCACTCAACGGCGCACGGCCGCCCTCCATGCTCTGATCCAGCCCTCCTGCAAGCTGCATCGTAAATGGCTCGTTGAGGCCGGCATGTCCCATCGTCTGCGCGAGACGGGATGGCTGAAATTGTGGCGCACGGGGGGCTCGGAGGATCTGCGCTTTGAGCAGGCTCTGCTCACCAGCCTCGGCGTGCGAACGGAAGTTCTGGATCGCCAGTCGATCTCCGCCCTCGAGCCCGACATCACGCCCATCTTCGCGGAGGGCCTTCTGCACGCGGACACGGGCTCCGTCGATTCCCCCGGCAAGGTGGTGGCCGCCTATGCCGCAATGCTGGCCGCCGAAGGGGGCGAGATCCGCAGCGCTTCTGTCGACCGGCTCGAGCACCGGGGCGATCAGTGGCGCATTCACACCGATGCCGGCACCCTCTCCTCGACGCATGTGGTCGTCGCCTTGGGCCCCTGGTCCGCAGACCTTCTCGCCACCCTCGGCTATCGACTGCCGTTGAACTTCGAACGCGGCTATCATCGCGAATTCCGCATGGACCAGGGCCGAAAACTACGCCGCCCGATCCTGGATGTGTCCGGCGGCTACGTGGCCACCCCCATGGAGAATGGCGTCCGCATCACCAGCGGCGTGGAGCTGGCGCACCGGGATTCGGTCTCGAATTTCGGTCAGCTGGAGAACGCGATCGCCAAGGCCGAGACCTTTCTTCCGCTTGGCCAGCCGGTGGACATCGCGTGGCGCGGGGCGCGGCCGACCTTCCCCGACAGCATGCCGGCGATAGGTCGCGCCCCAAGGCATTCCGGCCTCTGGATGGCGTTCGGACACCAGCATATCGGGTTCACCACGGGTCCGGCGACCGGCGAGGCGATCGCCGCCATGATTGCGGCCGACACCCCGCCCTTTGACGTTAAGCCGTTCGACCCTGCGCGCTTTTGAGCGAACCGGAGACGCTGGGAAACCACCCGAGAAAACGCCGAGGATCTGCCCTCCGACCGCACCAATTGGATCGATCGGTGGGCAGCATCTTACCGCTCTCTACTGGCTCCCCCCGGTGGCGGGCGCTGTTGGCGCGGGTGCGGGCTCGGCGGGCGCAGCGGGTGCCGCAGGGACGGGCGCAGCGGGCGCGGCGGGCGCAGGCTCGGCAGGGGCC
>NZ_VHKL01000018.1 GCF_007474605.1 Rhodoligotrophos appendicifer | reverse complement strand
CTAATCCGCCGCCGCCTTCCCCCCCCCTTGCCTCCCCCCGCTGGGCCGACGAGCCGGGCAAGCATCTTGCATGGGTGCTGTCAGAAGGAACCCAGATCCCATGTCCCCTGTCTCCAGACGACACATGCTCGCCGCAGGCTCCCTCGGCCTTGCCGGCGCCCTCGCCACCCCCGCCGCCGCGCGTGCCGCCCGCGCCGCTGAGCCTTCGCCCGTGCTCGACGCCCGCAGCCTGAGCCTCATCCCCGACAGCCCCGAGGATCAGAGCGGCGCCCTTCAACAGGCCCTCGCCGCCGCAGCGCGCGAGGACACGCCGCTCTTCCTTCCGGCCGGCCGGTATCGCGTCTCGGGGATCGTCATGGAGGCCCCGGTCAGCCTCTTCGGCAGCCCCGGCCGCACCATCCTGCAGCAATCGGGCAGCCGCAACCTGCTCTCCCTCACCGGGCCCCATATCCGCCTGTCCGATCTCGTGCTCGATGGCGCCCGCGCGGCACTCGATGGTGCCCTCCTGCGCGCCGAGGCCGCCGATGATCTCCGTCTGACGGGTCTCGAAATCCGCAACTCCGCCGATGGCGGCATCGGCCTGATCCGCTGCTCGGGCTCGGTCACGGGCTGCACCCTGGCGGAGATCGCCAATGTGGCGCTCTTCGCTCTCGACAGCCGCGGCCTCGAGATCCACGGCAACCGCATCGCCGACATCGGCAACAATGGCATCCAGGTCTGGCGCAGCGCGGCCGGCGAGGACGCAACCGCCGTCTTCAACAACCGCATCGAGCGGATCCGTGCTGATGCCGGGGGTTCCGGTCAGAACGGCAATGGCATCAACGTCTTCCGCGCGGGCTCGGTCTCAGTCCGCGACAACCGCATCACCGATTGCGCCTTCACCGCCGTGCGCGTGAATGCCGGCTCCAATGCCCAGATCATCGGCAATTCCTGCGCCCGTCTGGGCGAAGTTGCGCTCTATGCGGAATTCGGCTTCCAGGGTGCCGTCATCAGCGACAACCTCGTGGACACGGCAGCACTCGGCATCTCGATCACCAATTTCAACGAGGGCGGCCGGCTTGCGGTCTGCTCCGGCAATCTCATCCGCAATCTCTTCACCCGCACGGAAGGGGAGCCGCGCGGCATCGGCATCGCCGTCGAGGCCGACGCCGCCATCACCGGCAATGTCGTCGAGAATGCCCCGCGGGCCGGCATCATGGTCGGCTGGGGCCGCTATCAGCGCAGCGTCGCCGTCACCGGCAACATGATCCGGGACACCCGTTGGGGCATTGCGGCCTCCGTCGCTCCAGGCGCCGGCCGCGTGCTCATCGGCCAGAACATGCTCTCCGACTGCAGCGAAGGCGCCATCATCGGCCATCAGAACGGCCGCGCCGTCACCCCCGATCTCATGGCCGCCCGCGACCTCCCCGGCAACCTCACCGTCACCGGCAACAGCGCCTGACCCCATCGCGAATCTCAGCCCCGAGATCCCCTCATCCTGAGGAGCAGCCGTGAGGCTGCGTCTCGAAGGATCGCCTCCCCTCACGTCGGTTTGATCGCTGGGCGGCCGCAGCCCCCTGTCGGCAGCCCATTTCTCCTCTAATCTGCCCGCATCAGAAAAAAGCAAATGGAGACCCGATGTCTGCCTTGAGTGAGCTTCCCTCCGACGTCCTGGGCCTCGTCCGCTCCGTTCCCCTCTCGCGCCGCGGTTTCATGACCGCCTCCGCAGCCTCCGCCGCGGGTTATGCTCTATGCGCCGGCGAGGTCCGTGCCGACGTGATCACCACCGACACGACCGGCCTCGAGACCGGCGAGGCCAAGGTGACGGTCTCAGGCGGAGAGATGCCAGTCTATTTCGCCAAGCCCGCCAATGCAGCGAATGCGCCGGTCATCCTGGTCTGCATGGAGATCTTCGGCCTGCACGAATATATCCGCGACGTCACCCGTCGGCTTGCGAAGCTCGGCGCCTTTGCCGTAGCGCCCGACTATTATTTTCGCGCCGGCACCGATTTGACGAAGATCACCGAGGTCCCGAAGCTCTTGCCAATCGTGAATGCAAAACCCGATCAGGAGCTGCTCGCCGATCTCGACGCGACTGTCGCCTGGGCCAAGGCTGAAGGTGGCGATACCGGCCGGCTCGGCATCGTCGGCTTCTGCCGGGGCGGCCGGACGGTCTGGATCTATGCCGCCCACAATGCGGAGCTCAAGGCTGGCGTGGCCTATTACGGATCCTTGGTCGACCCCGAGGGGCAGAAGGCGATCTTGCCGAAAAGTCCGCTGGAACTGGCCCCTGAGGTGAAGGCGCCGGTCCTCGGGCTCTATGGCGGCGCCGACCAGGGCATCCCGGTGTCCCAGGTCGAGGCCATGCAGTCGGCCCTGAAGGCGGCGGGCAAGACGGCCGAGATCAAAGTCTATCCCGACGCGCCCCACGCCTTCCATGCCGACTATCGCCCGAGCTATCGCGAGGAGGTGGCCAAGCAGGCCTGGCAGGAGATGGAGACCTGGTTCAAGACCCACGGCGTCCTGGGCTGACGGCTAGATCCCGATCCGCCCGAAGCCCGGCAACTTGATGCCGGGCCGGCGCAGGTCGACACCCGCGATGGCACCGAGCACATTCAGCTCGATGCCTTCATACCAGCCGATGGTGAGCCCGGCATAGCCGCCCAGCGAAAGCTGCACGCCTGTTCCCGTCGGCGTCCGCTTCAGCCATCGGCCGTCATAGGGGAAATCCTTGCCGATGGCGGTGGGCGGCAGCACCGCCTTGGTCTCCGGGACGGCGGCGATCACGGCGGCGACGAAGGTGTTCGAATTGGGCCCCGGCCAAATCGTGTAATCGCCGCGCTTGGAATAGGCGTAAGTCGCGACCGCCTTGCGGATCTTCGGGATCAGCGCCTCCGCCGTCTCCCCTTCGGCGGCATAGACCACCTGCGGGTCGGAGCCGAACCAGCGCGCATCCGGCGCATAGCCATTATGGCGCACGGGGCTACCCCAGCCGACCACGTCATAGCGGTCATAGGAGCGCGCGCCCTTGTCCTTCACCACGATCCAACTGTGGACGGCGAAGATCCCCTTCCACCGTCCGGTGGGCGCCGCATAGATCCTCACCATGGCCTCCGGCGAGGCGGAGGCCGGCAGCAATTGCCCCGAGCTCGTCCAGTCCGCCTGGGACCAGCTCTTCGGCCAGCCCCGGCTCCACTGCATCGCACCATGAACCGCAAGCGGCGTGGCGAACAGGATCAGGAAGGCAAGACTGAGATATTTGAGAGATGCGAGCACCATGGCCGACAAACATAAGAACCCCGCGCCCCTCCCGCAATTCACCTCTCGGTTAAATCAGCGCCTCCACCCCGACCCCACCCGTCATCCCGGACGCGCTGCAGCGCACCCCACCCGTCATCCCGGACGAAGCGTAGCGCAGATCCGGGACCCCGTGCGGCTCGGGGATCCCGGGTCAAGCCGGGGATGACAGCCAGCGCCTTCGCCCCCCACGCCTCAATAATGCGGCGGCGGTGGCTCCATCGGACGCTCTCGCTCCGCCATGGCTTCCGCCAATTGGTCTTCGAACCCCCGCACCAGCCGCTTCAGCCGATCGATCTCCGTCCATTGTTCCGTGACGACCCGGTTCAACTCCTCGATGGTCACGTCCTGATGCGTGAGCCGCATCTCCAGCTCGTCGACCCGCGCGGCAAGCGCCTCCCCGCTCATTCCTGGCTCACGGCCGTGCCCGACGTGCCCCAGCTGTCGGCGACCACATAGCCTTGTGGATAGGGATCGCTCGGATCGAGGAAATAGCTCGTCGTGCCGGTGATCCAGGCCCGGCCGGTGATGGCGGGAATGATGGCGGGCTTGTCGCCGCACCGTGCCTCGCCGGCGATCCGCCCGTCGAAGCGGGATCCGATGATCGAGGAATGCGAGAACCGCTCGCCCACCTTGAGCTGTCCCCGCGCCGCCAGCACCGCCAGCCGCGCCGAAAGCCCGGTGCCCGTCGGGCTGCGGTCCGACCGTCCCGGCGACACGATGCAGGTGTTGCGGGCAACGGTGTCCGGCCCCTCGAAGCGGGTATTGAACTGGACGATGGAGACGCCCTTCACCTCCGGCAGCTCCGGATGGATCGCCTCGATCTGCGCGCGCGCGGCGATCCGCACCTGTTCACCAAGCACCGCAAGGTCCCGGGCCTCGTCCGGTGCGATGGAGAAGCCGAGCGCCCTCGCATCCACGAGAGCGTAGATCATGCCCCCATAGGCGACATCCACGCTGATCGTCCCATGTCCTTCGAGCTCCAGTGGTGCGTCCAGATGGAACACGAAGGAGGGCACGTTCTCGAAGGTCACCGAGACGCATTTCCCGTCCCGGCACTCGGCGATCACGTCCACCGGTCCGCCGGGCATGTCGAGCCGCATCCGCGTCACCGGCTCCACCATGGGCACCATCCCGGTTTCCAGCAGCACGGTCGAGATGCACATGGTGTTGGAGCCCGACATCGGCGGATATTCCGTCGATTCCATGATGATGGCGCCCGCCACGCAATCGGCGCGCTTGGCCGGCACGATGATGTTCATGTTCCGCGCCACGGTGCCGCGCGGCTCGCACAGCAGGAAGCGGCGGATATGGTCCTGTTCGCGCTCCATGGTCTTCATCATCTCGAAGACCGTCTCGCCTTTGGGCGCCAGCAGCCCGCCGACGACCACGTCGCCCACTTCTCCCTCCGCATGGCACCCGACCACGTTGATCGCCCGTAAAGACCGCATGAATGACCGCCTCTTATGATGAGTGAGCCGACCCTATCGCGCGCAGCAGGCGCTGCAAAGCCTCTCCGCAACGGCCGCCTCTGAAGCCCGGCCCGTCCGCGGCTTGTTTCGCCTGTCCATCCCTGCTACCTCAACCGCGACTGGAGACCCGCATATGGCCGACATCCCATTTGAGCGAGACATGGATTTCACCCTCGGCCGCGCCCAGCAAGTCTCTCCCCTGATCCGCCGCTTGGTAGCACCCAATCCGGGTCCCTTCACCTTTCGCGGCACGAACACCTATATCGTCGGCCAGGGTTCGGTTGCCGTCATCGATCCCGGGCCCGAGAGCGATGATCATCTGGCGGCCCTCCTCGCGGCGATCGAGGGCGAGACGGTGAGCCACATCGTGGTCACGCACACCCACCGCGATCATTCTCCCCTTGCGGCCCGGCTGCAGCAGGCGACCGGTGCCCCCACCATTGCCTTCGGCCCCCATGGCTCGGGTCGCGCCATCGCCCGCGACCTGTCCGGCATGATCGAGCTGGACGCCAGCGGCGACACGGATTTCGACCCCGACCAGCGCATTGGCCATGGCGAGGTGATTGCAGGCCGGGACTGGCACCTGGAGGCGGTCTTCACGCCGGGCCACACATCCAACCACATGGCCTTCGCGCTGCGGGAGGAAAACGCGCTGTTTTCTGCCGATCACGTCATGGCCTGGTCCACCAGCATCATCGCGCCCCCCGATGGCAACATGGCCGACTACATGGCGAGCCTGCGCCACTTGCTCGAGCGCGACGACGAGGTCTTTTGGCCCGGACATGGGCCTGAAAAGCGTGATCCGCGCTCTTTCGTCCGCGCCTTCATCACCCATCGCCAGATGCGCGAGCAGGCGATCCTCGACCGCATCCGCTCCGGCAACCGGACCATTCCCTCCATCGTGGCGGAGGTCTACAAGGCCGTCGATCCGAAGCTCCATCCCGCCGCCGCCATGTCGACCTGGGCGGCCGTCGAGCATTTGGTGGAGCAGGGCAAGGTCAAGGCTGACGGCCCCGTGGCCCTCACGGCCGAATACGCTCCCGCCTGACCCAACCCGTCATCCCGGACGGAGCGCAGCGCAGATCCGGGACCCCGTGCAATTTTCGATCCGTCATCCCGGCCGCAGCAAAGCGGAGAGCCGGGACCTCATGCGGGAGGCGCTCCTCCCCCACAGCGCGCCAAGAACCGTCCTGCGCCCCCTACTCCGCCGCCTCCGCCCCCGGCAGCACGTAGCCGGCAAATTGTTGCCGCAGCGTCAGCTTCGAGATCTTTCCCGTGGCCGTATGCGGGATTTCCTCCACGAACACCACGTCATCCGGCAGCCACCATTTGACCACCTTGTCCTTGAGGAAGCCCAGCACCTCCTCTTTGCTGACCTCCGCTCCCGGCTTCTTCACCAGCACCAGCAAGGGCCGCTCGTCCCATTTGGGGTGCGTGATGCCGATCACGGCAGCCTCCGCCACCGCCGGATGCCCGACGGCGGCATTCTCCAGGTCGATGGAGGAGATCCATTCGCCGCCCGACTTGATCACGTCCTTGGCCCGGTCGGTGATCTGCATGAAGCCATACGCGTCGATCGTCGCCACGTCGCCGGTGTCGAAATAGCCTTTGTCGTCGAGGATCTTGCCGCCCTCGCCCTTGTAATATTCCCGCGCCGTCGCCGCTCCCCGCACCACCAGATGGCCAAAGGTCTTGCCGTCATTGGGCAGCACCTGCCCCTGATCGTCCGTGATTTCCATCTCGACCGTAAAGGGCGGCCGGCCCTGCTTCAGCTGCAGGGGCCACCACGCCTCCGCATCGAGATCGGCGGTCGCCCCCGAACGATTGCCGATCGAGCCGATGGGACTCATCTCGGTCATGCCCCAGGCATGCACGACCTTGGTGTCGTATTTCTTTTCGAAGGCCGCCATCATCGCCTCCGGGCAGGCCGAGCCGCCGATCAGCGCCCGTTCCAGATGGTCGAGCTTGAGCTCGGGATGCTTCTCAAGATGATGCAGCAGCATCAGCCACACCGTGGGAACGCCGGCGGTGACGGTCACCTTCTCCTGGTCCAGAAGCTCATAGATCGAGGCCCCGTCCATCTTCGCCCCAGGCATCACCATCTTCGCACCCGCCATGGGCACCGAGAATGCGAGCGACCAGGCATTGGCATGGAACATCGGCACCACGGGCATGACCACGTCGGTCGATTTCAGCGCCAGCGCGTCCCCGGCGCAGATCGCCATGGCATGCAGCACATGGCTCCGCTGGGAATAGACGACGCCTTTGGGATTGCCGGTGGTGCCGGACGTATAGCAGATGCCGCAGGCCTGCTGCTCGTCGAGCTTCGGCCAGGCGAAGGTGTTGTCGCCCGCAGCGATCAGCTCCTCGTAGCAGATGGGATTGCGCAAACTGGTTTCGGGCATGTGTGCCCGATCGGTCATGATGATGAAGCCTTTGACCGTCGGCAGCTTGTCCTGCAGGGCCTCCATCTGGGCGATGAAGGAGAGCTCGAGGAAGATGTATTTGTCCTCGGCGTGGTTCACGATGTAGTCGAGCTGGTCGGCGAAGAGCCTCGGGTTGAGCGTATGCACCACAGCCCCGAGCCCCATCAGCCCGTACCAGATCTCCAGGTGGCGATACCCGTTCCAGGCCATGGTCGCGACGATGTCGCCTGCGCCGATGCCGAGCTTTGTGTTCACGGCATCGGCGAGGGCCCGCGCCCGCTTCGCGCAATCGGCATAGGTATAGCGATGGACTGGCCCTTCCACCGTCCGCGATACGATCTCTTGGGTACCGTGATAGCGGCTGGCGTGATCCATGATCGTGTGGATCAGCAATGGCCAATCCTGCATGAGCCCCAACATAAGGCATAATCCTCCAAGGAGCGCCCGCGGGCGCCGAATTTCTGCGGAGGACTTTAGCGATCCTGAGGTCGAGGCTCAATGGTGAGCTAGGCTGTCCAGACCGCTGAGGAATCCTTTCCCAGCCAGCCGTCCGATCCGGTGATCGGATCGGGTGCGGGAGCACTCTCCCCATGACGGTCGAACTGCCCGGTCAGCGCCAGTGTGGCGGGAACGGCCACCCCCGCACCGAGTAGGCTTCCCACGGCGACCCCGGCGAGCCCCCACTTCCAGGATGCTGTCCCCCCGTCATGGACGGTTGTAGGAGTGGCATCTGCGATGGGGACGTGTCGTCCGCCGGGACTTGCCCCGAGATCGGCCGGTACGGCGGCATGCGACGCGTCAGAAAGAGGAAGAGGAGGAGGAGGAGGAGGCGCGGGACGAAACGCCACTGGACCCGGACCGACCGGATGAAGGATGTCTTGTGATCCGGTCGGGATCAGTGGGGGTGGGGGTGTGGGTACGCGCGAGGGTGGTGGAGTCATGGAATAATTTCCCCGTCAAAATGGTTTGGAAGCAATCGCTCGAAATGTGAGGGTCTCTCGCTGCCGCCACCGAGACTTCGGCGGGAGCGCAGTGTCGTCGCGACGGCGGGCCAGCCTGGCCACCACGCGGATCGAAGCCCTCGATCCCCCAAAACCCCGTTGGGAGATCGAGTGTGCGCCGTCACTGAAAATAGGAATCGTGCCAGGCGCCGGCTGCGGAATCAGCATGGCTGATCAGGCCGGCATTGGGATCGGGCGGCGTGCTCCGCTGTCCGCTGAATGCAAGGGCTCCGATGCCGAAGCCGAGGAGGGTTCCCACCGCGACGCCGCCGACGCCGATGAGCGGCGTGACAAAGGAATGAGAGCTGGATGATGACGCTGTCGTTTTGGCCATGAAGAACTCGCTAAAGGGATGAACAATGGCCCCCCTATATCCCAACATATGCGTTAATGCAATCTTAAGTTGCAAACTCTTGTTTGATGTCTTTCACCACCATGCCTGCGTCTGCGGTTCGGGACTCCAGGGCCCCTCAGACGAGGCATCGGGGCTCGCACCCTCATTCGCCTGGCCGCTCAGGACCGCCGCGACCACGCCGCCGCCCACGGCAAGCGTGGCGGCGCTTCCCGCCGCGGCCCCCACCGCTGCGATCGAAAGCGGCGACCAGGACGAACTCTTTTCCGGCAGCAAGGGGACTTGGTCCTCGCCGGCGGATGGCAGCTGGGGCTCAAAGCGCTCCATATCCGTGAGGCCGGCCATATAGCCCGCCCCGAAATGGCGCACCGCCGTCACCGGCGCGTCGCCATCGTTCATAGCCCTGTCCAGGGCCAGGTGATACGCGTTGCCGACCCGCAGCTCCGCCCCCGTGACCCCGAAGGAGGGTGTCAGCCCTCGGGTGCCGTGATTGAAGCCCGCCTGATAGGCATCTGTCAGCATGGGCGCGAGTTCTCCCGCCGTGACGGCTCCCGGACGAATGGCAATGGGGGGGACGGTCTGGTTGGTCATGATGGCTCTCCCTGAGCACCTTGCTGTGGACAAAACACGCTGTTTTCTGCCGCGTCAGACGATCCAATCGGCGTCTTGCGGCCATGCCGCCCCTTCCTCGATGGGCCAGGGCGGGCTTTCCGGTGGGGGCTGGCTGCGCCCGGCGGCCCAGATCCCCAGGCCGATCGCGGACGCGGCAACGGCTCCGACACCGGCGACCGCAAGCGGCACCGCCCAGGATTGCGCGCGAGGCAAGCCGGCGAGGTCCGGCGGCTCTCCCCAAAGTGACGGATGCTGGACATACAAATCCCGGCTCTCATAGACCTCGTTGAGCGGCGGAATCCTCGGAGCCCGCGTGGGAAGAGTGGCCCTGTAGAACGGATTGCTGGGAATGGTCGTCTCCTGCTGCTCATCGGATCACCTGTCGATCCAGGCCATGTCTCCGGCGTTCCCTGTCGGAACGCCCGGGACGCCGGTCTCCGCGCCATGGTCCGCCCAAGACGCCTCGGTGAAACTGCTTGTGGTCCAGTCGTCTGTCTTTCTGGGTTCGGCGCGCTGCATCAGCGCACCGATTCCGAGTGTGCCGCCGACGCCCGCGGCGAGGCCGGCGACGAGCCCCAGGCCGCCGCCGAGCCACCATGCTTTGGGAGAGCCTGATCCGTCCACGGCGTTGACCGGCCGCTGGAACCCCCGCAGCGGTCCATCGTCAAGCTCCAGAAACCGTACATCCACGGGCCAGGGTCGGCTCACCGGGTGCAGCGATTCGTGAGCCCCAGGACCCTCCCAAGAGCCGCGTTGCTCAGCGAGGTTGAGACGCGAGGCGGTGAGCGTCAGTCCCATGGCTTACGCCGTCATCCAGGCAAGGCTTCCGCCGTCGCCGAGGGAAGCCAACTCCGGCGCGCTGGGCTCCTCGGGACTGTCTGGAGCGCCGGTCTCGAGGGAGCTGCCTGAAGTTCCCGGCTCGTGGGTCAGGAAATAGGCTGCACCACCCGCGCCCGCCAAGGCCAGCGCCGTCGCGCCGCCCCCGAGGGCGAGCTTCCCCCAGGGAAAATGGAAGCTTCCTGACGACCCACTGACACTGTCGAGGGAGGAACTGACCGAAAGGTCCCGGCCGATGTCGAAATCCCCAGGCCGCAGGGGCGACCGCTGCGCCCCCGGCAGATCGAGATACTCTCCCGGCCCGAGGAAGTGAAAGCTGGGGATCGTCTCCGGGGCGTCCAATGGCGCGAAAAAGCGCGCGGGAGGGCTCGGATCCGGCGTCGGAATGAGGGGATGTCCATCCGATCTTTGGTAGCTGCCGAGGACCCTATACGACCAGTCATGAGGAGAGAGCGAATGGGACGAGGCGGAGCGAGCGGGAGTGGGCATTGGGCGACTCATGCAACTTTAAGTTGCCGTACTCTCGCCCGAGAGGCTTTAGAAATCCTTAACGCCGTCAGACCACCGAGATATCCGGGGCATCGGGGTTCTTCATGCCCACGATATGATAGCCCGCATCCACATGCAGGATCTCCCCCGTCACCGCGCTGCCGAGATCGGAGAGCAGGAACAGGGCCGAGTTTCCGACCTCTTCGATGGTCACCGTCCGCCGCAACGGCGAATTATATTCGTTCCATTTAAGAATATAGCGGAAATCCCCGATGCCCGACGCGGCCAGCGTCTTGATCGGCCCGGCCGAGACGGCGTTGACCCGGATGTTCTGCGGGCCGAGATCGGCCGCCATATACCGCACGCTGGCCTCCAACGCGGCCTTGGCGACGCCCATGACGTTGTAATGCGGCATCCACTTCTCGGCGCCGAAATAGGTGAGCGTGAGCATCGAGCCGCCGTTTTTCATCAGCTTCTCGGCCCGTTGCGCCACGGCCGTGAACGAATAGCAGGAGATGTTCAGCGTCTTGGTGAAATTGTCCAGGCTGGTGTCGACATAGCGTCCGGTGAGCTCGTCCTTGTCGGAAAACGCGATGCAGTGCACCACGAAGTCGAGCCCGCCCCATTTCGCGTCGACCGCCGCGAACAGCGCGTCCAGCGAGGCCCCATCGGTCACGTCGCAGGGCAGTACCAGTTCCGATCCGAGCTGCGCCGCCAGGGGCTCGACGCGCTTCTTGATCGCCTCGCCCTGATAGGAAAAGGCGAGCTCCGCGCCATGGCTGGCGCAGGCCCGGGCGATGCCCCAGGCGATCGAGCGGTTATTCGCCACTCCCATGATCAGGCCGCGTTTTCCGGCCATGAGCGCTTGTGGCTCGGTCATTCTATCCTCGATCCCTCGAAAACCCGGCGCATCCTACACAAAAGGCCTACCCGGTCCACGGCTTTATTTCCGCCCCGCTGTAGCGCTTCCACTCATCATCCCGGCCCAAGCGAAGCGCAGAGCCGAGCACCTACCGTCATCCTGAGCAGCCGTCTTGCTCCTCTCCCCTCGCGGGAGAGGTCGGCCGTGGCACGCGGATGGGTGACGGGGGCGGCAGGGGAAGACCCACGCGCGGGGTCCCTCATCCTCAAGCCGGAAGCGCCGTCCCGAAAGTCCCCTAGCCCACGACCCGCCAGGAGCCGTCCGCCATCTCGCACGCCGTGCCCCGCACCACTTCCCGCCGTCCGTTCACGAACATCGTATGCAGGAAATCCCGGCACATCTCCGGTCCGCGATAATAGGGGTCATACGGCACCACCTCGCCGTAATAGGTGCCGCGCGGGTCCCGCCACTGCACCGGTTGCCCAGAATCGAAGGCTGATTCGGCGGCGTAATAGGCCCTCTGTTGCGCCTGTGCATCCATGGAATAGCCGATCTGGTTCCCCAGCACCGCGCCCAGCGTGGCCCCGACCACCGTCGCCCCTGTGCCGCCCACGGCGGCGCCGAGCAGTCCGCCTGCGACGCCCCCGACCACGGTTCCACCGGCCTGGTTGCCGCCCCAGGCCGCGGGTTGATAGGGGTTGGGCCCCGCGCAGCCGGCGAGCGCCAGCGAAGCGGCGATGGCGCCGGCCGCTATGGTCTGCTTGATCATGCTAGTCCCCTCGTTTAATGAAATGCCCCATCCTCCTCATGGCTGCGGCACGCTTCTGCCACCGTGTTCCGATGGAAATGCGCCAAGACTATGGCTGCAGCCGAGGCTAAAGGGCACGGGGTCCCGCCGCGCTCAGGACGAAAGAAACTGTGATGTCGATGGATGCCATTCAATCCGGCTCGTCTGCGGATTTCACCGAGCGCGACGAACCCTTCGCGCTGTTCGACGCCTGGATGCAGGAGGCCACCGCCTCAGAGCCCAACGATCCCAATGCCATGAGTCTGGCAACCGTTGACGCCTCCGGCATGCCTCATGTCCGCGTCGTTCTCCTGAAGGGCGTGGATGAGAAGGGTTTCGTGTTCTACACCAACACCGAGAGCCAGAAGGGACGCGAGCTCGAGGCCAGCGGCAAGGCGGCTCTTTGCTTTCACTGGAAGTCCCTGCGCCGGCAGATCCGCATTCGCGGCAGCGTCGGTCGCGTCACCGACGCCGAGGCCGATGCCTATTACGCCAGCCGGCCTCGCGACAGTCGCATCGGCGCCTGGGCGTCCCAGCAGTCGCGCCCGCTGGAGAGCCGCTTCGCCTTGGAGAAGGCCGTCGCCAAATATGCCGCGCGCTATGCTTTGGGCGATGTTCCGCGTCCCCCCTACTGGTCCGGCTATCGCATCATGCCCATATCCTTCGAGTTCTGGCAGGATCGCCCCTTCCGCCTGCATGAGCGCATCCGCTTCGAGCGCGAAAGCCTCGATGGCCCCTGGACCAAGAGCCGGCTTTACCCATGATCGAGAACACTGACAACGAGCGCAAGACGCTCATCCTGACCGGCGCCAGCCGGGGCATCGGGCACGCCACCGTGAAGCGCTTCTCCAGCGCGGGCTGGCGTGTCATCACCTGCTCTCGTCATGGCTTTCCGGAAAACTGTCCCTGGGATGCCGGCCCCGAGGACCACATCCAGCTGGATCTGGCCAATCCCGGTGATGTCAAGCGCGCGATCCATGAGATGCGCGAGCGACTCCAGGCCAATGGCAGCCGGCTGAATGCCCTCGTGAACAATGCCGCGATTTCCCCCAAGGGACCCGGCGGCTCTCGCCTGGCCGCCATGGACATGGATGTCGAGGACTGGACGACCGTCTTCCAGATTAATCTCTTCGCCCCGATCATGCTGGGGCGGGGCCTTCTCGAAGAGTTGAAGGCGGCCAAGGGCTCGGTGGTGAACGTTACCTCGATTGCCGGCGGCAAGGTCCATCCCTTCGCCGGGGCGGCCTATTCGACCTCGAAGGCGGCTCTCTTCGCCCTCACCCGGGAAATGGCCCATGATTTTGGTCCCTTGGGCGTGCGCGTCAACGCAATCTCACCCGGGGAGATCGAGACCTCCATCCTCTCGCCCGGCACGGAAAAGCTGATCGTCGATATACCCATGCGTCGCCTCGGCCAGCCCGAGGAGGTCGCCAAGGCAATTTATTTTCTGTGCACCGACGCCTCGAGCTACGTGAACGGGGCTGAACTCCACATCAATGGCGGCCAGCACGTCTGAGGAGACCACAGCGCCATGCCTGAATCCGCCCGCGCCGTAGCCGAAACTTACCGTGCCCTCGGCGTGGCCGGGCTTTCTTTCGCGGCCAGCGGGAATGTCAGCTGCCGCCTGGCTGACGGCATGCTCATCACCCGCTCCGGTGTCGCCGTCGACGAGGTCACCGAGACCGACATCTGCCATGTCGATGCCAGCGGTGCATCCCGGAACAATCTGAAGCCGTCAAGTGAAGCCTTCATGCATGGCGACATCTATGCGGCCTATCCCGAGGCGCGTGCCATCGTTCATGCCCATTCCGATGCCTGCACCGCCCTGGCCTGTCTCGGCAGGTCGTTGCCTGCCTTTCACTACATGGTTCTGGGCTTCGGCGGTGAAGACGTCCGCTGTGCTCCCTATACCACCTTTGGCACGCCGGAACTCGGCCGCCTGGCCGTTGAGGCATTGCGCGATCGCACCGCCTGTCTCCTCGCCAATCATGGCATGATCTGCCACGGCACCGATTTGCGCGATGCGCTGGTCCGCGCCCAGAAGCTCGAAGCCCTGGCCCGCCAATATCTGCTCGCTTGCTCGGCAGGCGAGCCTCGCATTCTCAAGACGGAAGAGATCGAGGCTGCACGCCGCCGCTACGAGACCTACGGCTGAAATCCCGCGTTAATTTCTCTGGAATTGGAGCTGCGGCTTACCATCCTCGATGAAGCCGATATATTGGGCCCCGTCGCGAAACACTTCGCCGCAACGCTGCTTATTCTGTGTCCATGATTTGAAGGTGACGCAGAGCCGCCGGCCACTGACTTGCCAGACCCCGCTATCGGTCATTCCGCCGGCCACTCCCGCCAGAGTACCGTCCCGCTCCGCCTTGATCGACACGCGATTGGTATTCTGCCAGATCCCGGTGAAGGAGCCTGGAAACAGAGCCCGGATCTGCTTTGCCGTCAGCCGCTCGGCGGCGCTGGCGGGCGATAGGCTGGTCATCACGCCGAGGAGCGCGATGGCGGCGAACTTATACATGAAACCCTCTTTGTTTGTGTCACCCCCGGGGGATGCCATGGTCCTCATATTCCCGAGACAACGTCCGAGCCGCTCCTTCGTTGCCAAATTCGTGCCACAGTGGCAGACAGACAGCCCGTACACTGCAGGCTCTGTAACGCGTCTGTGAGGGGGAACGTTGGGAACTCGAACCCGGCTCGTGCTTTAGCCTTTCATACATGAATGGAGAATGATCATGAGCAAGAATTTATTGCGCAGTGCAGCCGTGGCTGCAGCTCTGATGATGAGCGCCTCGGCGGGCTTTGCCGGGTCGACTGGCGACACGGCTTCCGGTACGCCGCCGAGCTCTGCGGCTGATCCTGGCGGCACGGGCACGACCCAGACCAACGCCAGCACTGCCGTGACGACCGGCACCGATCCCAATGAAGTGCAGATGAAGGCCTCGGGCGACGCGACGAGCTGCGACATGTCTCAGGCAAACTGCGTTCCGAGCACCGGTGCGAGCTCCGGCGGCGGAATGACCAGCAGCACGAAGGTCCAGTAATTCTGACGGGCTGAGACCTTCCGGGTTTTGTGGGTGCGGCACGGCTTATGATCGTCCGCACCCGCGTCCTTTGCGCAAGGCAACTTGCCTTCGCCACGCCCTCCCCCTATCATCTC
The DNA here is from genome assembly GCF_007474605.1 of Rhodoligotrophos appendicifer. NCBI lineage: Bacteria > Pseudomonadati > Pseudomonadota > Alphaproteobacteria > Hyphomicrobiales > Rhodoligotrophaceae > Rhodoligotrophos > Rhodoligotrophos appendicifer. Next base: position 43,298 of record NZ_VHKL01000018.1, on the reverse strand, counting down.
GGGCAATTGGATGACTGTCCAAAACCTAGGGGAGAACGTCCTGTCGGAGAGCAACATGGACCCGATCGTGCGGGTCGAACGGCGGTCGCGCGTACTGGAGATGACGCTAGACCATCCGAAAGTGAATGCCGTCAGCCGCCGCCTCAGCCGCGAGCTCTACGCGGCCGCCCGTCTACTGCATGAGGATCCCGAACTGCAGGCCGGCCTCATTACGGGAGCGGGGACGCGCGCCTTCTCAGCCGGCTGGGATTTCAATGAAGCCGTCGCCGATGCCGATGCCGGCAATGCCGCCCTGGAAAATCAGCCGGGAGGTGAGGAAAGCGGTGCAAGCTTCGGCGGAATAACGGCTTTTCATGATCTCTATAAACCTCTGATCGCGGCGGTTCAGGCCCCGGCCATCGGCGGCGGTTTCGAGATCGCGCTCGCCTGCGACATGATCCTCATGGCCGAGGACGCCTTCTTCCAGCTGCCGGAGATGGATCGGGGGATCCTTCCTGACGCTGGCGGCCTCCAGCGTCTGCCGCGTCGCATTCCCTATAACGTCGCCATGGGCATGATGCTCACCGGTCGCCGCATGGATGCGGCCGAGGCCCTGCATTGGGGCCTGGTCCATTCCGTCCACCCGCGCGATGAGCTCCTCGACGCCGCCCGCGACCTTGCCGGGACGATTTCCCAAGGCGCACCTTTGGCGCTTCAGGCCTTGAAGGAAGTGATGCTCGCCATCGAGCAGATGCCCCTGCCCGAGGCCATGGACATCATCCGCAAGACGCCGGACCATCTGGCCATGTACCGACGCATGCTCAAAAGCGGCGATGCGAAGGAAGGCCCCCGCGCCTATCTCGAAAAGCGCGCCCCCGTCTGGCGCGGCGAATAGCGGCGCCTCCTCGCGTCCAGCGCCTCCGTCGCCCGTCTGCCTCAACACCCTTCAAGGATCCTCCCATGTCGACCCTCACCATCGGCCAGTATCTCATGCGCCTGCTCAAGGCCTATGGCGTGGATACCGTCTTCGGCATTCCCGGTGTGCACACTCTCGAGCTCTATCGGGGCATCGCTTCGGAGAACATGCGCCACATCCTCGTCCGCCACGAGCAGGGCGCGGGTTTCATGGCTGACGGCTATGCCCGCGTCACCGGCAAGCCGGGCGTCTGCACACTGATCACCGGCCCGGGCCTCACCAATGCGCTCACCCCCATTGGCCAGGCCTTCTCCGACAGCATTCCCATGCTCGTCCTGTCCAGCGTGAACGCCACCCGCGAGCTTGGCCGCGGCTGGGGCTCGCTGCACGAGATCACCGACCAGGCTGCAACCGCCCGGCCCTTGGTCGGCCTCTCCCGCACCGCCTTTGATCGCGACCAGGTCACGGCCTATGTCCATGAGGCCTTCAACCTCTTTTCCGCCGCCCGTCCCCGCCCCGCCCATCTCGAATTGCCCATCGACATTCTCGGCGCCGACTCCGGCCTGAGCGAGGCCGCGGCGATCCCGCCCTTCGTCGGCCCCCCTCATGTGCAGGCCGCCGACGTCGAGCGCGCCGCGCGCCTGCTGTCCGAGGCCGAACGCCCCTTGATCCTCGTCGGCGGCGGCGCCATCTCGGCCCACCCTTCCCTGGCAGCGATGGCCGAGGCCCTGTCCGCCCCCGTCATCACCACCATCGCCGGCAAGGGCATCATCGCCGACCGGCACCCCCTGTCGCTGGGCGCGACCCTGCCCTCGCCCCAGACCCAGAAGCTCCTGGCCGAGGCCGATGTGATCCTGGCGCTGGGCACCGAGCTGGCCGAGACCGACCATTGGGTCGACCGCCTGCAGATGCCCGGCAAGCTCATCCGGGTCGATCTCGACATCCGCAAGCTGAGTGATCTCTATCCCGCCGAACTGCCTCTGCTGGGCGAGGCGGGTGCCTTTGCCCGGGATCTTCTGGCAGCCCTGGGCCGAGGCCGCACCGAGCCCTGGGATGGCCGGGCCCGCGCCAAGGTGGCTGCGATCCGCAAGGCACTCGACGAGGAGCGCGCCGCCGAGCGCCCCGAATACATGGTCGCCTTGAACGCCCTCCGCGCCGCCCTGCCCGCGGACACCGTCCTGGCCACCGACATGACCCAGCTGGCCTATGCCGCAAACAGCCACTTCCCCGTGGATCAGCCCCGCAGCTATCTCCATCCTTGCGGCTTCGGCACTCTGGGCTACGGGCTGCCGGCCGCCATCGGCGCCAAGCTCGGCGCGCCCGAGCGCCCCGTCGCGGCCATGGTCGGCGATGGCGGCCTGCTCTTCACCCTGACGGATCTCGGCACGGCGGTGGAGTTGGAAATGCCTTTGCCCATTATCCTCTGGGACAATGACGGCCTCGGTCAGATCCGCGATGGCATGATCCGCCTGCAGATGCCTCAGATCGGCGTCTCCCCGCGCAATCCCGACTACATCGCCGTCGCCCGCGGCTTCGGTGCCCGCGCCGTCGAGGTCGAGGGCCCCGCCGAGATCGCCCCGGCAATGGCCAAGGCCCTGGATCACCCCGGTCCCACCGTCCTGCGCCTGCAGGCCAAGAACTTCACCTAGGCCGCTCCCCACACCCGTCATCCCGGACGCGCCGCAGCACGAAGCGGTGCCGCGCAGATCCGGGACCGCCAGGAGCAAGAATCCCTCATCCTGAGGAGGCCGAAGGGCCGTCTCGAAGGCCTCATCCTGAGGAGCGCCCGGAAGGGCGCGTCTCGAAGGACGCCCGCGATCCCCTGCGGCCCGGGATGACACCCAAAAACGAGCGGCCCCTACACCCGTCATCCCGGACGCGCCGCAGCACGAAGTGATGCTGCGCAGAGCCGGGACCCCATGCGGCTCGGGACCTCGCGCCGCCCCGGATAACAGCCAGAAGAGAACCCCATCCCGACGAGCCCAAACGGCCGCCAGCCCCCGTCATCCACACCCCGAAAAAATGTCTTGTACGTCCAACAAAAAATTCTCACTATAGCCGAAGGTCGAAGTCTCACCGGTCAGCCGGACAAGAAGACCCGATCCCATTGTGTGGAGGAAACACTCTATGAGGAAACTCGCGAAGGCCGCCGCCGCGGCCTTGCCGCTGCTCTGCGCGTCCCTTGCCGCCGGTCATGCCCTTGCCGAGGAGACCGTCAATGTCGCCTCTTACGGCGGCGCCTATCAGGACGCGCTCCGCAAGGCATTCTACGATCCCACGGCCAAGGCTCTCGGCATCACCATCAAGGATTATACCCTCTCATCCATCGCCGATATCCGCACCCAGGTGAAGGCCGGCAACATCGAGTGGGACGTGGTCGAACTCTATTCCGGCCAGTGCCAGCAGGCGGCCAATGAGGGCCTGCTCGAGCCCCTCGATTACAAGGTGATCAACGCCGACGGCATCCCCAAGGACGTGGTTCAGCCCTATTGGGTGGGCTTCACCGCCTATTCCTCGGTCCTCGCCTACAACACGGAGGTCTACAAGGATAATCCGCCGAAGAACTGGAAGGATTTCTGGGACACCGAGAAGTTCCCCGGCACGCGCGCCCTCGGCGGCTACGGCCTGTCGACCACGGCCGAGATGGCGCTGATGGCCGATGGCGTGGCGAAGGACCAGCTCTATCCGATCGACCAGGAACGGGCCATCAAGAAGCTCGAGGAAATCAAGCCCCATATCGTGGCCTGGTGGAGCTCCGGTGCCCAATCGGCCCAGCTGGCGACCTCGGGCGAAGCGGACATGCTCTCGATCTGGGTCGCCCGCATCGAGGCCGCCATCAAGGACGGCGCGCCTTACGCCTTCACCTATGACCAGGCGATCATGGACGTCGAATGCCTTGTCGTGCCGAAGGGGGCCAAGAACAAGGAGCTGGCCATGAAGGTCATCAACTCCTTCATCTCCCCCGAGCTTCAGGCCGAATTGCCGAAATACGTCTCCTACGGCCCAATGAACCAGAAGGCCTACGACACCGGCAAGATCTCGCCCGAGACGGCGGCCAAGGCGAACACCTCGCCGGAGAACCTGTCCAAGCAGGTGGTCCAGAACAAGGCCTATTGGGCCGAGAACGGCCAGAAGTCCCAGGAAAAATGGGACGCCTTCCTGCAGAAGGGCAACTAGCACCGCACGCCGCGCGCGCGCCGGGATGACGAGGCCAATTCTCATCCCGGGTGCGGGTCGCGAGAGCGGCGATGCCCCCTTCCGTCATCTTAGGAGCGCTGCAGCACCGAGTGCTGCTGCGCAGATCCGGGACCTTCAGGGACAGAGAACCAAGCCATGCTTCAATCCTGCCATCTCGATCCCCCGCATGACATCTCCCTCCCTCTCCTGAGGAGGCCTGGAGGACCGTCTCAAAGGTGCCGGAGCGGACGGCCGCGGGCCCGACACTCATGACCGCCTCGTCCCTGAAAGCCTTGCCCGTCGCCATTTCCAACCTGTCGAAGCATTACGGCTCGGTGACGGCACTGGACCAGGTGACCCTCTCCGTGAAGCCGGGGGAATTCGTTACCCTGCTCGGCCCCTCCGGGTCGGGCAAGACCACCCTGCTCATGGCCATTGCCGGCTTCACCAGCCCGGATGCCGGCTCCATTGCCATTGACGGCCAGGAGATCGTCCGCCTGCCGCCGCACAAGCGCAATATCGGCATGGTGTTCCAGAACTACGCTTTGTTCCCGCATATGAGCGTCGGCGACAATGTCGCCTATCCTCTGCGTTTGCGCGGCGTCTCCAAGGCGGAAGCCTCCGCCCGCGTCGGCCAGGCCCTTGGGCTTGTCCAGCTTTCCGGCTACGAGTCCCGTCGTGTCGACCAGCTCTCCGGCGGCCAGCGCCAGCGCATCGCTCTGGCCCGCGCCATCGTCTTCGAGCCGCGCATCCTGCTCATGGACGAGCCCTTGTCCGCCCTCGACAAGCAGTTGCGCGAGCATATGCAGATCGAGATCCGCAAGCTTCACAACCAGCTCGGCATGACCACCATCGCCGTCACCCACGACCAGCGCGAAGCCCTGACCATGTCCGATCGCGTGGCCGTTCTCCAGGATGGCCGGCTGATGCAATACGACACTCCCCGCGACATCTACGAGAACCCGAGGAATCGCTTTGTCGCTGAATTCATTGGCGAATCGAGCTTCCTGCCGGTTGAGCTGCAGGGCGGCAATGCGAGCTTTGCCGGTCGCGGCCTCAAGCTCGCCGCACCGCCCTCCGCCACCGCCCGCAATCTCCGACTGCTCATGCGCCCCGAAAAGCTGGAATTCGCCAATGGCGTCGACCGGCCGGAAATGAACCGTTTCGAGGGCACCCTCGTGGACGCCGTCTTCCAGGGCGAGAGCATCCTCGCCACCGTCCGCCTTCCAGGCGACCACGACGTGTTCGCCCGCATCCCCAACCGGCAACTGGGCAGCCATGGCATGCCCGAGATCGGCAGCCGGGTCGCCATCGCCATGCATGCCCAGGACACGCGCCTGGTTCCCGACAGCTGAGCCGGACCCATGACCGCCACAGCCCTCCACTTCCGCGATGATGTGAACGCCCAAGGCCTCGCCGCCGACCAGCGCGCCGAACGCCGCGGCCTCTTCGCCCTCTGTTCGCCCGGCCTCCTCCTGGTGCTTCTGCTGCTCCTGATCCCCGTCGGCTGGCTGTTCACTTTGTCGGCCATCGACGGCGACGGCGCCCTGACGACGGAGAACTACACGCGCATCTGGACGGAAGGGGCTTACGTCAACATCTTCATCGTCACCTTCAAGATCAGCGCCCTGGTCACCCTGATCTGCGTGGCGATCGGCTATCCTCTCGCCTATTGCTTGAGCCAGATCCCTCAGAAATGGGCCGGCATCCTCATGCTCGGAGTGCTCGTCCCCTTCTGGACCTCGCTCCTGGTGCGCACCTATGCTTGGCTGGTGCTGCTCCAGCGCCGGGGCATCGTCAACAGCTTCCTCATGGATATCGGCGCCATCACCGCGCCCTTGCCCCTGGTCAACAACATGACCGGCGTCATCATCGGCATGGTCCATGTCATGCTGCCCTTTTTGGTGCTGCCGCTTTACGCCTCCATGCGTTCCATCGACACGGGCTACCTGCGCGCCGCTGCCAATCTCGGCGCCTCTCCCACGCGGGCCTTCTGGCAGATCTTCTTCCCCCTCTCCATGCCGGGTCTGGTGGCGGGGCTGATCCTCACCTTCGTCCTCTGCCTGGGCTTCTACATCACTCCCGCGGTGCTCGGCGGCGGCAAGGTCCAGATGATCGCCCAGCGCGTCGAGGCCTCGGTTTCTCTCTATCCCACCTGGGGTCCGGCCGCGGCCCTGGGCGTCGTGCTCCTTGTCCTCACCAGCGTCTTCCTGCTGCTGAGCCGCTGGGCACTGTCGCGCCTCAACGCGAAGCTGGGCTGAGCGCCATGGAACAGCATGTCCCCCATAGTCACCGCTTCTGGCTCTACGGCCTGACCGCCCTGACGCTGCTCTTTCTCATCGCGCCGACCTTCATCGTCGTGCCCATGTCCTTCTCGTCGTCGCGCTCGCTGATCTTCCCGCCGCCTGGCTGGTCGCTGCAATGGTATGAGAACTTCTTCACCCGTCCCCAGTGGCAGGATGCGACCTTCGTCTCGCTGCGGGTCTCGTTCCTGACCATGCTCTGCGCCACCCCCATCGGCGTGGCCGCAGCCTATGGCCTCCATGTCGGTCGCTTCCGCCTCAACGGCACGATCTACGGCGCCCTCATCTCACCCTTGATGGTCCCCGTGATCCTGATCTCGATCGGCCTCTATTTCGTCTATGCGCAGCTTGGGATGGTCAACACGACCCTTGGCTTGGTTCTCGCCGACACCATGATCGCCGTCCCCTTCGTCCTGGTCACCGTCTCCGCCGGCTTGAAGACCTATGACATGAACCAGGAGATGGTCGCCCGCAGCCTCGGGGCGCACCGCCTCTGGGCCTTCCTCACGGTCACCCTGCCCCAGATCCGCTATTCCGTGATTTCCGGCGCACTCCTCGCCTTCATCGTCGCCTTCGACGAGGTCATCATCGCCATGCTCATCTCCGGAGGAGAGGGTGCGACCCTGACCAAGCGCATGTTCTCCTCCCTCCGCGACGAAGTGGATCCGACCATCGCGGCGATTTCGACGCTGTTATTGATCCTCACCACCGTGCCGCCGCTGATCCTCCACTACCTCGCCAATCGCAAGAAGACGCCGTGACCATCGCGGCCCAGGAGCTGTCGTCCATGTCTGATTTTGTCGAAGTCGAAGACCGCGGTGCCGTCCGCATCATCGCCGTGAACCGCCCCGATGTGCGCAACGCCATCAACACCGCCGTGCTGCTCCAGATGCGCAAGGCGGTGAAGGAGGCAGCCGCCGCCGAGCACCTGCGCGCCATCGTCTTCACCGGTCGCGGCGGTGCCTTCTCCGCCGGCGCCGACGTGAAGGAATGGGCCGACAAGATCAAGGGCATCGACCCGCACCCGGACAATAACTGGGTCGAGGAAGCCTGCATGCTGGTCCATGACGTCTATGCCCTGCGCAAGCCCACCATCGCCATGATCGACGGGGCCGCCGTCGGTGCCGGTCTCGACATGGCGCTGGCCTGCGACTTCCGCGTGGCCTCGACGAAATCCAAGTTCATCTGCGCCTACACCAAGATCGGCTATCCGCCCGATGCCGGCGGCTCCTGGCTGATGCCCCGGGTGATGGGCATCGAGAATGCCAAGATGTTCGCCTATACCGGAGATCTCTATGACGGTGTGAAGGCCAAGGAGGTCGGCCTCGTGACCATGGTGGTCGAGCCCGCCGAGCTCGAGGCTGAGACCATGAAGCTTGCCGAGAAGCTGGCCTCGGGCCCAACCGTCGCCCAGGGCTTGGCCAAGCATCTGATCGACACCTCCCACGCCCGCAGCCTGAGCGATCAGCAGCGCCTGGAGCTCGAGCTCGGCCGCGTCTGCGCCAAGACCGAAGACCACAAGGAGGGCCTGGCCGCCGCCAACGAGCGCCGCTCTCCCGTCTTCGTGGGCAGGTAAACGATGCGCACCCCCCGAGACTTAGCACTCCTTCAACTCTCTCCTTGCGGGAGGGGTCGGCCGCGCAGCGGACGGGTGAGGAGCACCTCACACCCCGCTCTACGGCGTGTTGAGCTTCAGGTCAGGACGAGTCGAAAATGATGGATTTCGAGAACCGGAGCGCAGAGTACCTAACGGTACATGAGCACCGGAAGCGCAGAAAGCCGACATTTGCAGGTCGTCATGGCCTGAAGATCACTACGCCGCATTAGGAGCCAGCCGCCCGTGGATTTCGCCCTCACCTTCGAACAGAAGGCCATCGTCGAGGCCCTCACCGCCTTCGTCGAAACCGAGCTCTACCCGCACGAGGACATCGTCGAGGAGCTCCGTATGGTGCCGCCCGACATTGCCCAGGAGATCAAGCGCAAGGCGCGCGAAGCCGGCTTCATCGCCATGAACATGCCCGCCGAGCTCGGCGGCGGCGGCCTCGACTACCAGACCCTGGCCCAGGTCGAGCGGGTCATGGGCAAGCCCTCCACCGGCCTCAGCCTGCTCGTCAAGCGCCCCACGAAGATCCTCCTCGGCTGCAAGGGCGACCAGATCGAGGATTATCTCATGCCCTCGATCCGCGGCGAGAAGGTCGACTGCTTCGCCCTGACCGAGCCCCAGGCCGGCTCCGACGCCCGCGCCATCCGCACCACCGCCCGGCGCGACGGCGGCGACTGGGTGATCAACGGCGTCAAGCAGTTCATCTCCTATGCCGATATGGCCGACTTTATCATCCTCAACGCCATCACCGGCGAGGACGACACGCCCCGCGGCAAGCGCAAGCGCTTCACCGTCTTCCTGGTCGACAAGGACACTCCCGGCGTCACCGTCACCCCCATGAAGTCGATCTGCACCCGCGGCTACAACCCGAACATGGTCTATTTCGAGGATGTCCGCGTCCCCGACGGCAAGATCCTGGGCGAGGAGGGCAAGGGCTTCGACTTCGCCAATGACTGGCTCTATTCCGGCCGCGTCATGCTCGCCGCCCATTGCACCGGTCGTGCCGAGCGCGTCTTTGACATGGCCTGCGACTGGGCGGCCAACCGCAAGGCCTTCGGCAAGACCATCGGCGAGTTCCAGGGCACCGGCTTCAAGATCGCCGACATGGCCATGGACATTCGCATGTCCCTGCTCATGGTCCAGGAGGCCGCCTGGAAGATGGATGAGGGCACCCTCACCCGCCACGAAGCCTCCATGGTCAATCTCTTCGGCTCCGAGATGATCGGCCGCGTCACCGATTCGGCCGTCCAGATCTTCGGCGGCATGGGCGTCATGGAGGATTTCCCGATCCAGCGCTTCTGGCGCGATGCCCGCGTCGAGCGGATCTGGGAGGGCACCTCCGAGATCCATCGCGACCTCATCGCCAAGGACATCCTCAAGAAATTCAGGGCCTGACATGAACCGGCCGGTCAAGCTCACGCCCACCATCGAAGCCCGCAGGCAGGATCTGATCCAGGGGACCATCCGCTCGATCTCCCAGCTCGGCTACGCCAATTCGACGGTGCAGACCATCTGCGACGCCGCGGGGCTGTCCCGCGGCCTGATCGGCCATTATTTCAACGGCAAGGATGATCTCTTCCTCCATGCCTTCCGTCACATCACCAAGCGCCTCGACGAGCAGGTCCGCGACGCCTTGCTCAAGGTCGGCAAGGATCCGTTCCGCCGCCTGCTGACGGTCGCCACCATCACCTTCAGCGACGAGGCGGCCAAGCGCCAGAATGCGCCCGTCTGGCTCGCCTTCTGGGGCGTGGCGCGCTGGAATGCCGACATGATCGAGGTGCACCGCACATTGTACGGCCGCTACCGGCGCTGGATCGAGAAGATGATGGTCGCCGCCGCCGCCGAGCGCGGTCTGGAGCTGGATCCGCGTCACGCCGCCATCGCCTTCACCCAGCTGGCCGACGGCCTCTGGTTCGGCTGGATCATGGAGGAGGATTACACCATGGCCGAGGCCCAGTTGGTCCTGCGCCAATGGCTGTTCCAAACCTTCCGCGAGGATCCCGGCGCCTATGCCGATCTCGACGCTGTCTTGTCCGAAATGGCGCCGGCTGCGGCCAGTGCCGACCAATCCATAGGACGCTGAATGTTTCGCAATGATCTCCTGAAATCCAAGCGCGTGCTCGTCACCGGTGGCGGCACCGGCATCGGCCTGTCCATCGGCCGCCGCCTGCTCTCCCTCGGGGCCGAGCTGATGATCTGCGGCCGGCGCGAGGAGGTCCTGGCCGCGACCGCCAAATCTCTGGCCGATGAGACCGGCGGCAAAGTCTTCTACAAACCCTGCGACATCCGCGACGCGGCCCAGGTGGACACCCTCCTCGACTGGGCCTTTGCCGACGGCCCTCTCGACATCCTCGTCAACAATGCCGCCGGCAACTTCATCTCCCGGTCCGAGGACCTGTCGCCCCGCGCCGTCGATGCCGTCTTGAACATCGTCCTGCATGGGACTTCCTACGTCACCCTCGGCTGCGGCAGGCGCTGGCTGGCGGCGGGCCATAAGGCCAATGTCCTGTCCATCATCACCACCTATGCCTGGACCGGCTCCGCCTATGTCGTGCCCTCCGCCATGGCCAAGGCCGGCGTTCTGGCCCTCACCCGCTCGCTCGCCGTCGAATGGGGCGGCCGCGGCATTCGCCTCAACGCCATTGCCCCCGGCCCCTTCCCCACTGCCGGCGCCTGGGAACGGCTGGTGCCCAAGCCGGAGCTCGCCCAGGCCTTCATCGACCAGAACCCGCTGCAGCGCGCCGGCGACCATGCCGAGCTCGCCAATCTCGCCGCCTTCATGGTCGCTGATGAGAACGGCTATATGAACGGCGAATGCGTGACCCTCGATGGCGGCGAATGGCTGGCTGGTGCCGGTCAGTTCAACTTCATCGGCGCGCTCATGAGCGACGACGACTGGAACGCCCTCAAACCGAAGAAGAAGTGACGGGAGTGACGGCCATGGAGGCCAGGACCGGCCGCGCTCTGGCGCGCCAAGCCAATATCGCGCGGCTTCTCGCGCCGCGCCATCTCATGTTCGCCGGCGGCATCCGCAATGCCGAGATCATCAACATCACCCGTCGCGCCGGCTATCAGGGCGAGATCTACGTCGTCCACCCCCAGCGAGCCGAGATCGGCGGCATCCGCTGCACGCCCTCCATTCTGGATTTGCCCGTCGTCCCCGACGCATCCTTCCTGACCATTCCAGCCGACGCCACGATCGCCGCTATTCGCGACCTGAGCGCCATGGGCGCGGCTGCGGCCGTCTGCTATGCCTCGGGTTTCTCCGAGATCGGCGGCGTCGGGATGGCGCGCCACGCGGCCCTGATCGAGGCGGCCGGCGACATGGCCCTGGTCGGCCCCAACTGCTTCGGCGTCGTCAATTACGTGACCGGCGCCAGCATGTGGTCGGCTCCTTACGACCACACGGCGGGCCCCCGCGGTGCCGCCATCATCGGCCAGAGCGGCAATGTCTGCATCCATTTCACCCAGAACCAGCGCCAGGTTCCGCTGTCCTATGTGATCAGCGCCGGCAATCAGGCCGTCCTCGGCTTCGAGGACTATATCGAATTCCTCATCGACGATCCCAACGTCACCGCCATCGGCCTGTTCCTCGAGGGCATTCGCGACGTGCCCGCCTTTTCTGCCGCCTGCGCCCGCGCAGCCGAGCGCGACATGGCCCTCGTCGCCTTGCGCGTCGGCACCTCCGAGCTCGGCGCCCAGCTGGCCGCGAGCCACACGAGTTCCCTGGCCGGCCAGAACGAGCTCTATGATGCCCTCTTCGACCGCCTCGGCATCATGCAGACCGCCTCGGTGCCGCAGTTTCTCGAGCTCCTGAAGACCGCCTCCCTCTGGCCCAAGCCCAAGGGGCGCAGCCTGACGGTCTTCTCCAGCTCCGGCGGCGACAACGGCATGTCGGCCGATTTCTTCACGACCGCTGGTTTGGAGCTGCCGCCTCCCGACGCGGCTCAAATTGAGGCCGTCGAGGCGATCCTGCCGGATTACGGCCACTGCTCCAACCCTCTCGACTTCACCGCCGGCTATTGGGGCCAGGAGAATCTGCTCACCCCCATGTTCACCGAAATGATGTCGCGAAACTATGATCAGGCCGTCCTGGTCATCGACCATGGCCGCCTCGAGCCGGGCGCCCCCGTCGATCCGGCCCACCAGGCCATGGTCCGCTCCATCGGCACCGCCGCGCGGGTCACCGGCATCCCCGGCGCCGTGGCCTCGGTGAACCCCGAATCCATGCCCGAGCCCATGCGCCGCATGGTCATTGCCGAAGGCCTCCTGCCGCTCCAGGGCCTCCACGACGCCGGTCCCGTCCTCGGCGCCTGGACAGAATTCGCCGAGCGCAGCCGCACCAGGCGCCGCATCGATCTCCCCTTTGCCTGTGCGCCGCTCGACCCGGCGGGCGGCCACACCCTCAACGAGCGCGACAGCAAAAGGGCGCTCGCCGAATTCGGCCTGCCCATCCCTCCGGGACGCACGGCCACTCTTGCGACCCTTGCCGCCGCCGCAGCCTCCATGGCGGGCCCCTTCGTTCTGAAGGCCCTCCATGACGACCTCGCCCATAAGACCGAAGTCGGCGGCGTCGCCTTAAACCTGTCCGATGCCGCAGCGGTGCTCGAGGCGGCCCAGGCGATGAAGTCGCGCGTCGAGGCCGCCCGCCCCGGCCTCACTTTGGATGAATTCCTCCTCGAGCCCATGCTCACCGATGCGGTCGCCGAGCTCATCGTCGGCGTGAAGCGCGATGCTCTCTTCGGCCTCGTCCTGGTGATCGGCGCGGGCGGGATCCTGGTCGAGCTGATGCGTGACGCCGAACGCCTGCTCCTTCCCACCACCCCTGAGGCCGTCGAGCGAGCCGTCCGCCGCCTGAAGAGCTTCACACTCCTGGACGGATTTCGCGGCCGCCCAAAAGGCGACCTCGCTGCCACCGTCGCCGCCATCATGGCGGTTGCCGACTACGCCGCCGCCAACCGCGACACCCTGCTGGAACTCGACGTCAACCCCCTGATGGTCCGCCCGCAAGGAGCCACGGCCGTCGACGCCCTCATCGTAAAGACCTGATTCGAACGGGACCCCCCCCTCCATACCCTGTCATCCCGGACGAAGCGCAGCGCAGTCCGGGACCGCCAAGAACTCAGGCCCCATCACACCCGTCATCCCGGACGCAGCGCAGCGCAGATCCGGGACCCCATGCTGCCAGGGATCCCGGGTCAAGCCCGGGATGACAGCAGAACAAGACCCCCCACCACACCCGTCATCCCGGACGGAGCGCAGCGCAGATCCGGGACCCCATGCCGCCCCCACAACCCGTCATCCCGGACGCGCCGCAGCGCGTAGCGGTGCTGCGCAGAGCCGGGACCTCATGCGACTCGAAGAGCCCATGCCGCCGGGGATCCCGGGTCAAGCCCGGGATGACAGCCAAAAGCCCCCCTCATCCTGAGGAGCGCCCGCAGGGCGCGTCTCGAAGCCTCATCCTGAGGAGGCCCAAAGGGCCGTCTCGAAGGATTCCCCCGCCTACTGCTTCGGCGCCACCCGATAGACCCCGCTCTCATCCTCATCCGCCCCCAGATAGAGCGAGCCGTCCGGTGCCGCCCTCACCACCCGTACGCGGCCGATTTCCCCTTCCAGGAACCGCTCCTCCCCCGTCACCCGTTCCCCCTCCAGCGTCAGCTTCACCAGGATCTCCGTTGCGAGCCCCCCAACCCAGAGGGCATGGCCCCAGGGACTTCCCTCCTGGGTGATCTCGAGACCCGACGTCGCGATGGAGGGTTTGAAATAGTAGACGGGCTGCTCCAGTCCCGGCGCATGGGTGCCGATCCCGACCTTGGCATTGTCGTAGCCGATGCCATAGGTGATGACCGGCCAGCCATAATTGCGGCCCGGCTTGATGATGTTGACCTCGTCGCCTCCCTGCGGCCCGTGTTCGACCTCCCACAGGGTGCCGGTCTTGGGATCGATCGCCAGCCCTTGCGGGTTGCGATGGCCGTAGGACCAGATCTCCTTGCGCGCGCCGGGCACATGGGCGAACGGATTGTCTTCGGGGATCGCCCCGTCCGTCCGGATGCGGATGATCTTGCCCCAGGACTGGCTCAGATCCTGGGCGCGCCACCAATCCTGCAGGCGGTCGCCGAGCGACAGGAACAGGAAGCCCTGGCCGTCGATGGCGATCCGCCCGCCCCAATTCTCCGATCCCGGAACGAAGGGACCGGCCTCATAGATGATTTTCGCATCGGCCAGCTTATGGCCGTCGAGGCGCGCCCGCATGAGCCGCATCGAGGAGGAATCGTCGCTTCCCACCACATAGGAGAGATAGAGGAGCTGGTTGTCCTTGAAGTGTGGATCGAGATGGACGTCGAGCAGCCCGGCATGGTTCAGCACGAACACCGCAGGCACGCCTTCGATCGGGATCGGCTTATCCCCCGGCTTGCCCAGGATCGAGAGCCGCCCCGGCCGTTCCGTGACGATCGCCCGCCCGTCGGGAAGGAAGTCGATGCCCCAGATCCGCTCCATGGGTTTGAAGACCGTCGACAGCGAGAGCGCGTCCGCCGTCACCTCGGGCGGTGGATTGGCCGTTCCGGGCTCGGCCGTTCCGGGTTCGGCCGTTCCGGGCTCGGCGGTTTCAGCCAGGCCGGGCAGTATGGCGGCCATCGACATCATCAGGGCAAGACCGCATTGGCGCAGGCAGGAGAACGTCACGGATGGGACCTCGTCACCATGGAAACAGCGGCGGACCATGCCACGGCGACGTCTCTTTGCCACCTTTCTGCAGCGCGGCATTCTGCCCCTCGTCCCTCCCCCGAAAGGTTGACAGCAGCGTTTCGGCACCCCATACCCCCTGAACACCGAACCGGAACGCCCTGACAGACGGAGAATGCCCCGGCATGCGGCTGCTGACCCTGTTGATCCTCGGATTGTTTTTCATCGCCGCCCCGGCGGCCGCCCAGATCACGATCCCCGCTCAGCAGGAAAGTGCGACCCCCGCCGCCGAGCCGCCTCCGGGCACCGCCACGGTGTCCGACCTCATCCGGCTTCTTGAAGACGACAAGGCCCGCGCCGCCCTGATCGAGAGCCTGAAGGCTCAGACGGCCGAGGCGGTGGCGAAGGAGAAGGCGGAGGCGGCCGAGGCCACCGTCGACCCCACGGTCGCGCGTCAGGTCGCCGAATACACCCGAATGGTGGCTGAGCAGGGCGTGGCCATTGCCCAGGGCCTGGGCAAGCTCTTCGTCGAAACCGGTGAGGTCTTCGCCGGCACCACGGAGACCAATTTCACCCGCCTCTGGAACGCCATCAGCGACGTGGCCCTGGTGGGTCTGGGCCTGTTTGTGGCCTTTCTCATCGTCCGCCTCGTAACCGATCGAGTCCAGGCCATGGTCGCCCGGCGCTCGACCGGCGGCGGATGGCTTGCCAGCGCGATGTGGCTGACGGTGGCCACTTTGGTCGATGCGCTCGGCGTGGTGCTCGCCTGGGGTGCGGGCTACGTCATCGCCCTGAACATCGGCGGCTGGGGAGGCCGCCTGGGCATAAACCAGACCCTGTTGCTCAATGCCTTTCTCGTGGTCGAGCTCTTCAAGGTCCTCATGCGTTCGGTGCTCGAGCCCGACCGCCCGTCTTTGCGCTTCCTTCCGCTCTCCGACACCAGCGCCACCTACTGGTATTTCTGGCTCAGCCGCATCGTCTCCATGCTGGGCTACACCTTCATGTTCGCAGCCCCCATCGTCAGCACCAGCGTGTCCCATGAAGCGGCCCAGGCCCTGCGCATCCTGGTCATGTTCACGGTCATCACCATGGCCGTGGTCATCGTCCTGCAGAATCGCGACCGCGTGCGCGCCGTCTTGTGTCGCCGTGCCGAGATGGGCCGCGACGGCCTCCTGTCGCGCACCCTGGCCTTTCTCGGCAATTATTGGCACATCATCGCCATCCTCTATCTCGTGGCGCTGTTCGTGACCTGGCTCGCCAATCCCATGGAGGCCCTGTCCTTCATGATCGCGGCCACGGTTCAGAGCCTCATCGCGGTGGCGATCGGCGCTGTCGTCATCGCCTTCACCACCCGCTTCGTCTCCGTCGGCCTGCGCGTCCCCGATGATCTCCGCGAGCGCCTGCCTTTGCTCGAGCGGCGCCTCAACGCCTTCGTCCCCCGGGTGCTGCAGGTGGTGCGCACCATCGTCCTCATCGGCGTGATCGTGGCCATCGCCCATGTCTGGGGCCTCATCGACTTCAT
This sequence comes from Rhodoligotrophos appendicifer, assembly GCF_007474605.1. Classification (NCBI taxonomy): domain Bacteria; kingdom Pseudomonadati; phylum Pseudomonadota; class Alphaproteobacteria; order Hyphomicrobiales; family Rhodoligotrophaceae; genus Rhodoligotrophos; species Rhodoligotrophos appendicifer. The sequence continues at coordinate 27,114 of NZ_VHKL01000018.1, read as the reverse complement.
CAGCTGGATCGCCTCCGACGCCGGCCAGCACGTCACCGGCTCGGTCATGTCCGCCGCCCTGATCATCCTGGTGGGTATCGCGATCTATCTGGGCGTCTCCTCCTGGGTCGAATACCGCCTCAATCCGAATTACGGCAAGGTGCCCACCGCCCGGGAGCGCACGCTCCTGTCTCTGTTCCGCAACGCCTTCACCATTGCCCTATGCGTGATCATTCTGATGCTCGCGCTCGCCCAGATCGGCGTGAACATCGCCCCCTTGCTCGCCGGTGCCGGCGTCCTCGGCCTGGCCATTGGTTTCGGCGCCCAGAAGCTCGTTCAGGACATCATCACCGGGGCCTTCATCCAGTTCGAGAATGCCATGAACGAGGGTGACGTCGTTAGCCTCGGCTCCTTCTCTGGCGTCGTCGAGCGCCTCACGATCCGCTCCGTTTCGATCCGCTCCCTCGACGGCACCTTGCACCTGATCCCCTTCTCTTCGGTCGATTCCGTCTCCAACATGATGAAGGGCTTCTCCTTCCATGTGGCCGAGATCGGCGTCGCCTATCGCGAGAACATCGGGGAAGTGAAGGAGGCCATGCAGGAGGCCTTCGACAAGCTGCTGCAGACCAGCCACAAGGACCACATCATCGGCCCCCTCGACATGCATGGCGTCACCGGCTTCGGTGATTCGGCAGTCATGGTGCGCGCCCGCATCAAGACCATGCCGGGCCAGCATTGGGGCACCGGCCGCACCTATAACGAGCTGATCAAGGAAGTCTTCGACGCCCGCGGCATCGAGATCCCCTTCCCTCACATCACGCTGTATATGGGCGAGGACAAGCACGGCAAGGCACCACCGCTGCCGATCAAGACCATCGGCAATGGCGGCCAGCACGAGGAGCCCGAGATCCTCCCGCCCCCATCGTCGCCAAATCCCGCACCTCTGTCGAGCTGACGCCGGGGCCGCGACGAAGGCCCGGGCTTAGCCCTTCACCACGCCCGCCTCGACCAGCGCCCGGATCTCCGCATCCGACCGCCCGAGCCGGCGCAGCACCTCTTCCCCCTGGGCGCCATCCGCCGGCGGTGGTCCGCCGATGGCGCTCGCCGTCCGGCTGAACCGCGGCGCCGGCGCCGGCTGCGGCACGCCTTGCTGTTCGACGAAGACCCCCCGCGCCGCATTATGCGGATGCACATAGGCCTCCGACATGGATAAGACCGGCGCAAAGCAGGCATCGCTTCCCTCGAAGATCGCGCACCATTCCTCCCGCGTCTTGCCTGCGATCACCTCCGCGAAGCGCTGCTCCAGCGTGGCATGTCCCGCTATGTCCTCGCGCGCCGGCAGCGTTTCGTCTTCCAGTCCCAGCCGCTGCAACAGCTCCGCATAGAACCGCCCTTCGATGGCGCCGATGGAGATGTAGTTGCCGCATTTCGTCTGATAGGGCCGGTACCACGGTGCGCCGCCATCGAGGATGTTGCGCCCGCGCGCCTCCTGCCAGAGCCCCCGCGCCAGCATCCCGTGGACGGGGGCCATCAGGAGGGCTGAGCCCTCGATCATGGCGGCATCCACCACTTGCCCCTTGCCGGAGGATTTCGCCTCCAGCAGGGCGGCCAGCACGCCCACGGCGAGCAGCATGGCGCCGCCGCCGTAATCCCCGACGAGGTTGAGCGGCGCCACCGGCGCCCCCTCGGTGGGACCGATGGCATGCAGCACCCCCGAGAGCGCGATATAGTTGAGATCATGCCCCGCCCGCAGCGCCAGGGGGCCGTCCTGGCCCCATCCCGTCACCCGGCCGAAGACCAGCCGCTCATTGACGGCCCAGCAGGCGTCGGGCCCCAGCCCTAGCCGCTCCATGGCCCCGGGGCGGAAGCCTTCGATGAGCGCATCCGCCTGCGCGATGAGCTCCAGCGCCAGCGCCCGCCCCTGATCCGTCTTCAGATTGAGGGCGATGGACGATTTGCCCCGGCCCAGCACGCCGAAGCGCGGATCAGGTCCGAGATCCAGCCCCAGATCGGCGCTCTCCGCCCGGTCGAGGCGAATGACCTCCGCGCCCATATCCGCCAGCAGCATGCCGCAGAAGGGTGCCGGCCCGATGCCGGCCATTTCGATGATTTTATATCCGGAAAGTGGTCCCACTCGCTTGCCCCCTCGACGGCTTAGGCCTTGGCCGTTTCGTTACTCCGGTCTCTGCGGCGTCAGCGCGCTTTCCGGCATCTGCATGGGTTGGTCGAGGTCGAGCCCGGTGCGCACATAGGCGCGTCTGAAGTCGCTCATGTGGCGATGCATCCACTCCCGCACCCGGGCCTTGTCCCGCGCCCCGATCGCCGCCAGGATTTCCTCATGTGCCTTGACCACCCGGTCATAGGTCTTGAGCCGCGGCAGGATGATCCGCCCGGCCGGCAGGAACAGCAGGCTGACGGGCTCGCGCATCATGGCGATGACCTTGTTGCCGGCCGCCATGGCCAGCAGGTCGTGGAACTCCGTATCCAGCCGCACGAATTCGTCCGTATCCGGAGCGCTGTCCGCCATCGCGCGCACATTCTCGTTCAGCCGCGCGAATTCGTCCTCGGTCACGTTGTCGACGGCCATCTCCGCCGCAGCCGGCTCGGTGAGCATGGAGGCTTCCCATAATTCCTGGAAGCTCACCTTGTGCATGGACAGCGCCCGCGAGGCCCGGCTGGCGAGGTCCTGGAAATGCGGCAGCGTCACCTCCAGCGTCGTCCGCCCGAATCGCGACACCAGCCCGCTCTGCTCCAGCAGGCGGATCCCCTCCCTGACGGTGGAGCGATGCACGCCGAACTGTTTGGCCAGCTCCATTTCGGAGGGCAGCCGGTCCCCGGTTTTGAGCCGTCCCATCAGGATGTTGCGTTCGATCGCCTCCGCCACCACCCGATAGGCCGGGTTGACGGTGAGCTTGTCGAACATGGGATCGGCCATCCGGCACTCCAAAGTCTGCGGCACTGCGCATGGACTATAGCCTTGTCGGACAAACGGTCAACGCTCCCCTTTTCGAGGCATGGCATGGACAGCCCTCATCCTGAGGAGGCCTGTAGGGCCGTCTCGGAGGACATCCCGGGCGCGCTGCAGCACGTTAGTGGTGCTGCGCAGACCCGGGACCCCGTCCGGCAGGGGAAACCCCCTCATCCTGAGGAGCAGCCAAAGGCTGCGCCTCGAAGGACCGCAGACCCGGGATCACAGGCAGCACCCCTCCTTCGAAACCCTCTTGCGCCCGCAAACGATTCGGATAAGATTTGACCTGTTGTCGGACAGACCGGCAACGAGATAAGGGTGTTCGCTCGCCTTTGTCTGGCGAAGCGCCGCGAAGAGCGTTGAACTCGGGAGGATGTGAATGACTTTCTATTCTGTGTCGCGTCGCGGCATGTTGGGCACTGTCATGGGTGCCGCCGTTACGCTGTTTGGACTGTCGACCACCGGCGTGAGTGCCGATGAGCCGCCGATCAAGATCGGCCTCACCACGGACCTCACCGGCATTGCTGCGACCTATGCCCGGGCTCAGGTCGATTCGGTTCAGCTCGCCATTGACGAGATCAATGAGGCCGGCGGCATCAATGGCCGCAAGCTCGAGCTCCTGGTGCGCGATTCGAAGCTGAAGCCGGAGCTTGGCTCCAGCCTCACCCGCGATCTCATCGTCCGCGAGAAGATCGATTATCTGATCGGCCCTGACGCGAGTTCCGTCGGCGTCGCGGTGACCGGCGTCGCCAAGCAGTATAAGAAGATCGTTGTCATGACGATCCCGAACACGCCCCGCCTCGTCGGCGAGCTTTTCCACCCCTATTTCTTCACCATCGTTCCCTCCGGCACCATGCTGGCCCGCGCCATGGCCGAAGGCATCGGCCAGGACAATGAGAAGATCGCCTTCATCGGCGGTGACTACGAAGCCTCCCACCAGGCCGTGAAATATTTCGGCGCTTGGCTGGAGAAGGTGAACCCGAAGGCCAAGATCATCAGCGAGCAATGGCCCAAGCTCGGCGAGCCGGATTTCACGCCTTACATCACCCAGCTGATGTCGGCCCAGCCGGACATCATCTTCTCTTATCTCTGGGGCGCCGACCTCATCGCCTTCATCAAGCAGGCCAAGCCTTATGGTCTCTTTGAGAAGACCAAGTTCGCCACCCTTCTCTTCACCGACGATCTTGTCGCCTTGGGTGACGACATGCCCGATGGCGTGATCGGCCAGATGTACGCCCCCGCCTTCGGCACCAAGAGTGAGAAGATGGATGCCTTCATCAAGAAGTTCACCGACAAGTTCGGCCATTACCCCTCCGATTGGGCGGTCATGGGCTATGACGGCATGATGATCCTCGCGCAAGGCATCAAGGACACCAATGTTGGTGACTCCGATGCGGTGTCTGCAGCCATTCAGAAGCTGAAATTTGATGGCTTGCAGGGCGAGGTTGTCTTCCGCGAAGTCGACCATCAGGGCAACGTTCCCTCTTTCCTGGGAACGACGGGTAAGGTCGAAGGCCTTCCCTTCAAGGGCCTCGTGGACATCAAGCGTATCCCGGCCGAAACCGTGATGCCGACCCCTGAGGAGATCCTGGCCCAGCGCAAGGGCGGCTGAGAACTCCGTCAGGTCCCTTCTTCGTCATCCTCGGGCCCTCTTCTTCGTCATCCTCGGGCTTGACCCGAGGATCCAGGACCACAAGGGAAGCGCGAAGCCCTTGGCCCCTGGGAACCCGGGCCCGCCCGGGAACGTCACAGTGAGCGGCCGCGAGGCCGCATCACTATCCTCATCCTGAGGAGCGGCCTTCGGGCCGCATTACTAACCTCATCCTGAGGAGCGGCCGCGAGGCCGCGTCTCGAAGGATCGCGTCGACCAGGGATCGCATGTGGACTGACATCATCATCCAGCTCCTGAGCGGGATCAGCCGCGGCATGATCCTCTTTGTCGTCGCCTCCGGTCTGACCCTCATCTTCGGGGTGCTCCGGATCGCCAATTTCGCCCATGGCTCCTTCTATATGCTCGCAGCCTTCCTGGCTTTCGCGGTCACCAACTATGTCGGCGCCTCGAATCTCGGCTTCGTCGCCTCCCTGATCGTCGGTCCCTTGCTGATCGGTGCCTTTGGCCTCGCCTTCGAATATCTCCTGCTGCGCCGCATCGCCGACCGTGAGCACCTCTACCAGCTGATCATGACCTTCGCGATGACCCTGATCATCGCCGACGGCATCAAGATGTTCTGGGGTGGCGCCTATCGCTCCATCGGCTACCCACCCTTCCTGAGCGGCAGCATCGACATCCTCGGACGCCCCTTCCCGACTTACTATCTGCTCGTCATCGCCATGGGCGTGGTCATCGCCATTCTCCTGAGCCTGATGATCGAGCGCACCCGCTTCGGCCGCACCTTGAGTGCCGCGGTGGTCGACCCCGAGATGGTCGGCGCTCTCGGCATCAACGTGCCGAAGCTCTATACGCTCGTCTTCGGCCTCGGCGCTGCCCTGGCGGGTCTCGGCGGTGCGCTCGCCGCGCCCATCGGCTCGGTATCGCTGGGCATTGGCGATTCGATCATCATCGAGAGCTTCGCCGTCGTTATCATCGGCGGCAGCGGCTCGATCCCGGGCGCCTTCTTGGCCGCCCTCATCATCGGCATCGTCCAGGCTCTCGGCATCATGGTCGCCCCGCGCCTGGCCATCGCCTTCATCTTCATCGCGCTTTGCGCCGTGCTTCTGCTGCGGCCGCAAGGCCTGCTCGGGAGGCGCGTCTGATGCAGAGCCTCACCACCCGCGGCGGCCCGGTCTTCTACACCCTCCTGCTGATCGTCCTGGCCGTCCTGCCCTTCCTCATCGACGAGAGCAATCTCTTCCTCACCGTCGACGTGCTCATCGCCGCCCTCTTCGCCATGAGCTACAATCTCGTCCTCGGCCAGACGGGGCTGCTCTCCTTCGGCCATGCCGCCTTCTACGGTCTCGGCGCCTATACGGTCGCCCTGGTCCAGATGCATCTGGGCTGGCCCATCGAGATCGGCATTCTCGTGGCCCCCCTGGTGGCTGGCCTCTTCGCCCTGGCCATCGGCTTCTTCACCGTTCGCGTCTCGGGCATGTATTTCGCCATGCTCACGCTCGCCTTCTCGCAGCTGATCTTCGCCATCGTCGCCGGCTGGTATTCCTTCACCGGCGGTGACAATGGCGCGCCCGTCATGCCGCCCGACTATCTCTTCAACACGACGAATTTCTACTACATGGCGCTCGTCATCGTGACCGGCTGCATCATCCTGATCCGCCTGATCGTCGGCTCGCCCTTTGGGGCCGCCCTTTCCGCCATCCGCGAAAACCCGCAGCGCGCGAGCTTCATCGGCCTGAACATCCGCCTCTATCAGCTGGCAGCCTTCACGATCTCCGGCGCTCTGACCGGCGTCGCCGGGGCGCTGCAGGCCTCCTTCCACCAGATGGCCTTCCCCTCGCTGCTGTTCTGGCCGCAATCGGCGGAACCCGTGCTCATGACCCTGGCCGGCGGCATGCACACCTTCTTCGGCCCCGCCGTCGGTGCTGCCCTGTTCACGATCCTCAACTTCTTCGTGGCGAGCTATACCGAATACCCGCTCATGGTCTTCGGCGTCGTCGTCCTGCTGCTTGTCCTGTTCCTGCCTGAGGGCATCGTCGGCACCCTCTTCGGTCGCAGCCGCAAGCGCCAGCCGCCTGCCGCGTCCGAACCCCCTGCCGTCGAGCCCACCGCCAAGCCTGCCGCGGGGACCTCGTCATGACCGCAGTCCTCGAGCTCGACCGGGTCACCAAGACCTTCGGCGGCTTCAAGGCCGTCTCCGACATGACCCTGGCTCTGTCCAAGGGCGAGATCCTCGCCCTCATCGGTCCCAACGGCGCCGGCAAGAGCACTCTCCTCAACATGGCCTCCGGCGCGCTCCAGCCCAATGAAGGCGACGTCCGCTACAACGGCGCCAGCATCGTCGGTTTCCGGCCCCACAGCCTCGTGCATCTGGGCATCGCCCGCTCCTTCCAGATCACCTCGATCTTCCCGCGTCTCACCGCCATCGAGAATGTGCGCATCGCCCTTCTCGCCCGCCGCGGCCTGTGCCGCGATTTCCTGCGCCCGGCCAGCCGCATGCTGGACACCGAGATCGCGCGCCTGCTCGATCAGGTGCGCATGGGCGATCGCGGCCACCGCTACGCCGGCGAGCTCGCCGCCGGCGACCGCAAGCGCCTCGAATTTGCGATCGCCTTGGCCGGCAACCCTTCCGTCGTCCTGCTGGATGAGCCCACCGCCGGCATGAGCGGTGCCGAGCGGTCCCTGGTGATCGACGTCATCAAGGATCTGAACGCCCGCGACGGCGTCAGCCTCCTCTTCACCGAGCACGACATCGACATGGTCTTCGCCTTGGCCCACCGCATCGCCGTCATGCATCAGGGCACGAAGATCGCCGATGGCGCCCCCGCCGATGTCCGCGCCAACCCCCGCGTCCAGGAAGTCTATCTGGGAGAGTCCGGACATGCTTGAATGCCGCGACCTCGCCACCTTCTACGACGTCTCGCAGATCCTCTTCGGCGTCTCCCTGAGCCTCGCCAAGGGCCGCTCCGCCTGCATCATCGGCCGCAACGGCGTCGGCAAGACCACCTGCCTGCGCACCATCATGGGCCTGACCCCGCCCGCCGCCGGCACGGTGACCTTCGAGGGCAAGCCCCTGAACCGCCTGCCCCCCTTCAAGATCGCACGCCTCGGCCTCGGCTACGTCCCCGAGGAGCGCCGCATCTTCCCCGACCTCACGGTGGAGGAGAACCTGCTCATCGCCGAGCGCAGGAACCCCAACGGCATCGCCTGGTCCCTCGACAAATCCTTCGAGGTCTTCCCCGCTTTGCAGGAGTTCCGCGAGCGCCAGGGCGGATTTCTCAGCGGCGGCCAGCAGCAGATGCTCACCATCGCCCGCACCCTCATGGGCTGTCCCAGCCTGCTCCTGCTCGACGAGCCCACCGAGGGCCTGTCGCCGCTCATGGTCCGCACCCTCGAGCAGGCGATCATCCGCCTCAAGCAGGAGGGCCTGACCATGCTGCTGGCGGCCCAGGACATGCATTTCGCCCATAATGTGGCCGACGACGTCTATGTCATGAACCGCGGCGCCATCGTCTATAGCGGCACGGTCGAACAGGCCAAGGCCGACGAGGCCCAGGTCATGGCGCATCTGGCGGTATGACGGCGGTGCCCGAGATCACGGCCGACGTGGTGGTGGTCGGCGGCGGCGGCTCCGGCCTCGCCGCTGCGGTGGGGGCAGCCGAAGCCGGCGCGAACGTGATCCTCCTGGAGAAGAACCCGGAGCCCGGCGGCAGCACCCGCTGGTCCGTGGGCTCCATCACCGCAACCGGCACCGCCCATCAGCGCGCCCGCGGCATTGTCGATCATCCCGACAGCCATTTCGAGGACATGGGCAAGCTCGCCGGCTCCCTGGCCAATCGTGACAATCTCGGTCTGCGCCGGCTCCTCGTCGACAATGTGCCCGAGACGGTGCGCTGGCTGCGCGCCATGGGGGTCGAGTTTCTGGGCCCCATGGAGGAGCCGCCCCACACCAAGCCGCGCATGCACAATGTGCTGCCCAATTCCCGCGCCTATATCTATCACCTCGCCCGCCGCGCCCGCATTCTCGGCGTCGACATCCGCGTCAACGCCAAGGCCGTCCGCATCCATTTCGACGGCGACCGGGCGACCGCCATCGAGGCCGAGATCGCAGGCACCCTCACTCGCGTGTCGGCCCGTCGCGGTATCGTCCTTGCCGGCGGCGACTACAGCGGCAATGCCGAGATGAAGGCAGCCCTCGTCTCCGAGGCCCTGGGGCCGGTCCCCGCCGTCAACCCCACCGCCACCGGCGACTGCCAGCGCATGGTCGAGGCGATCGGCGGCGAGATCCTCAATGGCGACCTGGCGCTCGGCCCCGTCCTGCGCTTCGAGCCGCCCCGCAGCCGGCCCCTCTACCAGCGCATTCCGCCAGCCCCTTCCCTCACCCGCTTCATGCGCTGGGGCCTGGAGCGCATGCCCGCCAGCGTGATCCGCCCCTTCGTCATGGGGTTCATGACGACGGTCCTGGCGCCTGAGCGCAGCCTCTTCGCCAATGGCGCCCTTCTCGTCGGCCGCGACGGCGAGGCCTTGACGCTGGCCGGCCGCAGCCCCGGCGACGCGGTGGCCGCGACCCCGGACAACACCGCCTACATCGTCTTCGACGACGCTCTGGCCCGGCGCTATGACAGCTGGCCGAATTTCGTCTCGACCGCACCTGGCGTCGCTTACGCCTATCTCGCCGATTACCGCCGCACCCGGCCCGAGCTCTGCCACCAGGCTGAGACGCCCGCGGCCCTGGCCGCCCGGATCGGCGCCTCGCCCCAGGCGCTGGCAGAAACCTTGAAAGCAGCGTCCGGCCCCGTCCATGCCCTGGGCCCGCTCCATGCCTTCGTCGTCTACACCGATGGCGGCGTGCGCGTTTCCGACACGCTCGAGATCCTGCGCCGCGACGGCACGCCCATCCGCGGCCTTTATGGCGCGGGCTCGACCGGCCAGGGCGGGCTCCTCCTGGAGGGCCATGGCCACCATCTCGGCTGGGCCTTCACTTCCGGCCGCCTGGCGGGCGGCACTGCGGCCAAACTCGAACCGAAAGGCTGAACTCATGGGTCGTCTCGACGGCAAGATCGCCATCATCACCGGCGCGGGCTCCGGCATCGGCGCCGCCACCGCGCGTTACTTCGCCCGCGAGGGCGCCCGCCTGCTGCTCACCGACCTCGCCGCCGACAAGGTGAGCGCGGTTGCCGGCGAGCTCGGCGGACAGGCCCGCTGGCTGGTCTCCGACCACACCGACGAGGCCCAGTGCCAGGAGGCCGTCGCCCGGGCCGTCTCCGAATTCGGCGCCCTGCACATCCTCCACAACAATGCCGGCGTGCCGCAGCAGGGCGGCGTCGAATCGATCCCGGCGGGCGAGTTCCGCAAGGTGATCGACGCCAATCTCACCGGCCCCTTCCTCATGGCCCAGGCCGCGGTCCCGGCCCTGCGCGAGGCCGCCCAGTCCGGCGCCAATGCCTCGATCCTGTTCACTGGTTCGATCCAGTCCATCATGGTCCGCGCGGGCTTCACGGCCTATGCCGCCTCCAAGCACGGCATCGGCGGCCTCGTCGGCGCGATCGCTCTCGAATTCGCCCCCGTGCCCATCCGCGTCAACGCCCTCTGCCCCGGCCCCATCGATACCCCCCTGATGCGTGAGATCGGCCGGCGAACCGGCGATGAAGAGGCCTTCCTCGCGAAGTTCGGAGCGGGTGTGCCCATGCAGCGCCTGATCGGCCTCGACGACGTCGCCGCCGCCGCCGTCTTCCTATCCAGCGACGAGGCCCGCATGATCACCGGCGTGATGCTCCCCGTCGATGGTGGCATGACGGCGCGGTGACCGCACACGGTTGCAGAAATGGACCTCACCGGTCACAAATCGACCCCGACGGCGACGCGACTGCGCACCACTCTATCTCCTCCACGCTTGACCGTGGCCGATGTGAAGGAGATGACTCATGACCCGAACTGCAGCGTCGAAGCCGGACTATGCCTCCATGAAGGCGCGCTATGAGGAAGAGGACGTTTCGGTGACCCTGACGAAGCCCGGCCCCTACCAGACGCGTCGGCTGAAGCTCGACCTGGACGACGAGGAGTCCGAGACGGTGCACGTGCCTCTGGACCAGGATGATCTGGATCAGACCGTCCTGGGCTTCGATCCCTATCACGACCGTTTCGATCTCGTGGGAGAGGCGCCCGCAGGCGGACCCTCCACGCCGGTCGTCAAGGTCCAGGGAGAGTATAAATCCGGACAAGAGACCTATGTCTTCGCCGTTCCCGAAGTGCTTGTTGGAACCGGCACCACGGATGTTTTCGGATTCCCCTCCTCCCTCATCCAGGTGAAGCTTGCTCCCGCAGCCTGGCAGCAGCTGATGGAGGCCAATGACGGCGATCGCGTTTCGGCCTTGGGCGCCTTGCGACCCCTGCTGAACGCGCAGACCCCGGGCCTGGCGGAGTGGCCGGATTTCCCCGCGATCGACCCCACCATCGAACGCCCTCAGCATGATGCCCCGCAGCCCGCATTCTCCGGTGCGCTGCACATGATCTAGGATCTCACGCTTGGCCGTCTCGCCCGCACTCTCCCCTCGGAGTCCCCCGTTCCCCCGTCATCCCCGACGCCCTGCAGCAGGGAGTGCTGCAGGGCAGACCCGGGATCTCGTGCTCCACGGGAAAGCCCTCATCCCGTGTAGCGAAGGACGTCATCCCGGACGCGCCGCAGCGCGCAGCGGTGCTGCGCAGCGCCGGGACCCCATGCGGCTCGGGGGCCCTATGCGGCCAGGGACCCCATGCGGCTCGGGGATTCCGGGTCAAGCCCCGGATGACAGTTATAAGAAAGCCCTCATCCTGAGGAGCGGCCGCAGGGCGCGTCTCGAAGGACCCGCCTCATGACGCTCGCCCTTCCCGCCTTGATCGAGGAGCGCGCCTCCCGCCTGCCCGACCGCCGCTTCCTCACTTTGACCACCGGCGCAAGCCGCAGCTATGGCGAGATCGAGCAGGTCTCCCGCCGCCTCGCCGCGGCCTTTGCCGAACTCGGTCTCGCCCGCGGCGACCGCCTCCTGCTGATGCTTCCCTCGATGCCCGAATTCATCGAGGCCTGGTTTGCGACGAACCGCCTCGGCGCCGTCATCGTCACCGTCAACACCGCCTATGTCGGCGACTATCTCGCCCATATCGTGAGGGATTCGGGCGCTGCGATCATCGTCGCCGCCACCGCTCACCTGCCATCGATCGCAGCCATCCTGCCCGAGGCGCCCACCCTGCACACCGTCATCGAGGTCCCCGACGGCGCCCCCTCCGTTGCGCTCCCTGCGACCGTGGAGCACCTCCATTTCGCCGACCTGCTCCTCGCTCCCGCCCGCTCCATTGCCATCACCGTGACGGAGCGCGATCCGGGCGCCATCATCTACACCTCCGGCACCACCGGCCGCTCCAAGGGCGTAGTCATGCCCCATGGCCAGCTGCGCGCCAATCCGGACGTCTATATCGATCAGCTTGGGCTGACCTCCCGCGATGTCCTCTATTCCTGCCTGCCTCTCTTCCACGCCAACGCCCTGCTGCTCGGCGTGCTCGGCGCGCTGATCCTCGAGACCGAGATCGTGCTCAGTCCCCAATTCAGCGCCAGCCGCTGGCTTGCCCATATTCGCGAGCACAAGGTGACGGCCACCAATCTCCTCGGCGTCATGGTCGAGTTCATTCTGAAGCAGCCCGAGGACCCCGGCGATGCGGACACCGCCCTGCGCATCGCCACCGCCGTCCCGACTTCGCCCGAGCTTGGGCCCCGCTTCGAGCGCCGCTTCGGTGTCCAGCTGATCGAACTCTACGGCTCGACCGAGCTCAACTGCCCGCTGTTTCATCCGCGCCACGAGCCCCGCCGTCCCCGCAGTTGCGGGCGTATCGTCGCCGACCGCTTCGAGGCCCGCCTCGTCGATCCCGAAACCGACGAGGAGGTTCCCACCGGCACCCCCGGCGAGCTCGTCGTGCGCCCGAAGAAGCCCTGGACGACCATGCTCGCCTATCACAATCGCCCCGAGTCGACCCTAGAAGCGTGGCGCAACCTCTGGTTCCACACCGGCGACGTCATGCGCCGCGATGACGAGGGCTATTTCTTCTTCCTGGATCGCGCCAAGGACGCGATCCGCCGTCGCGGCGAGAACATCTCCTCCTTCGAGGTCGAGGAGGTTCTGCGCAGCCATCCCGACGTCGCCGAGGTCGCGGTGATCGGCGTCGCCTCCCCTTATGATGCTCTTGAGCAGGAGGTGAAGGCCTGTGTGGTCGTGAAAACCGGCAGTGCGTGCGACGCCGCAACCCTGGCCGCCCACTGCGCGGCGCGCATGCCGGATTTTGCCCGGCCCCGCTTCATCGAGCTCATGGTCGAATTGCCCAAGACCCCCACCCAGAAGATCCGCAAGGCCGAACTCCGCACCCGCGGCATCACCCCCGAGACCTGGGTGGACCCGCAGGCGGCTGGCCGCGCGAAGCGCCCGGAGACCTCCAATGTCTGAACGCACTGTTCTCGTCACCGGCGCCACCAGCGGCATCGGTGAGGCTTGCGCATTAGCCTTGCTCGAAGCCGGCGCACGCATCGTCGCCACCGGGCGCCGCATCGAACGGCTTGCGCCTCTCAGCGCCCGCTTCGGCGAGGCCCTTCATCTCATCGCTGCCGATCTGTCTGAGCCCGGGGCGGCTGCGCGCCTCATGGCCCAGCTGCCTCCCGACTGGGCCATCGACACCCTCGTCTATGCGGCCGGCCACGACGCCGGCGGCAAGACATCCTATCATGAGGCTGACGAGGGAGACCTCGCCGCCAAACTCTCGGTGAACCTGACGAGCCTTGCCGATCTCGCGCAGATCCTGCTTCCGGCCTGGCTCGCCCGTGACGCCGGTGATCTCGTCGCCATCGGATCCATCGTCAGCCGCGAGGCGGTGGCGGGCTTGGCCGATTATGGCATGACCAAGCATGCCCTCCACGGCCTCATGGCGGGTCTGCGCCTCGACTATGCCGCCACCGGCCTGCGCTTCATCGAGATCATTCCCGGCGTTGTGCGCACCGAATTCGCCCTGAGCCGCTGGCAGGGCGATGTGGCCCGCGCCGAGGAATTCTACGCCCGCTTCAAGCAATATCTGTTGCCGGAGGACGTGGCGGCGAGCGTCCTTTGGGCCTTGCGCCAACCCGCCCATGTGGCCCTCGATGAAATCATCCTGCGCCCGACCCGGAGATGACATGCCCCGCCACGCTTTGATCGCCGGTGCCCTCGGCATTGTCGGCACCACTTTGGTCGATCATCTCGTCAGCCTCGGCGACTGGACGGTCACCGGCCTGTCGCGCAAGGCCCCGCCGGCAAGTCCCGGCTGGCGTCATCTCGCCCTCGACCTCGCCGACGCCCGCGCCTGTCGTGAAGCGGCCGTGCATCTCGGCACCGTCACCCATCTCTTCTACTGCGCCCGCTACAGCAATCCCGACGCGCCCGCCGAAGCCGCCATGAATCGCGCCATGCTGGCCCATATCCTGGAGCCGCTGGCCGCCTCGCCCTCCCTGGAGCATGTGAGCCTCGTCCATGGCACGAAATGGTATGGCAGCCATCTCGGCCCCTACCGCACGCCGGCCCGGGAAAGCGATCCGCGCCATGCCGGTCCCAACTTCTATTACGACCAGCTCGACGACGTGGAGCGCTTGCAGCGGGGCCGCGACTGGACCTGGTCGACGGTGCGCCCCCACATCGTCTGCGCCCCCACGACGGGCTACCCCTTCAACCTCGTCACCCTTCTCGGCGCCTATGGCGCCCTCTGCGCCGCCCGGGGCCAGCCCTTGGATTTCCCCGGCACCGAAGCCTGCTATCACTCGATCAGCCAGGCGACCGACGCCCGCCTCCTGGCCCGCGCCATGGTCTGGGCCGCGACCGATCCCGTCTGCGCCAACCAATCCTACAACATCATCAATGGCGACTATTTCCGCTGGTCCAATCTCTGGCCGCGTCTGGCGGAGTTCTTCGCCGTGCCCTTAGGCCAGGTCCGCAATGCCCCCCTGGCCGCGATCATGTCCGGCGCCGACGCCGAATGGCAGGCCCTGATCACCGCCCGCAACCTCGCTCCGCACCCCCTCGCCAGCCTCGCCAACTGGACCTTCGGCGACTTCCTCTTCCGCGCCGACTGGGACGATCTCTCCTCCATCGTGAAGTCCCGGCAGCATGGTTTTCCCGACGCCATCGACACCGAGCAGTCGATCCTCGACGCCCTCGCGACCCTGCGCCGGCACACCGTGATCCCCTGAGCCGTTCGCTGAATCCCCTCAGACGCTTAGCGCGCGATGCTGATAAATTGAGTCAAACTGTTCATAAAGTGAGTCGGATCCGTCCTCTGAATCCGATCAACCGCTTAGCGCCGGCGGCCGAGATCCGGAATCCGCCGCGCCCTTTCGTTAAACTTTTAACTGAAGTTTAACCAAGCAGCCGCCTCCCCCAGGGCCTTGGCCGCGTTTCCCGCCAGACTGAATCAACCTGCCCTTGCCGCGCGGCCTCCCGCGCCCTAGAACCCGTTTCATGTCGCATAACAGCTTCGGCCACATCTTCCGCATGACCACCTTCGGCGAGAGCCACGGGCCGGCCCTGGGCTGCGTGATCGACGGCTGCCCGCCGGGCCTGTCCCTCACCGAGGCCGATATCCAGCGCGACCTCGATCGCCGCAAGCCGGGACAGTCGCGCTTCACGACCCAGCGCCGCGAGGACGACCGCGTCCGCATCCTCTCCGGCACCTTCGAGGATGACCGCAGCGACGGCCCCCGCACCACCGGCACGCCCATCGCCTTGATGATCGAGAACACCGACCAGCGCTCCAAGGATTACGCCGACATCCGCGACAAGTTCCGCCCCGGCCATGCCGACTACACCTATCTGAAGAAATACGGCATCCGCGACTATCGCGGCGGCGGCCGCTCTTCCGCTCGCGAGACCGCCGCCCGGGTCGCTGCCGGCGCCGTCGCCCGCAAGGTCGTGCCTGGGATCACGATCCGCGGCGCCCTGGTCCAGATCGGCCCGCACCGGATCGACCGCGCCCGTTGGGACTGGGACGAGGTCGCCCGCAACCCCTTCTTCTGCCCCGATGCCGAGACCGCCCGCCTGTGGGAGGCCCATCTCGACCAGGTCCGCAAGGCCGGCTCCTCCGCCGGCGCCGTCATCGAGGTGATCGCCTCAGGCGCACCGCCCGGCCTCGGCGCACCCCTTTATGCCAAGCTCGACCAGGATCTCGCCTCCGCCATGATGAGCATCAATGCGGTGAAGGCGGTCGAGATCGGCGAGGGCTTCGAGGCGGCCAGCCTCACCGGCGAGACCAATGCCGACGAGATGCGCATGGTCGACGGCGCCGTCGATTTCGCCTCCAACCATGCCGGCGGCATCCTGGGCGGCATCTCCACCGGCCAGGACATCATCGTCCGCTTCGCCGTGAAGCCCACCTCCTCCATCCTCAGCCCCCGCCATACGGTGACGGCTGCGGGCGAGGACACCGAGATCGTCACCAAAGGCCGTCACGACCCCTGCGTCGGCATCCGCGCGGTCCCCGTCGGCGAAGCCATGATGGCCCTGGTCCTCGCCGACCATTTTCTCCTGAACCGCGCCCAGAACGGCTGAGCGGCCTAGGTCAGCGTCTCCAGCACCGACTTCGTGCCCTTGCCGCCGTCTTTCAGCGTCGCCTTCAGCATCCAGATATATTTGTCATGCACCTGCAGCCGGTCGTCCAGCATGCTGCCGGTGGCGGTGTCGCCGGCCTCTTCCACTTTCGGCCGGATGTCGCGCATGGTCCGCACCACCGTCTCATTGTCGGCCACCAGCTGCTTCAGCATCGCCTTGGCCTCGGGCACGCCGCGCTCCTCCTCGATCTCCGACAGCTGGCTGAAATCGGTCGCCGTCGACGGCGCATAATGGCCCAATGCGCGGATCCGCTCGGCGATCACGTCCACCGCATCCCAGATGTCGCGATATTGTTCCTCCAGCATCAGGTGCAGGTCGTGAAAATTCGCCGCCTCGATGTTCCAATGGAACCCGTGGGTCTTCTGATAGAGCTTGAAGCTGTCCGCCAGAACCCGGGACAGGCCATGGGCCAGCGTCTTCTTCTCTTCGGCCGACAAAGTCTCGTCATTGCGCATGAAAGTGATCCTCGAGCTTGGGAAGGGGCGGCGATTATATCCGCTGCACGATCATATCGCTATCTCGGCCCCCGTGCCGCGATCAGATATTCTTGGTTACCGTCGCCCCCGGTGATCGGCGACGGCGTCACCCCTTGCACCGCCCACCCCATCTCCGCCTCCAGAAAGGTCGCGATGTCGGTGCAGGCTTGCTCCTGCAGGGCGGGATCGCGCACGATGCCGCCCTTGCCCAGGCCCTGGCGGCCGACCTCGAATTGCGGCTTGATGAGCGCCAACAGCTCCGCCCGCGGCGCCGCCAGGGCGAGGCTCGCCGGCAGCGCCAGCTTGAGGCTGATGAAGCTCACATCGCAGACGACGAGCTGCGGGGCCACGGGAACCGTGGCGGCATCCACATCGCGCGCATTCAGCCCTTCGATCGCCGTCACGCGAGGATCCGCGGCGATCGCGGCATCGAGCTGGCCATGGCCCACATCCACAGCGAACACCCGGGCAGCACCCCTCGCCAGCAGCACCTGGGTGAAGCCGCCGGTCGAGGCCCCGAGATCCAGCGCCACCGTGTCCGCGACCTCGATCTCGAAATGGTCGAGACCGTGGAGAAGCTTGAGGGCGGCGCGCGAGACATAGGCAAGCTCCGGTGCCGCCTCCACGCTGAGAAGGGCATCCCCCCTCACCAGCATCGCGGCCTTCGTTGCGACCGCGCCATCGACCCGCACCAGCCCGCCCGAAACCGCCGCCTGAGCCCGCGCCCGGCTGGACACCAGCCCCGCCGCCACCAGCCTGAGGTCGAGCCTCTGTCGCGCCATTCCCTCTCCGTCATCCCAAGCGCATGGCACTCCCGCACCGTCATCCCGGCCGCAGCGGACGACCGCGTCCGCGCAGACCCGGGACCGCCAAGGGCTCCGCACCCAGGCAAGGTGCTCTCATCCTGAGGAGCAGCCGCAAGGCTGCGTCTCGAAGGGCCACGCCTACTCCACGTCCAGCGGCACCGTTCCCGCTACCGTTCCGTCCGGCTTCAGGGTGATCTTCTCGATCCGGGCTTCCGCCGATTTCAGCAAGGCCTCGCAATGGGCTTTCAGGGCCTCGCCGCGGGCATAGATGGTGATCGATTCCTCGAGATCGACCTTGCCCGCCTCGAGCCGGTCGACGATGCCTTCGAGTTCCTTCAACGCCGTCTCGAAGCTCAGGCCTGCCACGTCCTGCTTGTCCGTCATCATGAGATCTCCGCCGCCCGCATCAGGGTCTGTACGTGGCATCCGACCGAGCTCGCCAATGCGCGCAGGTCGTAGCCGCCTTCCAGGACCGACACCAGCCGCCCTTCGCAATGCTGGTCGGCGAGTTCCAGGAGCCGGAGCGTGATCCAGATGAAGTCCTCTTCGCTCAGCTGCAGGCTGCCCAGAGGATCGTCGCGATGGGCATCGAAGCCGGCGGAGACCACGATCAAATCGGGCTCGAAGGCATCCAGCGCCGGCAGGATGGTCGACATCATCGCCTCGCGGAACCGGTCCGACCCGTCGCCCGCCCGCAATGGCGCGTTCACGATGTTGCCCACCCCCGTTTCCGACATCTCGCCGGTGCCCGGGAACAGCGGCATCTGGTGGGTCGAGCCGTAGAACAGGTCCCGGTCAGACCAGAAGATCTCCTGCGTGCCATTGCCGTGATGCACGTCGAAATCGACGACCGCCACCCGCTGCGCATTGTGGTTCTCGCGCGCATGCAGGGCGGCGATCGCCGCATTGTTGAAGAAACAGAAGCCCATGGCCTTGTCGCTTTCGGCATGGTGTCCCGGCGGTCGCGTGGCGCAGAAGGCGTTCACGGCCTCCCCATTGAACACGGCATCGACCGCCCGGGTCGCGGCCCCCACCCCGCGCAAGGCCGCATCCAGAGATCGGGGCGACAGCCAGGTGTCGGGGTCGACCGCCTCCATCCCCTCCGACGGGACCGCCTCCTCGATGCGCGAGACATAGGATTCCTCATGGGCCAGCAGCACCGATTCCCGCAGGCCGCGCGGGGCCTCGAGCCGGTCGAGCCTCTGGAAATGCGGCGCGGCCAGGATCTGGTTGATGGCGCGCAGCCGATCGACCCGTTCCGGATGCCCCTTCGGCGTCTCATGCTCGAGACAATCCGGATGCGTGAGAAGAAGAGTGTTCATGAAGCTCCTTATAAAGATCCCTCTCCCGCAAGGGAAAACGGAAAATCCCTCGACTGCTCAGCCTGAAAGGGTCGAAAAGAAAGCATCCCGGTCATCCCGGCCGCAGCGGACGCGTGCGTCCGCGCAGAGCCGGGACCCCGGGCGGCAGAGGCAAACCCGCCGGCACACCCGCTGGCAAACCCGCCCACGCACACCGCCTAGAGGGCTGCCTCCAGCACCGCATCCGCGCCCTCCATGACGCTGCGCTTCAGCGCCCCCGTCTCCGGCAGGGCCTGTTCGGCGAAGAACCGCGCCGTCGGCACATGTCCGTTGGTCCGGTCCTGCAGCGCCCCCTTGGTCAGCCAGGCGCCGCCGGCGGCCAGCCCGAACAGCTTCAGATAGCGCGTCGCTCCGGCCATGGCTTCGTCCTGGTTGCGCGCCAGCGCCTTCAGCATCCAGGCCGTCGCCTCCTCGAGATCGGCAACCGCCTCGCCCACCCGCTCGGCCGTCTTGCCGAAGGCCGGATCGTTCACCGCCCGCGCCTCCTCGGCGATGCCGCGCAGCTCCTTGATCAGCCCGGCGACCACGCGGCCTTCGCCCAGCGGCAGCTTGCGTCCCACCAGGTCGATCGCCTGCACGCCGTTGGTGCCCTCATAGATGGGCGCGATCCGCGCATCACGGTAATATTGCGCAGCGCCCGTCTCTTCGATGAAGCCCATGCCGCCATGCACCTGAATGCCGGTCGAGGCCACATCCACGCCCATGTCGGTGGGAAATGCCTTGGCGACCGGCGTGAGCAGCTGGGCCAGCATTTCATGATGGAGCCGCTCCTCCTCCGTCCGCCCATGGCGGGCGACGTCGAGGGCATAGGCGGTGGCAAAGCAGATCGCCCGCGATGCCGCGACCTTCGCCTTCATGTCCAGCAGCATGCGCTTGACGTCCGGATGCGTGATGATCGGCACCATCTGGTCCGATCCCGACCGCTTTCCCTGTTTCCGGTCCTGGGCATAGCCCAGCGCATGCTGGAACGCCCGCTCGCCGACGGCCACACCCTGCATCCCCACATGCAGCCGGGCCGAATTCATCATCGTGAACATGCAGTTGAGGCCGCGATTTTCCTGCCCCACGAGATAGCCCACCGCACCGTCCTCTTCGCCATAGGCCATGACGCAGGTGGGGCTCGCATGGATTCCGAGCTTGTGCTCCAGCGCCAGGCATTTGACGTCGTTGCGCGCGCCCAGGCTGCCGTCTTCGTTCACGAGCACCTTCGGCACCAGGAACATGGAGATCCCGCGCGTGCCCTCCGGCGCCCCCACGACCCGTGCCAGGACGAAATGCACGATATTGTCCACGAGATCATGTTCGCCATAGGTGATGAAGATCTTCGTGCCCTGAACTCTGTAGGTGCCGTCGCCTTGCGGCTCGGCCTTGGTCTTGATGGCGGCGAGATCGGTGCCGGCCTGCGGCTCGGTCAGCACCATGGTGCCCGACCATTCCCCGGTGGCGAGCTTCGGCAAATAGATGCTCTTGAGGGCCTCGCTGCCATGTTGATGCAGCGCATCCGCCGCTCCTTGCGTGAGCAGCGGTCCGAGCCCGAAGGCCATGGCCGCGGTGTTCCACAATTCCTGCACCGCAAGCCCTACCGAAACCGGCAGGCCCTGGCCGCCATAATCGACCGGCGACGGCAGCGCGCCCCATCCTGCCTCCACCCACCGCGTATAGGCCTCCCGCCAGCCCGGCGCTGTCGTCACGGAGCCGTCCGCATTGCGCTTGGCGCCGACCCGGTCGCCCACCACATTGAGCGGCGCGAGGACCTCTCCGGCAAAGCGGCCCGCCTCCTCCAGGATCTGGTCCAGCGTGTCTGCGGTGAGGTCCGGGAACAGCCCCTCCTCCACCAGTTGGCGGAATCCGGTGATGGAACCGAGCACATGCTTGAGGTCGTCGACCTGTGGGGTATAAGGCATTGGAGGCTTCCTGGCTTGAGCGCGCGGGGCAGGCCGGCGCGATACGCGTGTGAATTTCTATTTGTGCATGGAATGTAGGGGTCAGCGCCGTGGCGTCAATCGGACATGAGGCCCGCGGCCTGCAAATCCTGCCCGCGACCCCGGAGAATATCGCCTCGGCGGCCGATTGTCTGGGCCATGGCAACCTCGTGGCCTTTCCCACCGAGACGGTCTACGGCCTGGGCGCGGACGCAACCTCGGACCGGGCCGTGGCCCGCATCTTCGAGGCGAAGGGCCGGCCCAGCTTCAATCCGCTCATCATCCATGTCGAAGATCTCGCTGCCGCCCGCGTCCTGGGCAGCTTCGATGCGGCCGCCGAACGCCTGGCACAGGCCTTCTGGCCGGGTCCCCTGACCCTGGTCGTGCCGCGCGCACCCGGCTGCCCGATCTCCGCTCTGGCCTCGGCCGGGCTCGACACGATCGCCCTGCGCGTCCCCGCCCACGAAACGGCCCAAGCCCTGCTGCGCGCCTGTGGCCGGCCGCTGGCGGCACCCAGCGCCAACCGCTCCGGCTCGATCAGCCCGACTCTGGCCGCTCATGTGGCCGCCAGCCTCGGCGACCGGGTCGACCGGATCCTCGACGCCGGCGCCACCGGCATCGGCCTCGAATCGACGATTATCGCCTGTCTGGGATCCGCGCCGACGCTGCTGCGCCCCGGCGGCCTCGCCCGCGAGGCGATCGAGCGCTGTCTCGAGGGGCGGCTGGCGGATTGTGCCGCCGATCCCGATCGTCCCACCGCGCCGGGCCAGCTCCTCAGCCATTACGCGCCGCGTGCAGCCCTGCGCCTGAACGTGACGGCCCCGGCCCCCGGCGAGGCCTATCTCGCCTTCGGACCGGCCGCCCCTCATGACGGCCCCATGCGCAATCTCTCGCCCGGCGGCGATCTCATCGAGGCCGCTGCCAATTTGTTCCGCCTGCTGCACGAGCTCGACGCCGAGGCCGTCAGCCGGTCCTCCACCATTGCCGCAGCCCCGGTTCCCCATCACGGCCTCGGCGAGGCCATCAACGACCGGCTCGCCCGCGCCGCCGCGCCGCGCTGACACCACTCCTGCCGCCGGCACAGCAGCTGCAGGCTGCATCAGTCCCTGACATGCCGGCTCACCTGTCGCCCGTCTTCCGGCTTCAGCAGCAGGAAGCCCGGGATCGACAGCAGCGGGATCACTGCCAGCAGCAGGAACACCTCGTGGAACCGCGCCGGGGTGAGCTCGTGGCTGCCCACGCTCACCAGCGCCAGCAGCGTGGCCGCGATCGACACCCCGAAGCTCACGCTCAGCTGCTGCAGCACGCCGCCCAGGCTCGTGCCCCGCGACAGCTTCTCGCTCGGCAGGTCCGCATAGGACAGCGTGTTCGAGGTCATGAACTGCAGCGAGCGCATGAGCCCGAAGGCGAACACGTAGGTCCCGATCGCCCAATGCGGCGTCCCCGGCTCGATCAGGGCAAAGCCCGCGGTGAACAGCGCGCTGAAGACCGCGCTGGCGATCAGCACCCGGTCGAAGCCGAAGCGCTTCAGCAGCGGCGACAGCGACGGCCTCACCAGCACGACCCCCAGGCTGCTGGCGAAGGTGAGCGAGCCGGACAGGACGGGGCTCATGCCGAAGCCCACCTGCAGCATCAGCGGCAGCAGGAACGGCGTGCCGTTGAGCCCCACCCGGCACAATCCTCCCGCCAGCGTCCCCACCGCGAAGGCGCGCTCGCGGAACAGCGTGAGGTCCACGGCCGGTGCTGCGACCCTACGCGCATGCCGCACGAAGCCGAGCAGCATCAGCGCCGAAGCCGCCAGCACCAGCACGATGGCCGGCACCGGCAGCATCGGCCGCCCCACATTCTCCAGTCCGAACTGCAGCAAGGCCGCCCCCAGCCCCACCATGACGAAGCCCTTGAAATCGAACCGCGCGAGCTGCGGTGCTTTCGTATTCTCCACATAGCGCAGCGCCAGCACCATGCCCAAAAGCCCGATCGGCACATTCACATAGAAGATCCACCGCCACGACGCATATGTCGTCAGCACGCCCCCCAGGAGCGGCCCCGCCACCGGCCCGATGATGGCGGGCAGCGTCATATACGTCATCGCCGTCACCAGCCGGGCGCGCGGGAACGAGCGCAGCAGGATCAGCCGCCCCACCGGCGTCATCATCGCGCCCCCGATCCCCTGCAGCGCCCGCGTCGCCACCAGCATCTCGAACGAATTCGCCATGCCGCACAGGGCCGAGCCGAGGGTGAAGATGAACAGCGCCAGCGCGAAGATCGTCCGCGCCCCGAACCGGTCGGCGAACCAGCCCGACACCGGGATGAACACGGCGAGCGTCAGGATATAGGCGGTGATCGCCAGATTGAGCCGGATCGGCGTCGTCCCGAGGCTCAGCGCCATGGCCGGGATGGCGGTGGTGATGATGGTCTGGTCGAGCTGCTCGATGAGGAAGGCGACGGCGACGATGAGCGGGATCAGCAGCCGCAGCTTCGGGTCGCGCTCGGTAACGAAGACCTCGGGGTCCGATGCATCAGGCGCAGCACTCATGGCCGCGGATGTAAACCCCTGCGCATCTCCGCGACAAACGAATTTCGCAAGGCCTCCCGCAGGGAAGCCTTGCGCTCAGCTCATGGCCGCGCTCGATCCGGCCCGCCTCCCCCTCATCCTGAGGAGGCCCCTCCACCCCTCATCCTGAGGAGGCCCCCATGGGGGGCCGTCTCGAAGGACGAAGCCTCAATAGCAGGGCGGATAGGGGTAATAGCCGCAGGCCGGCCGGTAATAGGGAGCCGCCGTCGCTGCCGCCGCACCGACCGCCGCACCGGCGACCGCCGCGCCCGCCACCGCACCGGCGCCGTACCAGGCGCCGTGATAGGCCGGTGCATGCCAATAGGCCCCGCCGCCGTGATAGCCATAGCCGCCCACATGGCCGACCGTCACGCCGCCGTGATAGCCGCCGTAATGGGCCGCGAAGAAGTCGATGAACAGCGCCGCCGGCCCGCTGCCGCCCGACAGGCTGCCTTCAAGCACCGCGACCTCGAAGGTCAGCGTCGTGCCCTCCAGCACCGGCTTCTTGAGCGTCACCACGGCATCCTCGACCGCCGACCCGTCCCCGCCCAGGACCGAGATGGTGGCGTTCGGCGGATCTTTGGCGAAGCTGTCCTTGCCCTCGTCCCACTGCATGATGAACTGCTTCGTCGTCACATGCCCGGCCGCGCGCACCGGCCGGTCGGCGAAGACGATGGAATTCGGCGCAACGCCCGTCAGGGTCAGCTTCGTGCCGTCCAGCGTGGCGCCGGTCGAATTGATCACGGCGAGCGACGGCTCGGGCGCCGTATGGGTGACCTGGCCGATGGTCTTCTGCAGCGGCACATGCGGCTTGGCCGCCTCCTGCGCCGAGGCCACGGCCGACGCCGAGACCAGGCTGCCGAGCAGCAGCAGCGCGAAGCGGATCTGGGGTATTTTCATGGGCGATATATCCTCCTGATGGCGACGACGGGGCGCAGCAGAACGAAGCGCCGGCCCTCGAGCCCCCAATCCGCCCGACGCTAACCCCAGACCACCGCCGACGCCACACAATTGAACAGCAGCCTTAACAACCCCATGACAACACCGTCCTCCCTTGCTGCACCCCAAACCCGTCATCCCGGACGCGCCGCAGCGCACCCCCCAAACCCGTCATCCCGGACGCACCGCAGCGCACCCCCCACACCGGTCATCCCGGACGCGCCGCAGCGCGAAGCGGTGCTGCGCAGATCCGGGACCCCGTCCCGCAGGGGAAAGCCCCCCCATCGCCCCCCCCACCCGTCATCCTCGGGCTTGACCCGAGGATCCAGGGGCCACACACGCAACACTTTCCCCTGGGGCCCGGGACCGCGGGTCAAGCCCGGGATGACGCTCCGCAAGGATCCGCAACCGCTCCGCCGTCCCGAAGCACCCACCCCGGGTTATCCCGGGCGCACTGCACCGCGCAGCGGTGCCGTGCAGACCCGGGACCGCCAAACCCTCCGCCCCAAAGCCTTGGGGTAATCCTCATCCTGAGGAGCGACCGCAGGGCGCGTCTCGAAGGACTAGCCCCAAGGGAAACCCTCATCCGAGCGGCCTCCCCACCCGTCTCGAAGGATCCGTCCCAAGGGAGAACCTCATCCTGAGGAAGCGCAAAGCGCCGTTTCGGCCTTGCTCAGTAACAATAATGAATCGATAGCCAAGGGAACTCAAAGCTGCGAAGAAAATATTTTAGATCTTAAACTTACTTGTCAGGATAACGAACGACAGTTCATAATATTTGAATGAAGATTTACCGGGCAATTGGCGCGCTGAAGTGGCTTGTCGCCATGGACGCTAATGTTTTCACGTCCGACCTGTTCATGTTTTTCACAGAAGCTTCGCATGTTAGCGTTAACCTGAGAACCTTTTGCGCTGAGTTCCCTCTAAACAAAAATATCAACTTAGTAGTAAGCGGAGGCGATGATGTCAAAAGGCGGGGGACTGACTACATTTGAGAAGCGGATAGTAAAGGCCTTACTTTTTTGTGGCGAGCGGAGCCAGGATATCCATGCGCTCATTAACTATCAGCGAACTCCAACAGTTAACTTCGGCCGTATTTCTGGTGTCAAAAAAGACAATTTTGTCGAGCCCGCCTCAGAGGCAGAAATAGAATTT
The DNA here is from genome assembly GCF_007474605.1 of Rhodoligotrophos appendicifer. NCBI lineage: Bacteria > Pseudomonadati > Pseudomonadota > Alphaproteobacteria > Hyphomicrobiales > Rhodoligotrophaceae > Rhodoligotrophos > Rhodoligotrophos appendicifer. The sequence goes on along the minus strand of NZ_VHKL01000018.1, from coordinate 1,697 downwards.
TTTAAGAAGTGGAAGCTTAGCTTTGACCCTATAACCGGCCTCAATATTTACGATGACGAGCGGTTGATTCGTGCGCGCGAAGCAATGATAATCGCGGTCACGATTTTCAATAGCAGCAGCTACAAGTTCAAAGCTGGTATGTTTGCTATCCTGGCGAACATTGCGTGGACCTATCTTCTCCACGAGTTTTATCACAGGCAAGACGGTAACATCTTGAACAGTGACGGCACAACCTTTGGCCTAAGCTACATGCTCAACAAGTCCGACTCTCCGCTGTCAAAGGGCATCAAGAACAACCTAAACACGATCAAAGCCATTCGGGACGAGGTCGAACACAGGCTAATGGGACGTAGCGATCCTCGATGGCTCGCTGTTTTCCAAGCTTGCTGCCTGAACTTCGATAGGACGATTGTGGACTGGTACGGACCTCGCCTAAGTCTTCAAAACGAAATCTCGGTAGCTCTTCAGTTCGGCAAGCTTGAGATCGAGCAGGCCGCGCAGCCTCACCAGTACGACGTTCCAGCGCATATCGCAGCGCTGGACGCTCGACTGACGGCAGAGCTCTCAGAGGAGGAGTTGAGTGACCTGGAATATCAATTTCGGGTTGTTTACACGTTAGACAGCGCTTCAAAGGGAAGTGCACATATCCAGTTTCTGACGCCAGATTCTGCTGAGGGAAAGAGCGTTCACAACGTCCTCCAAAAGTACAAGATTTCTGACGAGCTCTACCCCTATAAACCCAGTGAGGTGGCCGCTCTTGTCAGTCGGAGAAGCGGCCGTCGCTTTACGGTCAGCAACCACACGGAAGCATGGAAGAGACACAACGTGCGGGCCGGCAAGGGGGAAAACGCCAACCGCACCTATTGCATCTTCCATAAGGCTTACAACAGCTACACCTACAACGATGCATGGCTGGATTTTTTGGTAGATGAGATAGTTAAATCTCAGAGGAGATCGGATTGAATTCAAAAACTGATCAGCTAAAGATCCTTAGATACTTACACCAACGCCTGATTGGCGGAGACAAACGATACTGCACCATCTCGACGATCAGGAAACACACGCAGATTGAGGGTTCTAGTCAATACATTTTGACCCTGACAGATGACCTAGAGTCCGTAGGATTGGTTATCACGCGTCAGGCATATCAAATGTCCGGCGGCAGACTGTTTCAGATCACCGCCGCAGGGTTGGACGCAGTGCAGAAAGGCGATATTTCTGTCAGGGTGGACAGCGTTGCATGGACTGGCCAATATAACTTATCTGAAAATCAAAAGTCTGAGATCCAGAACATTCTCAGGGATATTCGAGTAGTCGTCGAATCCGCCAAACTCTCTAATGCTCATAAGGCAAATGCCATGGCATTAATTGAGTCTGCCGAAAAGCTGATCGAAACTCCAGATCCACTCTGGCCCGAGATCATGCGCCTCTTACGCTCTACTACGCTCGCCGGGATAACGGGGATCGCCAGCCTGCTGATGGGCATCGTGCAGATCGTGATGGCAGCAGCAAGTTCATAGCTACGCACTTTAAGGCCCGACAAGCGATGTATTTAGACACTTCGAAACCGCAAAGCCAAATTTTGACGCTCTTTGTCGAAAGAGGAGAAGGAGAGACCTCCTTCTCCTCACTGCGGCCGATTTTAAACGTTTCCTCCCCCCTAGCCCGCCTCCACCCACACCCCCTTGCCTCCCCCT
>NZ_VHKL01000017.1 GCF_007474605.1 Rhodoligotrophos appendicifer | reverse complement strand
GGACCCTTCTCTGCTTCGGCGCACCCTCACGCAAGTGGCCTGCTTTTACTCCGCCGCAGTGGCCTGGAATTGCTCCGCCGTTGACAGCAGGGATATCTCGGGCAACCAGTATCAGCTTTACACGCTGGTCCGGGATGGCGACTTTGTTTTCAACAAGGGGAACTCGCTCAAATTCCCTCAAGGCTGCATATACCTGCTGGAGGGATGGGGGCGGGTCGCTGTCCCAAATGTGTTCATCGCCTTCCGCCTGAAGGAAGGCTATTCAAACGGGTTCTTTCAGAACTGCTTTGAACAGAACCAGCACGGAAAGCAACTCAAGAGGCACATCACCAGCGGCGCACGTAGCAACGGTTTGCTAAACATCAGCAAAGAGACGTTCTTCGGCGTCGAAATTCCCACGCCAAGCCTGTCCGAGCAGCAAAAGATCGCCGAATGTCTGGACTCTGCGGACGCGCTGATTGAGGCGCAGGCGCGTAAGGTGGAGGCCTTGAGGGCTCACAAGAAGGGCCTGATCCAGCAGCTATTCCCGCAGGAAGGCGAAACCCAACCCCGCCTCCGCTTCCCCGAGTTTGAGGGAACCGGGGAGTGGGGGGTGAAGCCTCTCGGGAAAGTAGCCGAGAATCTCGACAGTAAGCGGGTTCCGATAACTTCTGGCGACCGCGTTGCTGGTAGCGTGCCGTACTACGGTGCCTCTGGCATTGTTGATTATGTTTACGGCTATATCTTTGACGAAGATCTGCTGTGTGTTTCGGAAGACGGCGCAAATCTTCTCGCTCGAACCTACCCAATTGCTTTCGCCATCTCCGGAAAGACTTGGGTAAACAACCATGCGCATGCCCTGCGATTCAAGAATGGTTTCACTCAGAAATTCGTTGAAGTCTATCTCAACTCGATCAAGCTAGATGATTTCATCACGGGAATGGCCCAGCCCAAGCTGAACAAAGCTAAGCTCGACAGCATCCCGATTCCGCTCCCTAAAGAACCCGAGCAAAAGCGCATCGCCGACTGTCTGACCTCCCTCGACAACCTCATCGCCGCCGAGACCGAAAAGCTTGACACCCTCAAGACCCACAAAAAGGGGCTGATGCAGCAGCTTTTCCCGTCCGTCGGGGAGGATGACGCGTGAGCAAGTACAAGACCCTAAAGTCGCTGGTAGCGCGGCTTCGTGACGACCTTAACAACCCCACGAAGCCCATCTCACTGCTCTTGATTTACGCCTATAACCGCACCGGCAAGACGCGCCTGTCGATGGAGTTCAAGGACGCAGGCAAGCGCAAGACGAAGAAGAACCTGACCGGGACGCCCGACACGCTTTATTTCAACGCTTTTACCGAGGATCTGTTCGTCTGGGAAAACGACCTCGAAGGCGACAGCATGCGCCGCCTGCAGTTGAACGAGAAGTCGTCCTTCTTCAACGCAATGACCGAACTCGCGTTGGACGAAACGATTGCTCAGTATCTTTCCCGATACGCCGACTTCGATTTCGACTTCACATACAAAGAGGTTCAGCAGGGCAACGAGACCGTCGCCAAACCCGATTTCGTTAGCTTCGAAAAGGACGGCGTTCCTAACATCAAGGTGTCGCGCGGCGAGCAGAACATCTTCATCTGGTGCATCTTCATGGCCATCTGCGAACGGATGCTGGATGGGCATGAATCCTATCAAGGGAAGAAATATCTCTACATCGACGACCCGATCTCGTCGCTGGATGACAACAACGCGATTTCCGTGGCCTGCGACCTGGCCAAGCTCCTCCGCCGCGCAGCAACGCGAAAGAATGTCGACGGTGCACCCGCGCCGATCAGGGTGATCTTCTCGTCCCACCACGCGCTGTTCTTCAACGTCATGTGCAACGAAGTGGGCAGGCGGACCGACGGCGAGCCTAAGGTCACCCACAAGCGCTATTTCTTGCATCGCCCTAACGGCGACGGCGCCTATACGCTTCAGGCAACGGAGGATACGCCCTTCTTTCACCACGTCGCCACTTTAGCCGAGTTGCAGCGTGCCGCCGATCCCGAGAAGGGGAAGCTTTACACCTTCCACTTCAACGCTTTGCGCAGCGTCATGGAGAAAACAGCCTCTTTCTTCGGTCACCCAAGCATGGCCTTCTGCCTGAAGGCGCTCGACAACGAAGAAGATCGGGCGCTGTTCAGCCGTGCTCTCCACCTGCTGAGCCACGGCGCCTATGCCATCCATGAACCCACTGAAATGGGCGAGGACAACAAGGAACTTTTCCGCCGCATCCTGCGCGAGTTCATCACGCGGTTTGAGTTCGCCTTGCCAGGCGTTGTCGCCACCCAGTCCGCAGCCCTGGCGCCTGCGCCCGCCCCCGAGGAAGCACCTGCACAATGAACGATCATAACCAAAAACAACTGGGCAAAACGCTCTGGAACATCGCCGACCAGCTGCGCGGCGCGATGAACGCCGACGATTTCCGCGATTACATGCTGTCTTTCCTGTTCCTGCGCTACCTCTCTGACAACTATGAGATGGCCGCGAAGAAGGAGCTCGGGCGCGACTACCCAGATCCCAACGCGATCGGCAATGGCGGGCGCTCGCCCTTATCTGTCTGGTACGCGGAGAACCCCGATGATGTGGTGGCCTTTGAAAAGCAGATGCGTCTTAAGGCGCACTACGTTATCAAGCCGGAACACCTCTGGACCAGCATCGCCCACATGGCGCGCATCCAGAACGACGAACTGTTGAACACCCTGCAGGCGGGCTTCAAATACATCGAAAACGAGTCGTTCCAGAGCACGTTTGGTGGGCTGTTCTCGGAAATCAATCTCAGCTCTGAGAAGATCGGCCGGACGTACGCTGATCGCAACGCCAAACTCTGCGCCATCATCACCGAGATCGCCAAAGGGCTTGCCGACTTCTCCTCGGATGTGGATGCGCTGGGCGACGCCTACGAATATCTGATCGGCCAATTCGCCGCCGGTTCGGGCAAGAAGGCGGGCGAGTTCTATACCCCGCAGCAGGTGTCAGACATCCTATCCGCGATTGTGACGCTCGACAGCCAGGAGCCCGCAACCGGGAAGAAGGAGCGGCTCGCCAGTGTGCTCGACTTCGCATGCGGTTCAGGCTCGTTGCTGCTGAACGTGCGCAAGCGCATGGGTCCACACGGCATCGGCAGAATCTACGGGCAAGAAAAGAACATCACCACTTACAACCTCGCCCGCATGAACATGCTGTTGCACGGCGTGAAGGACACGGAGTTCGAAATCTACCACGGCGACACGCTGAACAATGACTGGGACATTCTGCGCGAGTTGAACCCCGCCAAGAAGCCCTCCTTCGATGCCATCGTGGCCAACCCGCCCTTCAGCCTCCGCTGGGAACCGACTGAGGCGATGGGCGACGATGTGCGGTTCAAGAACTACGGGCTGGCGCCCAAATCGGCCGCGGACTTTGCCTTTCTGCTGCACGGCTTTCACTATCTGAAGGATGAAGGTGTGATGGCCATCATCCTCCCTCACGGCGTGCTGTTCCGAGGAGGGGCAGAGGAGCGTATCCGAACCAAGTTGCTGAAGGATGGTCACATCGACACGGTGATCGGCCTGCCTGCGAACCTGTTCTACTCGACCGGCATCCCGGTCTGCATCCTTGTTCTGAAGAAGTGCAAGAAGCCGGACGACGTACTCCTCATCAACGCGGCAGAGCTTTTCCTAAAGGACAAGCGCCAAAACAAATTGGGAGATGGCAAGAATGGGACGCCGGATCATATAGGTAAGATCGTCTCGACCTACCAGTTCCGCACGGAAGAGGACCGTTATTCCACGCGCGTGAGTATGGAACGTATCGCTGCAGAGGGCTACAACCTCAACATCTCACGTTACATCAGCACGGCCGAGGAGGAACTCGAAATCGATCTGGTCGCTGCCCATAAATACTTGGTCGACATCGAGAAGCAGGTTCGCGAAGCGACAGCGCAGCACAACACATTCTTGCAGGAGCTTGGTCTTCCACCTTTGCCGCTCTCAGAAGGATGATTTGGGCCTTCAGCCCGACCGCTGGCGTCGGGCTGCAGCTTTAGAAGCGTCCAACTTCAACGTCCGCTTTCGGTCAACATCAACGCTAGCTGGAACGGCGGAAATGTGGCGCAAAGCGGCAACAAAAAATGAGATAGCTGAAATGCGCCTTCAAATTTTGGTTGCCGACAGAGAGCGCCGGGGGGTCAACCTGATGCACAATTTCTAAGACTTCTCCTCTTTGGTAAGTGTCGACCCCAATTGCGCTTAACCCCGGCGATGGGTGCATTGTATGCGCAATCTTACAGTTCGACGATGACGTCATCCTCCGAACATAAAGGTTCAACGAGACCTGATTCAAGATCGTCATCCCCCTCCTCGGCTGCTTGCAACTCGGTGATTTCTTCTTGTGACAGATCTCGTATAATGATTTCCGGAAGCTGGTCTTGGAGATGATCGGCTTTTTCCAACCCCAACGCCCGGTACTTGAGTTCGTGCAGCCTTTCCAAGCCAGCCGCAGCGGAAACAAGCATCCGAACACCAGCGCTCGCCCTCGCAACTTGAGATGGATCTGAAGCGAGCTTGAGCTGCGTCATTATTAAATTTTCAATTGTAAGTGCGTGCGCGTAGGCAGCTTCCCGAGTGGATCTCGCTCGGCTCAATGTTAGATCGTGATTGTCCAGGCACTCCGAGAAAACTTCCTCTCTGACGGATGCCGCGATCTCTGCTGCTGCAGCGCCCTTAACGACGCCGTGCTTCGATAAATGCGCCTGAACGGCCCTCCGACTGACCGAGAATTCGGCCGAGAGCTCTTCGAGAGTGTTTTCTCCAGCTTCCCATCTGGCGCGCACCTGCGCCCATTGGATTAAGGAAAGGCGAACATATTTTCGAGCCATCGGGCACCCAATTAAAAGAGCAATATTTTCTCCTAATATTAATTATTTTGCAAATATATATTTATATAAGACACCTTAACTTCTGAGCATGTTCATCGGTTTACAAAAGAAGTGGAGTTGGCGTCGCGGCGAAAGCGTTTACAGTCCCTGATTTTGCGTTGACGCTGGTCCGTTTTTGCTAGTTTTGCGCGGAGTTTGTCTCCACCCTCGCAGTCCTCTCAATAAGGTGGATCAGCTCTTGTCCGAACGCGCATACGAGGTCTGTTATGGTCGTTTCGACTTGGGCAAGACGCGTTATGACGCTTCGGAAACCATGAAATTTTCCAATGCTTGCCTACTCACTGTTTCCATGCAGGGGGAAGGGCTCTGAGGTAAGAGACGCGAGCGGCAGCCGCTCGATTAAATTTGTATCGCGACTAGGTCGGTATGACGCAGCGGCATACCCCTATATCCAAAGACACACTGTCGGTCAGCAGTGCACTAGGACTCTGTCCATCGAGCTTCATTTCCTCATCACGCGAATGTGATCAATTTGCATCAGATCAACCCTAGAACAGATGCTCACAATCCCTCCCGTTCCTCAGTAACACTTTTTCGTCCGACGATCCCCTAACTGACTGAAAAAGTTATCGTATTTAGACTTGGTGCGGACGGGGGGACTCGAACCCCCACCCCCTTGCGGGGAACGGATTTTAAGTCCGGTGCGTCTACCGGTTTCGCCACGTCCGCTCATCGGGTCTTATGGGCTGCTTCGCTGTCCTCGGCAAGGGTGAGGCTGCTGCGCCTTGCGGCCAACTCTGCAGACATGAGATACACCGCCTCAGTGGCGCCATCGACTTGCAGCTGATCGCGTCCGCGGACTACGATCCGTGTGCCATACACCTCCCCCTCGTAGAAAGGGTAGGAGCCAATCTGAACTTCTCCGTGTTCTTCCTGTATCTGGCGCAGGGGCGCCGCCACATCGCCCTCCTTCTCACGCACCTCAACGGTAGCCGAAAGCAGCGGCGTCCCAGTCTCCAAAGTTGGAGCAACTTGGTCGAGCATGGCCTGCATAACCGAGGGGACCCCAGCCATGACGAAAACATTGCCGATCCGGAAGCCCGGAGCCTTGCTTACAGGATTGGCAATCAGAGTGGCGCCGTGCGGAATGCGAGCCATACGCAATCGAGCCTCGTTCAGATCTTCACGCCGCATTCGCTCCAGAAGCATATCTACCGCGGCCTGGTTGATGGAGATCTCAACGTCGAACGCGCGCGCAATGGCATCCGCCGTGATATCGTCGTGAGTGGGACCGATCCCGCCGGTGGTGAACACGTAAGTGTAGCGATTTCGGAGAGCATTCACCGCCGCGACAATATCTTCCTCGACGTCTGCTACCACTCGCGCCTCACCGACATCGATGCCGATGCGGGTAAGATATTCCGCTATGTATCCAAGATTCTTGTCCTTGGTTCGGCCGGATAGAATCTCGTCGCCAATGACCAATACGGCCGCTGTTATCAAAGGCATCTTCATGCTTGCGCTCCCACTTTCACCCCCATGGAACAGATTGCGCATGATGGATCAAGCGCTTGAAGGTTTGCTTAGCCAACTTTACGGTCCCTCGTCATGAAACTCCCCGCCCCTTTGCATCGTGGCAGGCTCGTCCGCCGCTACAAGCGCTTCCTGGCCGATATCCAGCTTCAAACGGGCGAACTCATCACTGCTCATTGTGCCAATCCAGGCTCGATGCTGGGTCTGATGCCTGTAGGTGCGACGGTTTGGGTCTCCCGATCCGAAGACGCCAAACGAAAGCTGCCCTATTCTTGGCAGCTGCTTGAGCTTGCTGGGGAAAGGCCGGTGATGGTGGGAGTAAGTACCACTAACCCCAACCGCATTGTGGAGGAAGCCATCCGCGCGCAACAGATCCCTGAACTCTCGGGATATGACGGCCTTTTGCGCGAAGTCCGATATGGCCTCAACAGCCGGATCGACCTGTTGCTGACCAGCAGCCACCGACCTCCTTGCTACGTCGAAATCAAAAACGTTCATTTATCGCGAGTTCCCGGTCTTGCGGAATTTCCGGACAGCGTAACGGCGCGCGGAGCAAAGCACCTCAACGAGCTTGCTGCCGCTACTCAAGAAGGCGCACGGGCAGTTCTCTTTTACCTGATCCAGCGGGACGACTGCCAGACGATGGCCATCGCTTCCGACCTCGATCCTGCTTATTCCAGAGCATTCACCTCGGCATGTATGGCAGGCGTTGAGTGCCTAGTTTATTCATGTAGAATCAATCTGGACGAGATAGTGATTGACCGCCCGTTGCCATTGCGAACCGGAAATCACATTTTGAAGACAGAGCGGGTGCTTAGGGAAAGTTAGATGATCAGTTATGTCGATGCCGCAACAGCCCCGGCCCTGAATACCGGCCAAATCAAAATACATGGATCGGAAGCCTTTAGCGGCATGCACAGAGCTGGACGCATAGCTGCCGAGACGCTCGATATGTTGACAGAATATGTGACCCCCGGCACCCCCACAGCTGTTCTCGATCAAATGGCCCTCGAGTTCGCCCGCGACCATAACGCTATCTCGGCATCGCTGCAGTATCGCGGCTTCACCAAGTCTATCTGTACGTCGGTTAATCACGTGGTATGCCACGGCATCCCGGGGGACCGGCCTCTCAAGGAGGGGGATATCGTCAATATCGATGTGACTTTGGTGGTCGACGGCTGGCACGGGGACACAAGCCGCATGTATGGCGTAGGTGAGGTCTCGCGCAAAGCGGAGCGGTTGATAGAAGTCACCTATGATTCCCTGATGCGCGGCATTGCTGCGGTAAAGCCCGGCGCCCGTACCGGGGATATCGGTCACGCCATCCAGAGTTTTGCGGAAGCCGAGCGCTGCAGCGTCGTACGGGATTTTTGCGGCCATGGACTCGGCCGCGTGTTTCACGACATGCCTAATATTCTGCACTATGGGCGCCCGGGAGAGGGAATCATTCTCAGACCTGGAATGTTCTTCACGATTGAACCCATGATCAATCTCGGAAGACCACACGTGAAGATTCTGGCCGACGGGTGGACCGCTGTAACCAGAGATCGATCGCTCTCAGCCCAGTTCGAGCATTCCGTGGGCGTCACCGAGACAGGCTGTGAGATCTTTACACTTTCCCCTAAAGGCCTGCATTGTCCTCCCTATAAAGTCGGATAGATTTCCGGAAACTCATTCGGAGCGCACAGCATGGCCGGGGGGCTGGAGGACGCGCAGGCACCACACTATGTGGGTCATCGCGAACGTTTGCGGGATCGGTTCAGAGACAAGGGCGCAGATAGTCTCGCCGATTATGAACTGTTGGAGCTCGTGCTCTTCCGATTCATGCCGAGACGCGACACCAAACCTGTGGCAAAGGCGTTAATCGAAAAATTCGGGACTTTCGCCGAGGTGCTGGGGGCCCAGCCGGAGCGCTTAATGGAAGTCAAGGGGGTTGGGGAGAGTATTGCCACCGACCTTAAGGTGCTGCAAGCAGTGGCCCTACGCTTCTCCATTGGCGCAGCTGTTCAACGACCAATATTGTCTGCCTGGTCTGCGGTTCTCAAGCATTGCCGGGCCGCGATGGCGTTCGAGGTGGACGAGCAGTTCCGCATCCTGTTTCTTGATAAAAAAAACCGCCTGATTTCGGATGAAGTCCAACAGCGCGGTACCGTTGATCACACACCGGTTTATCCTCGGGAGGTGGTCAAGCGTGCGCTCCAGCTGGGAGCGAGTGGATTGATCCTGGTCCACAACCATCCCTCGGGGGATCCGACGCCGTCACGGGCGGATATCGAGATGACAAGATTCATCGTCGAGGCGGGTCAGAAGCTGGGCCTCGTCGTCCATGATCACATCATTGTGGGGCGTGAGGGGCATGCCAGTTTCAAGGCGCTCGGACTTCTGGCCTAGGTTTTTCCAACAGCTCGGCTTGCGGAAGCGGCAAGGGCCTCCGGCGTATCCAGATCGATTAGAACCGCATCATCCATCTCAATTTCGCAAACTTCGCTCGCATAGCGGCTCATGAGGTGCTTAGCCCCAATATCTCCGCGAAGCTCCTGAATGTCCGAAAAATAATCTGCGCCCCATAGAACCGGGTTCCCCCGCTTGCCTTGCGAAACGCTGACACAAATCGATCGACCGTCCGAGGGGCTGAAGCCTGCTATCAGTCGGTCAAGATGAGAGGCTGTAACGAAGGGCATGTCACCCAAGCAGACCAGCGCGGCATCAACACCGGTCGGCAAAGCCGCGATGCCTGACTTGAGTGAAGATGAAAGCCCCTCAGAAAAGGCCGAGTTCTCAACGAACATTACATCAAGTTCCGCCAATGCGGCTCGAACCCTCTCCGATTGATGCCCGAGAATGACTAGAACTGGTGCGGCCCTGCTCGCAAGGGCCGCTTCCACCACTCGCCGGACCATCACCTTACCGTCGACCGGCTCAAGAAGCTTGTTGGCACCTTCCATCCGGGTTGACCGCCCAGCGGCAAGAACAATACTGGCCACGACAGGAGCCTTTGCGACCTTGCGGCTTTCGCCCTCGCGTGGGGTAGGCCGGGAGGAAATCTCCGCAAGCAGTCCACCGGATCCCATGTCCATGATTTCCTCGGCGCCTACCGGCACCTCCGCCAGGAGTCGTTGCAAAACCCAGTCAAAACCATTCAGCTTAGGCGACCTTGCACAAGTCGGAACACCGATAACTGGTGTGCCGTCAATCTGGCCGAGCATCAAGAGATTGCCCGGGTCCACCGGCATGCCGAGATGAAGGACAGTGCCCCCCGCCGCCACCACTGCACCAGGGACGATATCGCCGCGGTCGACGATGGCGGAAGCACCGAAGATCAGGATGGGTCCACAGCCTTCGTCGCGAAGCTCCTTTATGGCAGTAGCTGTTGGTATGATGCCATGCTCTACTAGACGGGTTGCCTTAAGCGTGGACCCTAGAGCGGACAGGCGATCCTCAATTGACTTCACGCTCTTAGCCACCAGGGACTTCTTTCCCGCTGGCAGTATCGTGACCACAAGTCCGACCGGGTGCTCCATTAAAGGTGCGATCCGAACGACCGGGCCGCCTTCCTTCGCAATGGCAATTGCTCGGTCGAGGATGTGGCGCGGGGTTGCAAAGGGAATAATCTTAACTGTTGCAATCATTTGACGATTTTCGACCAGCTCGTATCCTTTGAGCGTGGCAACCGTCAGACTCTCATGTAATCGGTTGATGCGACGGAGCCGGCCCTCGTCAATCAAAACGAGTCCCGATGTCTCAGCATATAGATTTGCCCGGCCGGTAAAGGGTCTTGCAACTGCAACAGCACTTCCAGGCAGAGCACACGACAAAATTGCCGCCGCCTCGTCCTCTGGAACATCATTCTCTTGTAAGAGCGCCGCAAATACCTGCATCACACCGCTCGTTTTCAGCACGGCGATATCAAGTGACGTCAGCACCCGTCCCTTCTTAAAAACCCCCTCCGCATGCCGTACGGAATGCGCGAGAACTGCACCCTCGGCCTGATCAATGGAGATCTCGCCAAATATCATGTCTGTTGGCGTCCCAAACGAAGCGCCTTCGTAATCTCCGCCATGATCGAGACTGCGATTTCCGGTGCACCGCGGGCTCCAATGTCAAGGCCAATCGGGGCGTGAATGAGATCCAACTGATGATCGGAGAAGTCGGCTGACCTCAAACGATCGAGACGCCCTGCGTGGGTTCTTTTTGAACCCAAAGCCCCAACGTAAAAACAATCACTTCTTAGGCCGGCGATCAGTGCTGGATCGTCAATCTTCGGATCGTGCGTCAGCGCAATCAAAGCAGTACGAGGATCAAAACCAATCTGCGGCAGCACCTCGTCAGGCCATTCAGGCCGTAGATCGACATCGGGAAAGCGCATCTCGGTCGCGAAAGCACCCCGAGGATCGATGACCGTGACGTCGTAACCCAGGGCCTGGGCCATCGGAATCACGCTTTGCGAAATATGCACAGCACCGATGATGATGAGCCTTAGGGGTGGATTGTAGACATTGATAAAAATCTCGGTCTTAGCACCCGCAACCACGCTCGACTTGTCGTAACGGAAGGCATAATCGAGCTCGCCACCCAATGGATGGGTTTCAATCTCACTACGGCCGATCAGCTCCTGGCACCCGGAAGACAGATAGGTGATCAGAGCGACGGCTCGCCTTTGGGAGACAGCGTCAAGTATGCCCGTCAGCGTGGACCTTTCCATCAGGTGTCCTTGAGAGCTTCAATCGAGATCCGGATTCGTCCCCCGCATGCCAACCCAACTTTCCAAGCGGTGTCATCGGTCACGCCGAATTCGAGGATTTTGAAGGATCCATCTTCGATGACCTCTAGCGCCTCGGTAATGACCGCACCCTCGACGCAACCTCCAGAGACCGAGCCAAGAAAGTTTCCCTCGGCATCGACAATCAATTGGCTGCCGACAGGTTGTGGGGCTGAACCCCATGTCTCAATGACGGTGGCCATAGCAATTCTCCGCCCCTCGCCTGCCCAACGGACGGCATCGTTCAAGATTTGAGATCCCGGCATTGTTGTCCTCATGTGCCTCTAAGCCAGCGCCGCGGATCATGCTCTGCTCCCGTCCCGGTGAAAAGCGCCTCGGCCAACTGCTCCAGACTTAGCAGGTTGTGCGCCGGTCGGAACTCATCGACGTAAGGCAACATAGCCCGAATTCCGCTGGCTCGGGCTTCGAAGCGGTCGAAGCGCAGCAGCGGATTGAGCCAGATGATGCGTTTTGCCTGTCGTCTCAGACGCGACATCTCCGTTTCCATCAAACTCGCGTCCTCACGCTCGAGTCCGTCAGTGATGATCAATATATGGGCGCTCTGCCCCAACACGCGTCGAGCCCAATGAAAATTGAACTCGTGCAGCGCAGCACCGATCCGCGTACCACCAGACCAGTCAGCAACTGCCCCGGAAACTCGATCCAGGGCTTCATCCACATCACGTCGTTGCAACTCTTTGGTAATATTGGTGAGCCTTGTGCCGAAAAGGAAGACATGAACCCTGTTGCGGTCAGACATGAGGGCATGCAGGAAATGCAATACTATGCGGCTGTATCCCGACATCGAGCCGGAGATATCGCAGAGGACCACCAGAGGAGGCAGTCGTGTGACACGATCCCGCCAGGCCAGTTGCACAACCTGACCGCCCGAACGCATGGTGTTGCGCATCGTCTTGCGAGGATCCAGCTTGGCTCCCCCGTGACTTTTGGAAAAACGGCGGGTTGGTCGGGATACCCGATTCAGTCGCATCACTGCAATCGCAGCCCGGGCCTGATCTTGCTCCGCGGCTGACATTTGTTCGAAATCCTTACGACGGAGAGTTTCCTGAATGGAGGCCGAGAAACTTGCATCCAGTTCCAACTCGCGGCCATCCTGCCTGGCGGCATACGTGTGGTCTTCATCAAACATAGCATCCGCAAGCCGTCGGGCCGCAGCCTGCCTTTTTTCCGGGGATGCCTTCCGGGCGATTTGCTGCAGCAGCAAAGCCATAAGTTGCTCCTGCATCTTGGGTGCTCGCCAAAAGGCTTGGAATGCTTGATCGAAGACCTCGTGCTGATCGCGCCGGCTGATCAAGACCGCGTTCAGGGCCCAATAGAAGTCCTCGCGATTTCGAAGGCATCCCGCTTCGACAGCCTCCAATGCATCCAGCACTCGTCCTGTCCCGACAGGCAGACCCGCCCGTCGCAGAAGGCGACCGAAATGTACGATGTTCTCCGCCAGTCGACCGGATGAACCAAGTGGATCGGGATCGATCACAGACGAGCCCTTGCAGCAATTTCCGCCTGCACTTCCGCCAGTAGGCGGTGCGCTTCTGAGCCCTCCATGCGGGCGATGTCGTCCTGATATTTCAGCAGAACGCCCAGGGTCTCATTGATCGTGGTGGGATCCAAAGAAATCCGATCGAGCGCGTCGAGAGCGGAGATCCAATCGATCGTCTCAGCAATTCCCGGCCGCTTGAAGAGGTCCTCGGACCTGAGGGCCTGAACGAAGGCTACAACTTCGGCAGACAAGGCTGCCGACGCTCCTGACGCGCGAGCCCGTACAATCTCCAACTCGCGCTCGGCGCTGGGATAGCCGACCCAATGGTAGAGGCAGCGCCGCTTGAGCGCATCGTGAACCTCACGCGTTCGGTTTGAGGTGATGATGACGATCGGAGGGTGTTCCGCTCTGATCGTACCAAGCTCCGGAATGCTGATCTGATAGTCCGACAGGATTTCGAGAAGAAAGGCTTCAAAGGCCTCATCGGTGCGGTCGAGTTCGTCGACGAGCAGCACTGGAGGTGCTCCGGCAGCCAGCTCCAGCGCCTGCAAAAGGGGCCGGCGGATAAGGAAACGTTCAGCAAAGATGTCGGCGCCCAAACGCTCGCGATCGAGGGTGCCCGAGGCCTCAGCCAAGCGGATCTCGATCATCTGCGCAGGATAGTTCCATTCATAGACCGCCGAGGCGATATCGAGCCCCTCATAGCATTGCAAACGGATCAACCTGCGGTTCAGGCTCGCAGCCAGGACCTTGGCAATCTCCGTCTTGCCGACGCCTGCTTCGCCCTCAAGAAACAAAGGGCGCCCCATCTTGAGAGACAGAAAGAGGACCGTCGCCAGAGCACGATCAGCGATGTAACCGTTTTGCTGAAGTAAGGTGAGGGTCTCGTCAACGGATGAGGGAGTTGGAATCATCAGGGCTCTTCGTCAATCTCTTCGCAGCCGACGATAGTTTTGAAAATCCCTGCCTTCTATCCCGGATAGCCGTTTTCCCAGGATGTGGAGACTGCCTCCAACACGAAAATGGGACTTCGCCGATCTCAAGTTGAAGCACACTGCTTGGAGGGAATATACCAAGCAGTGTATGCAACCCATGGGGAGCGCGCGTTAACCGGTTGCGCGTTCGACAGCTCGCCGCGCCATAACACCCACCAAATGCGCCCGGTATTCGGCACTCGCATGAATATCAGAATTCAATCCGTCGGCGGATACGGATACGGCTTGTAAGGCCATGGGTGAAAAGTTGCTGCTCAAGGCATTTTCCATCTCGACAACCCGAAATACAGAGGCTCCCGCACCGGTCACCGCCACGCGAACCGCTCCCGGCGTCTTAGCGACAAAGACGCCAACCATGGCGTAGCGTGAAGCGGGATTGCGGAATTTTACGTACCCTGCCTTTTCGGGAATGGGAAACGAGACTGCTGTAATGATCTCGCCTTCATCGAGAGCCGTCTCGAACATGCCTGTGAAGAACTCCGCGGCTGCGATCTGGCGCGAGTTCGTGTGGATCGTGCCTCCCAATGCCAAACAAGCGGCCGGGTAATCGGCCGCGGGGTCATTATTTGCGACAGAGCCGCCGATTGTCCCGCGATGGCGAACATGGGGATCGCCAATCAAGCTAGCAAGTTCGGCGAGTGCCGGTATTGCTTGCTTAACGTCAGTCGATGTGGCCACGGATTCATGAATGGTTCCTGCCTTAATAATGACGGAGCCTGATGTCACCTCAATGCCGCTGTTTTTCAAACCTCCGAGGTCAATCAGGTCCGACGGCTGGGCCAAACGCTGCTTCAGTGTCGGGATCAGAGTCATGCCGCCAGAGACATACTTGCCGTCGGAAGCCGCCGCCATCAACCGCACTGCCTCCTCCGCAGTCGATGGACGATGATAATCAAATTCGTACATGTGTCCCCTCTCCTATTCGGCGGCCAGACGCTGCGCACGGTCGCGCGCCGCCCGCCACACCGTCTCAGGGGTGGCCGGCATTGGAATATCGCGAATTTGCAAGGCATCGGTTATGGCATTGATCACCGCGGCGGGAGACGCAATCGCTCCAGCTTCGCCACAACCCTTTATCCCAAGCGGGTTAGATGGTGCCCGCGTGATGGTGTAATCAAGCACGAAGTTTGGCAAATCATCGGCTCTGGGCATGCAGTAGTCCATGTATGATCCAGTCAGGAGCTGGCCTGTTTCAAGATCATAGCGACACCCTTCAGTCAGGGCCTGACCTACGCCCTGCGCGATTCCGCCATGAACCTGACCCTCCACTATCATTGGATTTATCAGCTCGCCGAAATCATCGACAGCGACCCAGTTCACGATTTTGGTGATCCCACTCTCAGGATCGATCTCAAGTTCGCAAATATGGCATCCTGCTGGGAAGGTGAAGTTTGAAGGGTCGTAAAACGCGCCTTCCTTAAGGCCCGGTTCGATCTCGCTGGTGGGAAATTTATGAGCGACATAGGCGGCCAGGGCGACCTCCCCGAATGCCATCTTCTTGTCCGTTCCCTTGACAGTGAACGATCCGTCCTTGAACTCGATATCCCCTTCGGACGCCTCCATGACATGAGCCGCCACCTTCCGCGCCTTGGCTTCTACCTTCTCCAGCGCTTTGAAGATTGCCGACATGCCGACTGCACCGGAGCGGGAGCCATAAGTTCCCATCCCGAACTGCACCTTGTCCGTGTCACCATGAACGATCGAGACCTGGTCGATTGGAATTCCTAAACGGTCGGATACCAACTGCGCGAAAGTCGTCTCATGCCCCTGGCCATGGGCGTGGGAGCCAGTCAGAACCTCAACACTTCCGGTGGGATTCACGCGCACTTCCGCCGATTCCCAAAGCCCGACCCCCGCACCCAACGATCCGACTGCTGCCGAAGGCGCGATACCGCAAGCCTCGATGTAGGTTGAGAACCCGATGCCCCGAAGCTTGCCGCAGCTTTCACTTTCCGCCCGGCGTCTTGCAAAGCCTTTATAGTCGATGATCTCGCATGCCTTCTCGAGAGATGCGTGATAATCGCCAGCATCATACATCATGATGACAGGAGTCTGATGGGGAAAGGTGGTGATAAAGTTCCGCCGTCTGAGTTCCGCCGGATCGATGTTCAACTCGCGCGCCGCCGTCTCAACGATGCGTTCGATGACGTAAGTGGCTTCAGGCCTACCTGCACCGCGATAGGCATCCACCGGCGCCGTATTGGTGTAAACGGCGTCCACTTCTGCATAAATCGCCGGTAGGTCATACTGACCGGAGAGCAGCGTGGCGTATAGATAAGTCGGAACGCAGGAGGCGAAGGTCGACAGATAGGCACCGAGATTGGCGGTCGTATGGACTTTGAGAGCGAGAAACTTTCCGTCTTTGGCTAGCGCCAGTTCGGCATGCGTTACGTGATCTCGCCCATGAGCATCAGCCACGAACGCCTCGGACCTGTCACCCGCCCACTTGACTGGACGACCCACTTTCTTTGCGGCCCAGACGCATACCGTCTCTTCCGGATAGATGAATATCTTGCTGCCAAAACCGCCGCCAACGTCAGGGGCGATGACCCGAAGCTTGTGCTCCGGAGCAATGCCGACGAAGGCCGCCAAGACGAGACGGGCCACATGCGGATTTTGGCTCGTCGTATAAAGCGTAAAGCTATCAGACCCAGAGTCATAATCGCCAATGGCCGCACGAACCTCCATCGCGTTCGGGATCAGCCGATTATTGACCAAATCGATCTTCGTGACATGGTCTGCGCGAGAAAAAGCCTGCGCGACGGCCTCAGAATCACCAAGCGACCATTCGTAAACAATATTGTCGGGAGCTACTTCATGCACGGGCGGGGCAGATGAAGTCCGCGCGCCGGCCGTCGAAATTGTGGCTGCGAGCGGCTCATAAGCGATTTCGAGCAGTTCGGCGCCCGCCTGCGCAAGCTCTGGGGTCTCTGCAATGACCACAGCGACACTGTCGCCGACATAGCGCACTTTGCCTTGCGCCAAAGCGGGATGTGGACCCGCCTTCATGGGCGTTCCGTCCTTAGAATGGATCATCCAACCGCAGATCAGGCCACCAATCTTGTCCGCAGCAAGATCGTCCCCTGTCAAGACTCCAACAACGCCAGGTGCTGCCCTAGCCGCGGAAGCATCAATGCTCAGAATGTTTGCATGTGCATGCGGTGAGCGAACAAAGGAGGCATATGTCTGATGCGGAAGATTGATATCGTCAGTATATCTTCCCTTTCCAGTGATGAAACGATGATCCTCCTTGCGAAGGACACGTTTGCCGATGCCGCTCTCATTCATTGGACGTCTCCCCCAGATTGTTTAAGCAGCTGCTTGTGCAGACTTTTTATTTGCGACTGAACTGATGGCTTTCACAATGTTATGGTAGCCTGTGCAGCGACAGATGTTGCCCTCAAGCTCGTGGCGAATGGTCTTCTCGTCCAGCCCATCCGGATGTCGATTGACGATATCGACCGCCGCCATGATCATGCCGGGGGTACAGAAGCCACACTGCAGCCCGTGATGCTCGCGAAATGCCTCCTGCATCGGGTGCAGTACGCCGTTCTGAGCCAAACCCTCGATCGTCTTCACCTCAGCGTCTTGACATTGCAACGCCAGAATAGTGCACGACTTTATCGATTTCCCATCGACATGGACAACGCAGGCGCCGCACTGGCTCGTATCGCAACCCACGTGGGTTCCGGTGAGGCCCAGGTTCACCCGGAGGAAATCAACAAGCAGCGTGCGACCTTCGACCTGTCCAGAGACCGCCTTGCCGTTCACCTTCATCGTTACTTCTGACATTTCTGAGCGACTCCCCTGCCTCGAGTCAAATGAATGACCCACAGGCCCGATCAAGACGGACCCGTTTTCTAGACCCATTCCAGTGTGGCGCCAGTTCTTGGAGCCGGTCAAGGGGCTGACGCAGACCCGCCCATCCGAAAATAGTAGATCATGGCGACAGCGACGAGTACGAGAAGCAGTATGGCAGCCCAGCGGGTGCCCACGGAGCCGCTGGGGGCCACCGGCGGAGTCGTCGGCGCAATGGGGGCTACGGGTGAGGCCATCGCCGGGGGAGCGGAAACCGAATCCGCGTCAAGCCGGGCAGCCGACGGGACGGCGACGTCTATAGGGGAGGCCGGCGCGCGCCCCACCTTCTCAGCGAACTTCAAAAAGAACTCATCTGCCATCTTCTTTGCGGTCTGGTCGACAAGCCGCTGGCCGATCTGCGCCAACTTGCCGCCTACGGTGGCATCCACATCATAACTCAGCAACGTTCCGCCAGCTGCGCCATCAGATAACCTGACTTTGGCGCCTCCCTTGGCGAAACCTGCAGCCCCCCCAGATCCCTCACCCGAGATCGTGTAGCCGTTCGGGGGATCGAGGTCACTCAGCGTAACCCGGCCTTTAAAGCGTGCACTGACCGGCCCCACCTTCATTTTTGCGGTCGCCTCCATCTCCGTGTCGCTGATCTTTTCAATGGTTTCGCAGCCGGGGATACACTCCTTCAAAACAGCCGGATCATTCAACGCAGCCCATACATCCTGACGGGGCGCCGCGAGAGCGTATTCACCTGTCATCTTCATTGCATTCTCTCCCTGCGGCCAAACTGGACGGAAACTTATAGCAGAGTCTCAGAAAGGGTATCGTCAATGATCTCCCTCTGTCCGGTGAGACGATGGCGGAAACCCAAAATGTCGACTAAAGGCCCTGGAAAATTGCGACAGGCCCTGGAATCCACAAGCCATGGCGACATCGGTGACACTTAAGCGGGAATACGAGAGCAAATGCTCCCCATGTTCCAGGCGTAAGCGACGATAAATCCGGTTCGGCGGGGCTCCCAGCCGAACCTGAAAGAGGCGTTCCATCTGGCGAAGGGAGACGCCCCCCATAGCGGCAAGCCGATCTAGAGAAATAGGCTCTTCCGTATGGCGCTCCATCGCCTCAAGGATCAAAATAAGTCGCTGATCACCAACCTGATAACGCACATGAGCCGGCAGCCGTCCGGCTGCAGGGGCCGAAGGCAAGCGAGAGTGAACCAGTTGGTCGGCAACCCTCACGGCGAGCTCACCCCCATGGATGCGCCCGATATAATCCAGCATCATATCGATCGTCGCCGCGCCCCCTGAACAGGTGAGCCGGCCTCGATCAATCTCATACAGTGTTTGAGTGGCATCCACCTCGGGATAGCTCTCCCGGAAACCGGGCAAACTTTCCCAATGACAAGTTGCCCGATGGCCGTCCAGCACACCCGCCTCCCCGAGTAGAAATGGTCCCGTGTCCACCCCTCCCAAATCGATACCCAGCCTCGCCAGACGCCGCACATGAGACACGACGGAGCGCGTATAATTGCGCTCTGGGTGATAGCTTGCACAGAACAGGGCCAGATCTGGTCTGCCGATGTCCGTCAGCTTGGCCTCGGCAGTGACAGGAATTTCGTTCGAAGCAGCGACGGGCGCGCCGTCCGAGGAAACGAAACGCCAGGAGAATACCGGGCCTGCAAATCGGTTCGCGACGCGCAGGGGCTCCAGTGCCCCAAACAAGGCGATCATCGAAAATCTCGGAAACAGCACAAAGGCAATGTCACGCTTCACTTGAACTGGCTTCCTTGATCTCGATCGTCGCCAAAGAACGGTCTTGTCGTAAAGGATCAAGTCAATGACGAAAAACGTCAAGTCGGTCAGAGTTGTTGCGTTATGCTCCGCGCCGGTCTCAAACCCAAAACGACGACTATTGAGGGGAGAAAAAGACGCCTATGTTGACGCCAAAGGTCATCATCACCTGTGCCATCACCGGCGCCGGCGACACGGTCGGCAAGCACCCCGCCATTCCGGTCACACCAGAGCAGATCGCGAATTCCGCTCTCGAAGCGCACCGTGCTGGTGCAGCAATTGTCCACTGTCACGTGAGGGAACCAAAGACCGGCAAGGGCACCCGTAACGTCGATTATTATGCGGAGGTGGTGGAGCGCATCAAAGCCGCCAAGACCGACGTGATCATCAATCTTACTGCCGGCATGGGCGGCGATCTCGTCATCGGAGATGGGATACACCCTATGACGTTTGGCGGCGGCACCGACCTGGTGGGACCGGAGGAGCGCCTGCTCCATGTCAAGGCGCTGCGACCCGAGATCTGCACCCTGGATTGCGGCTCCCTCAACTTCGGGGATGGGCAAGGCATTGTCGTGCAGACCCCAACGCAGCTTCGCGAGCAAGCCCGGCTGATCAAATCCTACGGCGTAAAACCAGAAATGGAGATTTTCGACTCCGGCAATTTGTGGTTTGCCAAGCAACTCGTCGAAGAAGGACTGATCGAGGGCAAGCCGATGTTCCAGTTGTGCCTTGGCATTCCTTGGGGAGCACCGGTTGGTCCGGAAACTGCCACTTATCAGGTCGGGCTCATGCCAAAGGACGCGGTGTTCGCAGGCTTCGGCATCGGTCGTTGGCAAATGCCGATGGTGGCGCAGATGGTGCTTCTTGGAGGGCATGTCCGGGTTGGACTGGAAGATAATCTCTATCTGGACAAGGGAGTCTATGCCTCCAATGGAAGCCTCGTCGAACGAGCGGTCAAGATCATCGAGTTGTTGGGAACAAAGGTGGCAAGTCCCAGCGAGGCACGAGAAATCCTGGGTTTGAAGCAGCCTCTTTGAGCCTGCTGGGCACATGACCGTGACGCTGGGTGACACGGCCCCAATGAAGCATCTCTGGAGGCCTGGCCTCTGTTTTTAGCAGTTCTCCGACGACAAAAGTCTGGATGAAGGCGTTATTTTCATGACTGACCCACACATTAAGGCAGTAGGCATTATTGGATCTGGCGTCATCGGTGCAGGATGGGCAGCACGGCTTCTCGTCCGAGGCATAGATGTCATCGCCACCGACCCTGCCGAGGGTGCGGAAGATCGCATGCGAGGCATGATCGAAACCGCGTGGCCGGCCATGTCGAAACTTCTTCCCGCCGCACCCTCGAAACCCGGGACGCTGAGTTTCACGCGCTCGCTGGAGGAGGTTGCCGCTAATACCGGGTTCATCCAAGAGGCTGCACCTGAGCGCGAGGACCTCAAGATCGGCTTGTTCTCAAAAGTCGACGCCATTGCAGACCCTGATGTCATCATCGCCTCGTCCTCGTCAGGATTTCTCCCTTCGCGCCTCCAATCGGAATGCAAGCGGCATCCGGAACGCGTGGTCATCGGCCATCCCTTTAATCCAGTCTACCTCCTGCCGCTGGTGGAACTCGTTCCCGGCGACAAGACAACCGTTGCCGCCATGAATCGCGCGCAAGCCTATTACGAACGCATCGGCATGCATGTGCTGAGGCTGCAGAAAGAGATCGAAGGATATATTTGCGACCGTCTCCAGGAAGCGTTGTGGCGGGAGGCGTTGCATATCCTCAACAAGGGAGTTGCGACTACGGCCCAGATCGATGATTCGATCATCTATTCGGCCGGCTTGCGCTGGGCCTTCATGGGGTCCTTCCTGACCTATCATCTGGCAGGCGGTCCGGGAGGAATGCGCCATTTCATGGCGCAATTCGATCCGACCATGGACCTTCCCTGGACGGATCTCAAATATCCCGTCTGGAACGACACTCTAAACAGCCGGCTGATTGAAGGGTGCGAAGAGCAAGCGGCGGGGCGTTCCGTTCGGGAACTCGAAGCCATTCGTAATGACGTTCTCGTGGACCTTATGCGCGTGCTTCAGCAGCACAAAATCGGTGCCGGATCGATTCTAGCGCACGAGGAGGCGACGACATATAGGGCCCGGGGGCAGAAGCCCTGGACCAAGGGCGATTCCATCGATGCCCCGCTGAAGCTGTACGAAACAACCGTATCGCCGCAGTGGGTGGATTATAACAATCATATGAGCGAAGCCTATTACCTCACCGCATTCGGTGACGCGACGGATGCATTGTTCCGCTTCATTGGTGATGACGAGGACTATCGCGCATCTGGATTGTCTTTCTATACGGTTGAAACCCACATCAATTACGTCAAGGAAGTTGCCGGCGGCGAGCCTCTTACCTTCACTACGCAACTTCTCGGATTTGACAGAAAGCGGCTCCATTTCTTCCATCAGATGTTTCATGCACGGACGGGAGACCTTCTCTGCACTACAGAGCAAATGCTGTTGCATGTCGATACACATGCTCAGAAAGCTGCCCCTATGCGACAGGAGATCTTCGATACGCTGAACGCTATCTGGGCAGTTCATAAGGACCTGCCGAAACCAAACAATGTGGGCCGTCAAATGAACGTGCCGGAACCGGTGGAATGAGCAATAGCTCCCCGTTACGTGTCATCGTCACCGCGGCTGCACGTGGCATCGGTCGCGTAACCGCCGCCGCTTTTTTGGATCTCGGTGCGCGCGTATGGATTTGCGATGCCGATGAACCCGCCGTTCTGGAATTCGGAAGCACCTATCCGGCCGCCAAGGCTAAGCGATGCGATGTCATAGAAGAATCCGAGGTCCAGCGCTTCGTCGCTGCTGCAGTCGCGGACATGGGCGGAATCGATGTTCTCGTCAATAATGCCGGAATCGCGGGACCGACGGCATTAATCGAGGATGTCCGCTATGATGACTGGCGACGTTGTCTCTCCGTCAACATCGACAGCCAGTTCCTCTTCATCCGCGAGGTGGCGCCGATCATGAAGTTTCAGGGATCCGGCTCCATCATCAACTTTTCATCAACCGCGGGCCTTTACGGCTATGGGCATCGCACTCCCTATGCCGCCGCAAAATGGGCAGTGATCGGTCTCACCAAGTCAGTTGCCATCGAACTTGGGCCCCAGGGCATCCGGGTCAACGCCATTTGTCCCGGCTCTGTTGACGGAGAGCGAATGGACCAGGTCATCGCGTCCCAGGCAAAGGCCACAGGCATGAGCCCAGAAGCCGTTCGCGCTGATTATGCGAGTCAGTCTTCCCTTCGCAGATTTGTCGACCCGCAGGAGATCGCAGACACGGTCCTGTTCCTGGCTTCGCCTCAGGCCTCAATGATTTCGGGTCAGGCGCTCACCGTCGACGGACATACAGAGACGTTCCGCTAGCCACCACGCTAAGAGGATTCGGCGCTGCCATTTCCTTCGAGCACTCCGGTCGTCGCTGGCAACAGATTATGAGGAGAGGCTTATGGACTTCGCTCTAAGCGACGAGCAGAACATGCTCATCCGGACAACCAGGGCATTCGTCGAGCAAGAACTCTACCCCCACGAGGCGGAAGTCGAGCGAACCGGGATTCTCCGCCCCGACCTTGCCGAGCAGATCACCGCCAAAGCCATCGAGGCAGGCCTCTATGCCGCAAACATGCCGGAGGAAGCCGGTGGTGCGGGCCTCGATACGGTCTCCTGGGTTCTCTATGAGAAAGAACTCGGGCGCGCAAACTATGCGCTCCACTGGACCTGCGTCGCTCGTCCATCAAACATCCTCATGGCTTGTACACCCGAACAGCGTGAAAAGTATCTCTTCCCCGTCGTCCGCGGCGAAAAGATCGATTGCCTTGCCATGACTGAGCCGGATGCAGGCTCCGACGTCCGCTCAATGAAGTGCTCGGCCGTGCAGGATGGTGGGGACTGGGTCATCAACGGCACCAAGCATTTCATAAGCCATGCGGACATCGCCGATTTCGTGATCCTCTTCGCCGCCTCAGGCGTAGAGGAGACCGCACGAGGGCCCAAGAAGCTGATCACCGGTTTTCTCGTGGACCGCGGGACAGCAGGCTTTCAGATTCTCGATGGCTACGAAAATGTCTCTCATCGCGGCTACAAGAATTCCATCCTGACCTTCGACAATTGCCGTCTACCGTCGAGCCAGATTCTCGGTGAGGTGCACAAGGGTTTTGACGTCGCAAATACCTGGCTGGGCGCCACACGCCTGCAGGTGGCAGCGACATGTCTTGGCAGGGCCGAGCGAGCCCTGGAGCTCGCATTGCAATGGGCGAGCTCACGGAAACAATTTGGGCAGCAGATCGGAAAGTTTCAGGGCGTGTCTTTCAAGCTCGCCGACATGGCGATGCAGCTCAAAGCGGCCGAGCTGTTGATCCTCAACGCTGCCTGGAAATATGACCAGGGGAGCATGACGGACGAGGACGCTGCCATGGCCAAGCTGTTCGCAACAGAAATGTTAGCCATGGTGACCGATGAAGCTCTGCAGATCCATGGTGGTATGGGCCTGATGTCGGAACTGCCGCTGGAGCGGCTCTGGAGAGACGCGCGGATCGAGCGCATATGGGAAGGCACGTCCGAGATCCAACGGCATATCATTTCCCGCGCCCTCCTCCGCCCGCTCGGCGCCTGAGCCTTTCATGACCCTGAACTCTCACACCACCGCCATTCCGGACCGCTTGCATCGGCTTCTCAACCCTCGTTCCATCGCCTTTATCGGTGGCTCTGAGGCCGAAACTGCGTTGAAGCGAACGCTGGAGCTCGGTTTTCCCGGCCAGGTTTACGCCGTCAATCCGAAACGCGAAATGTTGGCCGGCATCGCATGCGTCCGCACGGTCGACCACCTTCCGCAGGACGTCGATGCTGCCTTTGTCGGCGTGCCTCGCGGGCCCACTATCGAGATTGTCACGGCTTTGCGCTCCAAGGGCTGCGGGGGAGCCGTCGTCTACGCTTCTGGCTTTACCGAGACCGGTAGCGAGGGTGAGGGGCTTCAGGCCGAGTTGCTGAGCGCGGCGGCGGGCATGCCGCTCATGGGCCCCAATTGCTATGGTTTCATCAATGTCCCTGGACGTTGTGCGTTATGGCCCGACATTCACGCACTTTCCCCTTGCACAAAGGGCGTTGCCATCGTCACCCAGAGTGGCAATCTGGCCTGCAACCTGACGTTCCTGCAGCGTGGACTGGCCGTCGCGGGGATCTTCACTCTGGGAAATCAGGCTGACATCAATATCGGCACCATGGTCGATGCATTGGTCGCCGATGACAGGGTGACCGCCATTGGGTTGCATATCGAAGGCCTTTCGGATGTGCCGGGATTTGCTGCAGCAGCTCGTCGGGCGCTTGCCGCCCGCAAGCCGATCGTCGCTCTTAAAACGGGTCGGTCGGAGGCCGGAGCGCGAGTGGCAAAGAGCCATACCGGTTCGCTTGCCGGGGCCGATTCGCTTTATTCGGCATTGTTCAAGCGCTACGGTATTGCCCGAGCCACGAGCCTTACCACTTTCGTGGAGACTTTGAAGTTCCTATGCATCGTCGGCCCCCTGCCCGGCAATCGGCTTGTGTCCATGTCCTGCTCTGGCGGCGAAGCAGCCCTCGTCGCCGATATGGCCGAGGGGTTAGCAATCGAGTTCCCTGCCTTCGGCGAGACGGCTCCCGCCGTCCGCGAGACCTTGAATGCCTATGTCGCCATCGAGAACCCGCTGGATTATCACACCTTCATCTGGGGGAGGAGGGAGCAATTGGAGGCTACCTTCTCGGCCGTTCTCTCAGGACCCTTCGATCTCGGTTTCCTGATCCTCGACACGCCCACCGCGGGCTTGCCTTCTGCCGACTGGTACACGGCCGCCGACGCTCTGGCCCTGGCAGCCGATCGCAACGGCGTCAAAGGGGCCATCGTGGCCAATCTGCAGGAATGCCTTCCGGAGCCTATGCGGGAGCGGATGAGCGCGCGCGGTATCGCCCCCATGGCCGGGCTCGAGGAAGCCCTGGTTGCCTTCGAAGCGGCCGCCTTTATCGGCTGCGCCTGGGCGCGTCCTCTGCCACCTCTCCTGCCAGCAGCACCAACGGTCTCCCTGCGACCGGTCGTCAACTTCACTGAGCGTGAAGCGAAGGATCTTCTCAGCCAGTATGGCATTCCCGTTCCTCGGGGAGAAATCTGCAGCCCCGACGAAGCGGGCGCGGCCGCCGATCGCATTGGCTATCCCGTGGTGCTGAAAGCCTCAGGTGCCGAACTCCTGCACAAATCCGACATGGGCGGCGTGATCCTCGATCTGCGCGACAGGCCCTCTGTCGAGGCTGCGGCGGTGCGCCTCTCCACGCTGTCCAACGAGATTCTCGTCGAGGAGATGGTGAGGCGCGGCGTGGCGGAAATCATCGTGGGCGCCACATCGGATCCACAATTCGGCCAAATCCTGGTCATCGGCGCGGGCGGCGTCCTGACCGAACTGCTGCGCGATACGGCAACGCTGCTGCTGCCAACGACCCGTGAAGAGGTCGAGGAGGCCTTGTCGACATTGAGGGTCGCTAAGCTGATCGACGGGTTTCGGGGAACATCAGGCGACCGAGGCAGGTTGGTCGACGCAATTATCCAGATCGCGGCTTTCTCGACCGCCCATGCGGCGACACTGATCGAGTTGGACGTCAATCCCTTGATCATCCGCGCATCGAGCGAAGGCGTCATCGCTGTCGATGCTCTCCTCCAGATGCATGAGTCGAACTGATGCGGGACTCCGATCGCATCTAACGGAGGGCAACGGGCGCCAAGCTTGACTGCGGATTTAATGCAACCTATGATTGCGATCATATTTCCCAATTTTATCTAGGAACATATTGATGCTCAAATGGTTCAACAAAATTTTTGGGGCAACGTCAGCTCCTCCGACCCTCTTATCCCATGCAGAAATCTCCGCAGTGCAGCAGAACTGGCATAAAATGCCGGTCGAAGTGCGGGACAGCTTTATTAGGATGTACGAAAGTCAGACTAGCCCTGCAGCAGCTTATGAGTTCCTTGCTACCCTGCCTGGGCCGAACGGTAAACTTCCACCATTTATATCTAATATGACAGATGCGCCTTCGAACATGGTGTTTGGGCCGCCGATCCCGCCTAAGCCTCCCGGACTCTTCGCTGAGCTTTACCGAGGCGAAGCGCAAACTTCGCTGCCTCCCTCACCCGGGGTTGCCTCACCTATTCCGGCTGCCGAAAGTCAAGGAACAACCGGTTTCGTAAAGCAAATGGTAACCGCTATTGACGCTCAGCGGCCGTTGAATGCTGCGCAGTCAGCTCACCCGCAGTCCATCTCCGACGCGATACACGTCGATTGAGAATGAATGCTCGAGACCGGCGCCAAAATCATTCTGTTCTGCCGGTAGCGCAACGTACCGGGCGAACTTTTCGGGCAGAGTCGTACGGACACCCGACATTGTGAATCGCACGGAACTTTCGGAGAGTGATTGTTCTCGGTAGTTGGCATAAGTTGTGAGGAGATAGGCAAAGCCTGCAACCAGTCTCAATTTCAGCACCGAGGTTTCACACTTAATGGCCGACGACGCCCTCACCTTCCGCCAGCGGCACATCTCGCGCCCGATGTTGAACTGGGTGCGGGAGATCTTGCCGGCGATGTCGGCAACCGAGCGGGAGGCCCTGGAGGCCGGGACCGTCTGGTGGGATGCGGATCTCCTGCGCGGGAATCCAGATTTCAACAGACTTCTGGACACCGCGGAACACCCGCTTACTGCAGAGGAGCAGGCCTTTCTCGACGGACCGGTCGAAGAGCTGTGCCGTCTGATCGACGATTGGCAAATCTGTTTCGTCGAACGCGACATTCCGGAGCCGATCTGGGAATTCGTCAAGGCGCACAGGTTTCTCGGCATGATCATCCCCAAGGCCTATGGGGGCCTGGGCTTTTCCGCTACCGCCCACTCGGCGGTGGTGGTCAAACTCGCCTCACGTTCGGCATCTGCGGCTGTCGCGGTGATTGTGCCTAACTCGCTGGGGCCGGGAGAACTTCTCGCGCATTACGGCACGGATGCCCAGAAGGACCATTATCTCCCTCGCCTTGCGGATGGGCGAGAGATCCCCGCCTTCGGACTGACCAGCGTCGAGGCCGGCTCCGATGCCGCGTCGATGACCGACACCGGTGTCGTGGGCTATGGCGACTACAAGGGCGAACGTGTGCTTGGCATGCGTCTCAACTGGAGCAAGCGATACATTTCGCTAGGACCGATCTGCACGGTTCTGGGGCTCGCGTTTAAGCTCAGGGACCCAGAGCATCTGCTTGGGGATCAAGTGGACCTGGGGATTACCTTGGCACTGGTTCCGACCGATACACCGGGTGTGGAAATCGGCAGGCGTCACTATCCCGCGATGCAGGCTTTCCCCAACGGACCAAATTGGGGTCGGGACGTCTTCCTCCCTCTTGATGCCATCATTGGCGGGCCCTCCCGAGCAGGGCAAGGCTGGCGCATGCTGACCGCGGCATTGGCGGCCGGTCGTGGGATATCCCTGCCCTCCCTTTCTATCAGCGGCATGAAACTGTGTACGCAAGCGACCGGTGCCTACGCCCGCATTCGCGAGCAATTCAATCTGCCCGTCGCCCGCTTCGAGGGGGTTCAGGAGGCCATCGCCCGGATCGCCGGCGCAACCTACAAGATCGATTCCGGACGACGGCTCACTCTTGCGGCTCTGGATGTCGGACAAAAGCCTTCGGTCATTTCCGGCATTCTGAAGTATCACGCGACGGAAGCGCTGCGCCGCGTGGTCGACGATGCCATGGATGTCCATGGCGGCAAGGGGATCTGCGACGGGCCCAATAACTATCTCGGCAATCTCTATCGGGCCGTTCCCATCGGTATCACGGTTGAAGGGGCCAATATTCTCACACGCTCGCTCATCATCTTTGGTCAAGGATCCATAAGGTGCCATCCGTTCATCCTCAAGGAGATGCAGGCAGCACAGAATCCCGATCGAGAGACCGGCCTCCGCGACTTCGATGAGATCCTGTTTGCTCATTTCGCCTATCTGATGAGAACAATGGCCCGAACGCTTTGCCGAAGCTGGAGTTTCGCGCGATGGGGCCCCAGCCCGGTGCAGGATGCGACCTCACCTTATTTTCGCGGGATCGCTCAGCTCTCAGCAGCCTTGGCTCTCACCGCAGACGCCGCAATGATCACCATGGGTGGTGCCCTGAAGCGCAAGGAGATGATCTCAGCGCGTCTTGGCGACGTGTTGTCGGAACTTTATTTCGCCTCAGCCATCGTCAAGCGGTGGCGCGACGACGGGCGACCGCCCGAGGATCTGCCGCTTGTTCACTATGCAGCCCAGTCCTGCCTGCATGTCGCGGAACAGAGACTGAAGGAGGTGTTCGATAACTTCCCCAATCGCATCGTAGCCTGGAAGCTGCGCTTCGCAACTCGGCCATTCGGCGCGATCCACGCCGCTCCATCAGACAGGCTTGTGCAAGAGGTCGCAGAACTGGTGACACGACCCGGCGCGACACGGGACCGGCTATGCGCAGGCATCTATACTGGCGGACAGGAA
Organism: Rhodoligotrophos appendicifer; assembly: GCF_007474605.1. NCBI lineage: Bacteria > Pseudomonadati > Pseudomonadota > Alphaproteobacteria > Hyphomicrobiales > Rhodoligotrophaceae > Rhodoligotrophos > Rhodoligotrophos appendicifer. The sequence goes on along the minus strand of NZ_VHKL01000017.1, from coordinate 35,519 downwards.
ACGGAGCTTGGCCGATTGGAGGAAGCGTTGCGTCGGGTCATCGCCGCGGAGCCACTGCGCGCCAAGATGCGCGCCGCCCGAATTCGTAACGCCGAGGATGCATTGACTGCCGGTGTCCTCACGGCTGATGAGGTTGTGGAGCTTCGCGATACTGCAGCACTCGTTCACTCCGTATCGGACGTAGATCACTTCAATCTGGAGGACATCAAAAGTGTAACCACAGGCGTCAGCATCACCCCATCCGGTTCGGACGCTGCATAGGAGAATTCCCATCGCAACCGCTCAACCGCGCCGGGCCGCAGCCTCCGGCGCCTCAGAATCCGCTTCCAGACGTCCAGCTCGGCGCAAAGCCGTATCAGCATCTTCGTCGGGTCGACGGCCTGTCTATATTATCGACGGCGGCAGGACGCCGTTCCTCAAGGCACGAACTGGCCCGGGGCCGTTTACGCCCGTCGATCTCGCGGTGGAGGCGGGCCGGCCGTTACTTGCCCGTCAGAGCTTCGAGCCCGACCAATTCGACGAGGTCATTCTGGGTTGCGTCAATGTCCATCCCGACGAAGTCAATCCGGGTCGCGTCGCCGCTTTACGCCTGGGCTGCGGTATCGGGGTGCCCGGATGGACCGTGCAACGCAACTGCGCCTCCGGCATGCAGTCGATCGACGTCGCTTACAGATACATTGCTGCGGGCGACGGCGACCTTATCCTAGCCGGTGGGACGGAAGCGTTGAGCCACGCGCCGCTGCTCTACCGAGACGACGCGGTGCACTGGTTCGGGGAATTAAACGCCGCGAAAACTCCCGGCGACAAATTCCGAAAGATTATTAAGTTCCGGCCGCAAATGCTTTATCCGTCTATTGGAATCATCCGCGGTCTCACAGATCCGGTTGTGAAGCTCAACATGGGCCAGACCGCCGAGCGGCTGGCTCATCAGTTCGGCATCAGCCGTGAGCAAGCCGATGCGTATGCCCTCCAAAGTCACCTCCGCCTGGCGAAAGCGCATAAAGAAGGATGGCTCAAGGAGCTTCATCCCATGATCGGCCGCAGCGGGCAGATCTATGATCACGACGACGGGGTCCGGGCCGACAATTCACTGGAACAACTTGCCAAGCTTAAACCGGCTTTCGAACGCCCCTTCGGCAAGGTGACGGCCGGCAATTCGTCACAAATCACCGACGGAGGTTCGTGGACCATTCTGGCTTCGGAGACTGCCGTCACACGCTATGGTCTGAAACCCATGGCGAAGATCGTGGACTCAGAATGGTCGGCCCTCGATCCTTCCGTCATGGGGTTGGGGCCTGTGCTTTGCGCCACCGCACTCTGCCATAGGCAGGGGCTCACGCGCGACGATATCGGGGCCTGGGAGCTGAACGAAGCCTTTGCTGCGCAAGTGCTTGCCTGCCTGTCTGCATGGGAGAGCCCCGAATTTTGCCGCAACGTCCTAGGATTGGATGAGCCATTCGGCACGGTTGATCGCGAGATCCTGAATGTTGATGGCGGGGCGATCAGCCTCGGCCATCCCGTTGGGACCAGTGGCAATCGTCTTACCCTACATTTGATTCATGTCATGCAGAGACTGGGTGCGCGACGCGGCATCGCTACCGAATGCATCGGCGGCGGCATGGGCGGTGCCATGCTGCTTGAACTCGTGGAGTGAATGCGATGCGGATGATCGATCCCAAACAGCATGCCAGCCTTATCGCTCTCGCCAATGAGACCCTGACCACGGGATTGCCCGCCGCTGAACAGCCCGGACGATCCTCATACAATCACTGGCGTTGGCATACCGACGTCTCCGGCATAGCCTGGGTTCTCTTCGATAAAGAGAATGCGAGCACTAACACCTTGTCGGCAGAAGTGCTGGCGGAGTTCGACAGCCTTCTCACCGAGGTTGAAGCCTTTAGACCTCGTGCAATGGTGATCCGATCGATGAAAGCCAATGGCTTTGCTGCCGGAGCCGACATCAGCGAGTTCAGAAGTATGATCGAAATCGCGGAGGTGACGGCAACCATCCGGCAAGGGCTTGAGGTGTTCGACCGGTTGTCGAAATTTCCCGCACCCACAATTGCCGTTCTGCACGGACTTTGTCTGGGCGGTGGGCTTGAGCTCGCGCTAGCGTGCCGTATCCGCATTGGCCGTGATGATCTGAAGATCGGGTTCCCAGAGGTGATGCTCGGCCTGCATCCCGGACTTGCCGGCACCTGGCGCACATTGGATGTCGCGACCGATCCCGTCGCGGCGATGACATTCATGCTCACCGGCAGAACTCTCGACGCCCGCCGGGCCAAGCGATTGAACCTCATTGATGTCGTCGTGCCGGAACGCCATGCGGCCGCCGCGGTTAGTTGGGCGGCGGAGGGAAAGCTCACCCTGGAGAGAACCAAGAGCCTTAGGTCGAGAGCGATGACGACAGCGCCCGCGCGTGCGATCATCAGCTCCAAGATGGAGAACGAGACTCGCAAGCGCGTCCGCCGCGAGCATTATCCCGCACCCTATGCCCTCATCGATCTCTGGCGCGAGCATGGGGGGAGCCCTGTGGAGATGCGGCTCGCCGAGACGGAAAGCTTTGCCCGGCTCATTACGGGCCAGACTGCACAGAATCTCACGCGCGTGTTTTTTCTCCGTGAAGCCCTAAAAGCCAACGGCAAGGGTTTGGAACACGGGATCGTCCATGTCCATGTGATCGGCGCTGGGGTGATGGGTGGCGATATCGCCGCCTGGTGTGCCAAGCAAGGGTTTCGAGTCACCTTGCAAGACCGCAATGTCAAACTAATCGGCCCTGCAATCCAGCGCGCTGCAAAGCTATTTGAAGGGCAGCACCGGGGTAGCGACATCAAAGACCGTCTTGATCGACTGATGCCCGATCCGAATGGATTTGGGCTCGCGCGAGCCGATCTCATCATTGAAGCTGTCCCAGAGCGCCTTGACATCAAACATGCTGTTTATGCCGAGGTTCAGGCAAAGATGAAGCCCGGCGCGATCCTGGCAAGCAATACTTCCAGCATATTGCTGGAGGACCTTCGCGCCGGCATGCAGACCCCATCGCATTTCTTGGGCCTCCACTTCTTTAACCCCGTCGCCAAGATGCCGCTGGTCGAAATCGTCACCCACGACCTACTTGATCCGCTTGTGCAAGCCAAGGTCCAAGCATTTACTGTCGCCATCGACAAACTACCGCTGCCGGTGAAGTCCGCTCCAGGTTTTCTCGTGAATAGAACACTCACCCCTTACATGATGGAGGCCTTCCTCGCTTATGGCGAGGGAATCAAACCCGAATTGATTGACGCGGCTGCGGAGGCTTTCGGCATGCCGATGGGCCCGATTGAACTTGCAGACACAGTGGGGCTAGATGTTGCCTTGCACGTGGCGAGGGAACTTCAGACACAGCTCCCTGGACAATCGAGCGAAATTCCGGAGTGGTTCATCAAACTCGTGGAAGACGGAAAGCTGGGGCGCAAAACGGGCCAGGGGATCTACACGTGGACCGAGGGCAAGGCGCAGAAAGCAAAGCTCGAGACGAAACCTGATGCGCATTTGCAGGACCGATTGATCTTGCCGATGATCAATGCAACCGTCGCCTGTCTTAGGGAACGGGTCATCGACAATGAAGACGCAGCCGATGCTGGCGTGATCTTCGGGACGGGTTTCGCACCGTTTCGGGGTGGCCCACTTCATTATGCCCGGAGTCGAGGGCTTGATCGGATTTTTTATACCCTTGAAGAACTCACAGAGCAGTATGGTCCCCGGTTCGCGCCGGATCCGGGCTGGCAAGATTTGCACCGATAGGGCAAAAAATAAGAAAGCGCGACACTGCCGCGCTTCTCCTTCTTTACTTGTGAACGCTCAATCAAGCCGCGGCAGCAGACTCCGTCTCATCACCTACGGGCCCCGAGTCTTTTCCCTTCGCTTCCGGATCACGGTCCACAAACTCGATCACGGCAAGGGGGGCGTTATCGCCATAGCGGAAGCCAGCCTTCAAAACGCGCGTGTATCCGCCCTGACGGCCTTCATAACGTGCACCTAAAGTATCAAAAAGCTTTCCGACCTGGGTGATATCACGAATTTGCGAGATCGCCTGGCGCCGACGATGCAGCCCGCCCTTCTTGGCCAACGTAATCAGCTTCTCGACGATAGGCCGAAGTTCCTTCGCCTTGGGCAAGGTCGTGACGATCTGCTCATGTTTGATAAGAGACGCTGCCATATTCGCAAACATGGCCTTGCGATGGCTTGCAGTCCTGTTGAGCTTGCGCCCGCTTTTACCGTGCCGCATTGCAGCCTCTCCTCAATCCATCACTAGATGCTCTCGCCACTAAGGCGGGCCAACTCAATACTGGTTTTCGTATTTCTTTGCCAATTCTTCGATGTTCTCAGGCGGCCAATTGGTTACCTCCATACCCAAATGGAGACCCATTTGCGCGAGAACTTCCTTGATTTCATTCAAGGATTTCCGGCCGAAGTTAGGCGTACGAAGCATCTCCGCTTCCGTCTTCTGGATCAGATCACCGATATAGACGATGTTATCGTTCTTCAGACAGTTCGCCGAACGCACGGAAAGTTCGAGTTCATCCACTTTCTTCAGAAGGGCCGCGTTGAACGGTAATTCCGAAGCCTGGCGATCCTCTTCCTCTACTCGGCTGGGCTCCTCGAAATTAATAAATATCTGGAGTTGATCCTGAAGAATCCGCGCGCCATAGGCCACTGTATCCTCGGGGGTGATCGACCCGTCAGTCTCAATGGTCATCGTCAGTTTGTCATAGTCGAGGATCTGACCCTCACGCGTGTTCTCGACCCGATAAGAGACTTTCTTCACCGGGCTATAGAGACTATCGACAGGAATAAGGCCGATCGGTGCATCCTCGGGCCGGTTGCGATCAGCCGCGACATACCCCTTGCCGATATTGACTGTGAACTCCATGCGAATTTCTGCGCCCTCATCAAGAGTGCAGATCACATGCTCAGGATTCAACACCTGGATATCAGCCGTCTCCTCAATGTCACCAGCCCTGACGACACCTGGTCCCTGCTTCTTCAGCATCAGACGTTTAGGGCCCTCGACATGCATCTTCAACGCGATTTCTTTGATGTTCAGGACCATGTCCGTCACATCCTCGCGAACACCAGTGATGGAAGAAAACTCATGCAGGACGCCATCGATATGCACCGATGTGATTGCGGCCCCCTGCAGGGACGACAATAGAACACGGCGAAGCGCGTTTCCCAGCGTCAGCCCAAAACCACGTTCGAGAGGCTCGGCAACCAGCGTGGCGACACGCTTGGGATTACGCCCCGGCGTGACCTCGAGCTTGTTCGGCTTGATTAGATCTTGCCAGTTTTTCTGGATCACTTCGAACCCTCGTTCGTAACGTTGCTCGCGCAGGTCAATGCTTTCGACCCTCACGCGATTTTTTAAAACCGACGCGCCGCAAGACGCCGTAGGCGCCACGCTGCATCGACTTGAAACCGATTAGACGCGCCGGCGCTTGGGCGGGCGGCAGCCGTTATGAGCAATCGGGGTCACATCACGGATGGTGGTGATTTGCAAACCGACTGACTGCAATGCCCGCAATGCCGATTCACGTCCCGAGCCTGGACCTTTGACTTCAACTTCTAGCGTCTTCATGCCATGATCCATTGCACGGCGTGCAGCTTCTTCGGCTGCCATCTGGGCTGCGAAGGGTGTCGACTTGCGCGAACCCTTAAACCCCATCTTGCCTGCCGAAGCCCAGGAAATCGTATTTCCCTGCACATCGGTGATCGTGATCATGGTGTTGTTGAAGGTCGCATTCACGTGGGCGACGCCCGATGTGATGTTCTTGCGTTCCTTGCGCTTGACGCGAGTGGTATCTTTGGCCATGGGTCTTGCCCTAATCCTTACTTCTTCTTACCGGCGATCGCCTTGGCCGGACCTTTGCGGGTACGGGCATTCGTATGCGTCCGCTGACCACGGACCGGCAAACCGCGCCGATGACGCAGCCCGCGATAGCAGCCCAGATCCATCAGCCGTTTGATATTCATAGCCACTTCGCGGCGCAGGTCGCCTTCGACCAAATAATCCCGGTCAATGGTTTCGCGGATCTGAAGAACATCGGCGTCCGACAGTTCGTTGACCCGCCGCTCCAGCGGAATGCTCACCTTTTCACAGATCTCACGAGCCTTCCTGTGACCAATGCCGTGAATATAGGTCAGCGCGATTTCGACGCGCTTGTTCGTCGGAATATTGACGCCAGCAATACGGGCCACGTCGCCTTCTCCTACAATCGCCCGAAATAAAGTAACGGGCCTAACCACGCCGCCGAATCGGCCAGCGATAACAGAACGAGGCTGAGCCCTCAGCAAATCCCCATCGGGAACTTCCAGAGGCCAGCCTGATCCAACACTAAAAAGTGCGCGTTATGTAAGACGAGTCTTCGTCTACGTCAACACGCGACTGTCAGTGGAAAACCTCAAGCCGCCTTATTCAATACCAAGTCAATCTGCCGGCTGACCTCATCCACGGGCGCCATGCCATCAACCGTCTTCAATTTACCGCTGTCCCGGTAATACTCTGCCACCGGCGCGGTCTGTTCGGTGTAAACGGATAACCGCTTGCGCAGCGCCTCGACATTGTCATCGGCCCGCGGTCCGCCAACCGTTTCGCTCGCTCGCTTCTCAATCCTGCTGATCAAGATCTGATCGTCGACCCCAAGCTCGATCACTGCGTCCAGCCCAAGACCGTGCTCATCAAGCATCTCATCGAGGGCTTGTGCCTGAGCAACATTACGGGGAAATCCATCAAGTATGAATCCACGCGCACAATCTGGTGCCTGGATTCGCTCGCCAATGATGCCCACTACGATCTCGTCGGGGACCAGATCTCCCCGAGCCATGATCGCCTCGACCTCGCGACCAAGCGCGCTTGCCTCAGCAATGGCTGCCCGGAGCATGTCACCAGTGGACAATTGCTTCAGACCCCTCCGCTCTTCCAAAAGCTTGGCCTGAGTGCCCTTACCCGCCCCGGGCGGACCCAGAAGGATCAGATTCATCGACGCGTCCCCCTGAGCTTCGCCTTTTTAACAAGGCCCTCATACTGATGAGCAAGGAGATGGCTCTGGACCTGAGAGACGGTGTCCATCGTCACGCTGACAACGATCAGCAACGACGTACCTCCGAAATAAAAGGGCAAAGCCCAGTAGGAACGTAGGATCTCGGGCATCATACAGACGAGGGACAGATAGAGAGCGCCAATCAAGGTGATGCGTGTCAGCACATAATCAATGTATTCGGCGGTCCGTTCACCGGGACGGATGCCAGGTATAAAACCTCCATACTTTTTCAGATTGTCCGCAGTATCCTTGGGATTGAAGACAATTGCCGTATAGAAGAATGCGAAGAAGATGATCATGGCCACGTAAAGCACCATGAACAACGGTTGGCCGGGCCCCAGAAGCGCCGTTATGGTCGTCAACCACCCCGGCCCCTGCCCTGCCGAAAAATTAGCCGCTGTAATGGGCAACAGAAGCAGCGAGGACGCAAAGATAGGAGGAATAACTCCCGCTGTATTCAGCTTAAGAGGCAAATGGGAGCTATCCCCCTGGAAAACCTTGTTGCCGACCTGTCGCTTAGGATATTGAACGAGAATACGCCGCTGCGCTCGCTCCATAAACACGATGAACATCACAACGGCGACCGCCATGATGACGATGCCGATAATGAGGTAGGTCGATAAAACACCTTGGCGCCCAAGCTCCAGAGTGCCGGCAATCGCCCTTGGCAGCTCCGCGACAATGCCTGCAAAGATGATCAGTGAAATTCCGTTTCCGATTCCCCGCGCGGTAATCTGCTCGCCAAGCCACATCAGGAAAACAGTCCCGCCCACGAGCGTGATCACCGTCGATACCCGGAAGAACCATCCGGGATCTAGGACGACATTGCCAGAACCCTCCAGCCCCACGGCTATTGCGTAGGCTTGAAAGGTAGCCAAGACCACCGTGCCGTAGCGAGTGTACTGATTCAGCGTTTTGCGGCCCTGCTCGCCTTCCTTCTTCAGCGCCTCAAGATGAGGTGAAACCGACGTCATCAGCTGAACGATGATAGAGGCGGAGATATACGGCATAATATTGAGGGCGAAAATCGCCATCCGCCCGAGAGCGCCACCGGCCATGCCGTTGATCCAGCCCAAAATGCCACTGGAGTTCTGTTGAACCAAACGTCCGAGTTCAATGGGATCCACACCCGGAACAGGAATGTAGGTTCCGAGGCGGTAAACAATCAACGCGCCAAGGGTGAACCATATCCGCTTCTTGAGCTCGGTCGCCTTGCCAAAGGCTGCAAGGTTGATATTTGCCGCAAGCTGCTCTGCTGCTGATGCCATTCTGTTCCTCGAGCGGATCCTGAGTGTCGATCAGATACAAATCATGACCGACGACCCGGCAATCGTCAGGCGATTTCTTCGGTCGCCTTCTGGGCCTTCTGAGCAATTACCGTCACACTGCCCCCGGCCTTTTCAACAGCCTCAAGCGCAGACTTGGTGGCATGGGCCACTTCAATCGAAATATTCGACTTCAACTCTCCGCCGCCAAGCAGACGTAAACCATGCAGCTTGCGCGAGAGGATGCCGGCGTCAAACAGGCTCTGAAGTGTAATAAGTGCGGCCGGATCAATTGCCTTGGCGTCAATCGCTTCCTGGAGCCGGCCGAGATTAATCTCATTGTACGCCTTGGCGTGTATGTTATTGAAGCCCCGCTTCGGCAGACGGCGATAGATCGGCATCTGGCCGCCTTCGAAACCGTTCACGGCGACGCCAGATCTGGCCTTCTGACCTTTGACACCGTGGCCCGAGGTCTTGCCGAGCCCGGAGCCCATGCCGCGGCCGCGACGCTTCGCGGAATGGCGCGCGCCAGGATTGTCCCTCAGTTCGTTCAGTTTCATCGTTCCAGACCTTTTGGCTCAGCGCCGCTTATTCAACCACGCGGACCAAGTGGCTCACCTTCTTGATCATTCCGCGTACTTCAGGCGTGTCGATCAGAGTCGACTGCCGGTGCATTCTTTTGAGACCCAACCCCAGCAAAGTGTCATGCTGGTCTTTTGGCCGACGGGCGGCGCTACCGATCTGCTCGACTGTCACCGTCGCCTTACCGGTATTGTCTTTAGCCTTCGCCATATTCCTATTCCACCATCGCTGATGCATCGCGGCGTCGAGCGACAATGTCACTCACCTTCTTACCGCGGCGCGAGGCGACCTGACGCGGGCTCATTTCATTCTTGAGCGCATCGAATGTCGCGCGAACCATGTTGTAAGGATTGGAGGTCCCAACAGATTTGGCGACAACGTCCTGCACACCCAGGGTTTCAAACACGGCACGCATCGGACCGCCAGCAATGATACCGGTACCAGGAGGGGCTGCGCGGAGCACTACGCGGCCCGCTCCGTGATGACCCAAAACGTCGTGATGAAGAGTCCGGCCTTCCCGCAACGGAACGCGCAGCATCGTCTTCTTCGCTGTCTCCGTTGCCTTACGAATAGCCTCCGGAACTTCTCGCGCTTTGCCATGGCCGAAGCCGACGCGCCCCTTCTGATCTCCAACCACGACGAGAGCAGCGAAGCCGAACCGACGTCCGCCCTTCACGACTTTAGCCACACGGTTGATGTGCACCAGCTTGTCGACGAACTCGCTGTCGCGATCGTCTCGATCCTTGCGGTCTTCCCGCTGATTGTCTCTCGGCGCCATAACGTTCGTCTGCCTTCGATGATCTCGGATTAGAAGTTCAGGCCGCCTTCGCGCGCGGCATCAGCCAACGCCTTCACACGGCCATGATAGAGATACCCTCCGCGGTCGAAAACCACGTCAGAGACCCCTGCACCTTTCGCACGCTCAGCAATCAACTTGCCAATAGCGCTCGCGGCATCAATACCACCGCCAGTCCTTAGTTGACCCTTCAAGTCGGGATCCAGGCTCGAGGCAGCGGCGAGCGTAACACCCTTCTCATCATCGATGATCTGGGCATAGATATTTTTGTGGGAGCGGAAGACGCTCAGGCGCGGGCGGCCATACGCACGCGCCTTCAGCGCCTTGCGCACCCGCGCCGAGCGGCGCTCCTGTTGGGACAATTTGCCAACCATTTACCAAACTCCCGTTACTTCTTCTTACCTTCCTTGCGGAAGACGGTTTCGCCAGCGTATTTAATGCCTTTACCCTTATAGGGCTCCGGCGGCCTATATTCGCGGATCTCCGCGGCAACCTGACCGACACGCTGCTTATCAATGCCGCTGATGATGATCTCCACCGGACGCGGCGTCTCGATCTTAATCCCCTCCGGCACCGGATATTTTACATCGTGGCTATAGCCAAGCTGCAATTGCAGGACATTGCCCTGAAGTGCAGCGCGATAGCCAACGCCGCTGATCTCAAGCGTCTTCTTGAATCCTTCAGAAACGCCTTCCACCATATTCGCAATCAACGTGCGGCTCATACCCCACATCGCCCGGGCTCGCTTGGAGTCGTCACGGGGATCGACGGTGACCGCGCCATCCTCGCCCATCTTCGCAAGGACCTCTTCCACGAGCACCATTGAAAGCTCACCCCTTGGACCTTTCGCGGACAAGGACCGGCCATCAATAGTGAGTGATACGCCCTTCGGTACGGGGACGGGCTTTTTACCGGTCCTGGACATGGCTCTTTTCCTGCTTCACTTCGGCCTTCCGTTATCCGGGATCTCCGGAAGCTGAGGCTGATCAAAACTGTTCGATGATACGCTGAACCGGCTCAGAAGACGGTGCAGAGCACTTCACCCCCGACATTGCGATCGCGTGCGTCAGAATCGGACATGACACCCTGCGAAGTCGAAAGGATCGAGATACCCAAACCGTTATAGACGGTCGGCATTGTCGTCACTGACGCATAAACGCGGCGGCCCGGGGTCGATACGCGCCTGATCTCATGGATAACCGGCTCGCCATCGAAGTATTTCAGCTCGATTTCGAACTCAGCCTTACCCGTTTCGAATTCAACCTCCGCATATCCACGGATGAAGCCTTCTTGCTCCAGCACGTCCAAGACGCGCTTCCGCAACTTAGAAGCCGGCGTTGTAACCTTCGTCTTGCCGCGCAGCTGAGCATTGCGGATGCGGGTCAACATATCGCCGAGCGGATCATTCACACTCATTTCAAGTTTCTCCAGACTTCCCGCTTACCAGCTCGACTTGACCATGCCGGGAATCGCGCCCTTAGAGGCATAATCCCGCAGCGCGATCCGCGACATCTTCAGTTTGCGGTAGAACGCCCGAGGACGCCCCGTAATCTCACATCGGTTCCGAATGCGTGTCGGAGCCGAGTTACGCGGCAACGCCGCCAGCTTAAGCTGTGCAGCAAACCGTTCCTCGATCGGCGTGGACTTATCCTGCACCAAAGCTTTCAGCCGCTGACGCCGAGCTGAAAACTTCTGGGCAAGCTTCCTGCGCCGCTTGTTGGTCTCGATAGCGCTCTTCTTGGCCATTTGGTCCTCTAGATCTTGGCGTCGTTACGCGGCCTGACGCCGAGCGGGCGCCTGGCGAAAGGGAAAGTCAAAAGCCTCGAGCAGAGCGCGAGCTTCGTCATCGGTGCGAGCAGTCGTACAGATGATCACATCAAGACCCCAAACTCGATCAACCTTATCATAGTTAATCTCTGGGAAAATTATGTGTTCCTTAATGCCCAAGGCATAATTGCCGTTGCCGTCAAAACTCGAAGTTGGCAAGCCACGAAAGTCCCGGACCCGAGGGAGAGCGATCGTTAAAAGACGATCGAAAAACTCATACATTCGGGCCCGACGTAGCGTAACCTTGCCTCCAATGGGCATGCCGTCGCGCACCTTGAAAGTCGCGATCGACTTTCGCGCCTTCGTCACCACAGCCTTCTGGCCAGCGATCAAAGCCAAATCCGCAACCGCGGAACGCACGAGCTTCGTATCGGCCACCGCCTCACCGATGCCCATGTTGAGCACGATCTTGTCGAGCTCAGGAACCTGATGGACGTTGCTGTAAGAAAATTTTTCAGTCAGCTTCGCGCGCACCTCGTCCCGATAATGCTGCTGAAGCCGAGGAATGTAGTTATCAACCATCGATTGTTTCCCCCGACCGCCGTGCGACCCGCACTTTGCTGCCATCATTGAGGATCTTAAATCCAACCCGAGTTGCCTTGCCGTCCTTCGGGTCCTCGAGCGCCAGGTTCGAAACGTGGATTGGCAACTCCTTCGAGATGATGCCACCCTCCTGAGTACCAGTCTGCTTCTGGTGACGCTGAACGCGGTTAACGCCGCGCACCAGAGCGCGATTTTCCACCGGTAGCATCTTCAACACCTCGCCGCGCTTACCCTTATCTTTCCCGGCAAGCACAACGACGTTGTCGCCCTTTTTGATTTTCGCGGCCATCAAAGCACCTCCGGCGCGAGCGAAATGATCTTCATGTGATTCTTAGCCCTCAGCTCACGCGGCACCGGACCAAAAATACGTGTGCCGATCGGCTCGCCCTGATTGTTGATCAAAACGGCTGCATTGCCGTCGAACCGGATCACCGAACCGTCCGAGCGATGAATGTCCTTTGCGGTACGTACGACGACCGCCTTCATGACATTGCCCTTCTTCACCCGGCCGCGCGGGATTGCTTCCTTTACGGAAACAACGATCACATCACCCACATGAGCGTACTTGCGATGCGATCCGCCGAGTACCTTGATGCACTGCACCCGGCGCGCGCCGGAATTGTCGGCTACGTCCAGACTGGTTTGCATCTGTATCATGGCACCACCTTCATTCCTGTCAGCCGTTCGTCATACGACGACAAGCATCATTCTTGTCCCGTAGACCCCGACTGGCCCTGGGAAATATTTTCGATCAGCGTCCAAGTCTTCAACTTCGAGACTGGCTTGCATTCCTGAATGCGCACGACGTCTCCGACCTTTGCGGCACGGTTCTCATCATGGGCATGAAACTTCTTTGACCGCCGAACGGTCTTCTTGAACAGGGGGTGCGTAAAGCGACGCTCGACCTGGACCACAATGGTCTGTTCGTTTTTGTCACTGACGACCACGCCCTGCAGGATGCGTTTTGGCATCGTGTTCTCCCGTCCCTCAGCTTGCCGCTGCCGTGACGCGCTGGCGCTGGATCGTCATGATCCGAGCCACCGTGCGCCGGACATCGCGGATGCGTGCCGTGTTCTCAACCTGGCCTACAGCCCTCTGGAAGCGCAGGTTGAACTGCTCCTTCTTCAGCTTCAGCAATTCGTCCTTGAGCTGATCATCGCTCAGGAGCTTTACGTCAGAGGCCTTCATGGCAAGTCGTTCCTATAGGTCAGTCTGCTTACTGCTCGCCGAAGCGCGCAACGAAGCGAGTATTGATCGGCAATTTGGCCGCCGCGAGTCGCAGTGCTTCTTCAGCAGTCTCTCGGTCGACACCATCGATTTCAAACATGATGCGCCCCGGCTTCACTCTTGCCGCCCAGAACTCAGGTGCACCCTTGCCCTTACCCATACGCACCTCAGTCGGCTTCTTTGAGACCGGCACGTCCGGGAAAATCCGGATCCATACGCGTCCCGCCCGCTTCATGTGGCGTGTAATCGCACGACGGGCGGCCTCGATCTGGCGCGCGGTAATGCGCTCCGGTTCGGTCGCCTTCAAGCCAAAGGCGCCGAAATTCAGTTCGGTGCCGCCCTTGGCCTTACCGTGAATCCGCCCTTTGTGCTGCTTGCGGAATTTTGTGCGTTTTGGCTGCAGCATAATCCTAGATCCTCAACTCAATCGTATCAGCTCGCCGGCTCGCGTCGCGGCTCCCGCCGAGGACGATCACGGTCACGATCACGGTCTCCGCCACTGCGGTTGCCGCTTTCCTGGAACTCCAGAACACGTCGCTCCGAAGCAAAAGGGTCATGCTCAAGGATCTCGCCCTTAAAGATCCAAACCTTGATCCCAATAGTGCCGTAGGCCGTGTGCGCAGTCGCAACGCCGAAATCGATATCGGCACGGAGAGTGTGAAGTGGGACCCGTCCCTCACGATACCACTCAGTGCGTGCGATCTCGGCGCCGCCCAGACGCCCACCGCAAGTTATGCGGATACCCTGAGCACCTAAACGCATTGCCGATTGAACTGCTCGCTTCATCGCCCGGCGGAACGCCACACGGCGCTCCAGCTGTTGAGCGATATTTTCCGCGAGAAGCTGACTGTCCATCTCCGGCTTGCGCACCTCGACGATGTTCAGATGAACATCGGACGTTGTGTATTCGCCGATCTTCTTGCGCAGCTTCTCGATGTCAGCACCCTTTTTGCCAATGACAACACCTGGGCGGGCGGTGTGAATAGTCACGCGGCACTTCTTATGAGGGCGCTCGATCACAACTTTGGAAACCCCTGCCTGCTTGAGGGAGGTCTTCAGAAAGTCCTTGATCTTCAGATCTTCATGCAGCAGCCGAGCGTATTCTCCGCGGTCGGCATACCAGCGTGAGTCCCAGGTGCGATTGATACCCAACCGAAAGCCCGTCGGATTGATCTTCTGACCCATTATGCGGCCTCCTCGACCTGACGCACAACGATTGTGAGCTGGCTGAACGGTTTCGTTATCCGGCCAGCACGACCGCGTGCGCGGGGACTGAACCGCTTCATCACCAGCCCCTTGCCCACGAAGGCCTCCGCCACCACCAAACTGTCGACGTCAAGCGAATGGTTGTTTTCGGCATTCGCGATCGCCGATTGCAGCGTCTTCCTGACATCGTCCGAGATTCGCTTACGCGAAAAGGTCAGTTCGGCCAAAGCGCGATCGACCTTCTTGCCCCGGATCATGGAGGCAACATCATTGAGCTTCTGCGGCGACACCCGCAAAGAGCGGAGAACCGCCTTCGCTTCGGTGTCCTTCAGCACCCGCTCTCTCGAACGCTTGCCCATGGTTACTTCCTCTTTGCCTTGCGATCCGCCGCATGGCCGTAGAACGTGCGGGTCGGCGCAAACTCACCGAATTTGTGACCAACCATCTCTTCGGAGACGTTGACCGGTACGTGCTTCTGGCCGTTATGGACTGCGAATGTCTGGCCCACAAACTGGGGCACGATGGTTGAGCGTCGACTCCAAATCTTGATCGCCTGATTACGACCCGAAGACCGAGCCTCCTCGGCCTTCTTCAAGACGGAGCCGTCGATAAACGGACCTTTCCAAACCGAGCGTGCCACGGCTACCTCTACTTCTTAAGATGACGGCTGCGCAGGATAAACTTCTGCGATGCCTTGTTCATACGGGTCCGCTTGCCTTTGGTCGGCTTTCCCCAGGGGGTCACAGGATGACGACCTCCGGAGGTGCGACCTTCGCCACCGCCATGAGGATGATCCACTGGATTCATGGCGACGCCGCGTGTCACCGGGCGCCAGCCCAGCCAACGGCTCCGACCCGCCTTACCAATCGAGGTATTGGCGTGGTCAGGATTTGACACGGCACCCACAGTGGCGAAGCATTCGCTGCGAACAATGCGGGTTTCACCCGAGCGCAGGCGAAGCTGAGCATAGCCCTGATCGCGACCTACCAGCTGGGCGTATGCTCCCGCCGACCGCGCAATCTGCCCGCCCTTGCCTTCCTTCATCTCGACGTTGTGCACGATCGTTCCGACAGGCATGCTGGCCAGCGGCATTGCATTGCCAGGCTTAACATCGACCTTCGCGCCCGAAACGACGGTGTCACCTTCCTTGAGCCGCTGAGGCGCCAGGATATAGGACTGCTCTCCGTCAGCATAGGTCACGAGTGCAATGAACGCGGACCGGTTTGGATCATACTCGATCCGTTCGACGGTTGCGGACACATCAAACTTCCGGCGCTTAAAATCGATGATGCGATAGGTGCGCTTATGTCCGCCGCCACGATGCCAAGCCGTAATTCGACCGTGATTGTTGCGACCACCGGATTTCGACAGACCCTCCGTCAACGCCTTGACAGGCTTGCCCTTCCAGAGGCCGCTTCGGTCGACAAGCACTAAACCGCGCTGGCCCGGTGTCGTCGGCTTATAGGTTTTCAGTGCCATAGCGCTAAGCCTCTATCCTCAGATGCCGGTCGTGACGTCAATGGATTGGCCCTCTTCGAGGGTCACGATCGCTTTCTTCACGTCGCTCTGCCGGCCGGGCATACCCCGAAACCGCTTCACCTTACCTTTGCGGAGCAGCGTATTCACGGCTTTCACCTTGACGCCAAACAGTGTTTCAACCGCGAGCTTAATCTCGGGTTTCGACGCCGTCCGCGCCACGTTGAACATCACTTGATTGTGCTCGGAGACCAATGTCGACTTCTCGGTGATCACCGGGCTAACAATCACATCATAAAGCTTCGGGTTGGTCATTTAAACCGCTCCTCAAGAGCCTCGATCGCGGCCTTGGTCAAAACCAACTGCTTGCAGCGGAGCACGTCATAAACGTTGATGCCTTGGACAGGCAGCACGTCGATCCCATGCACGTTCCGTGCGGCAAGCCCAAAATTCACATCAATCTCTGTGCCACCGATAATCAGCGCATGCTTAAGGCCAAGCTTCTCAAACGAAGCCAATATCGACTTCGTTTTGGCTTCGCCAGAGACGGCCTGGTCGATAACAATTACTTCCTCGGCCCGTGCCTTGGATGACAGCGCATACTTCAGAGCCAAGGCTCGTACTTTCTTCGGCAGATCATGGGCATGATCGCGTGAAACTGGTCCGAAAGCCTTACCACCCCCACGAAAGACACCGACCTTCTTGCTGCCATGCCGCGCGCGGCCTGTGCCCTTCTGCTTGTAGATCTTTGCCGTCGAGTAGGCCACTTCCCCCCGGTCCTTGGCCTTGTGGGTCCCCGCGCGTCGCTTTGCGAGCTGCCAGTTCACCATGCGGTGAAGAATATCTGCACGCGGCTCAAGACCGAAAATATGGTCGGCAAGCTCTACCGATCCTGCGTCCTCGGCATCGAGAGTTTTGACATCAATCTTCATCTCGAACACCTTCAACCTTGTGTCTCAGGCGCCGCTTCAGCAGCAGACGCCGGAGCTTCGGTACCATTCTTCCGGAAAGCACCCGGAAAAGGCACATTCTCTGGAAGCTTCCGCTTCACAGCATCCGAAAGATAGATCCAGCCCCCTTTTGAACCGGGGATCGAGCCCTTGACCATAATGAGACCACGGTCGGTATCGGTCTTGACCACCTGCAAATTCTGCGTGGTAACTTTTTCCGCACCCATGTGCCCGGCCATCTTTTTGTTCTTGAACACCTTGCCCGGGTCTTGACGGTTTCCCGTGGACCCGTGGCTGCGGTGCGAAACCGAGACGCCGTGGGTGGCCCGGAGACCGCCAAAATTGTGGCGCTTCATCACGCCTGCAAAGCCTTTGCCGATGGAGATCCCAGCCGCATCAACGAACTGGCCAGCAACGAAGTGATCTGCCGTGAGCTCGGATCCCACCTCGATGAGGTTGTCGGGAGTCACCCGGAACTCGGCGACCTTCCGTTTCGGCTCGACTTGAACAGCCGCAAAAAAGCCACGCTCAGCTTTCGTTACCCGCTTCACCTTGGCAGTGCCGACACCCAACTGGAGCGCCGTGTAGCCGTCCTTCTCCTCGGTGCGGTGCGCTACAACTTGACAGTTGTCGAGCTTCAAAACCGTCACCGGGATATTTCGGCCATCCTCGGTATAGATGCGGGTCATACCCAGCTTCTGCGCGATGACACCTGACCGCATCGCTTTGGTCCTTTCGCTAAAGAGCGCTTAAAGCTTAATTTCGACGTCAACACCGGCCGCCAGGTCGAGCTTCATCAAAGCGTCGACGGTCTGGGGGGTCGGGTCCACGATGTCCAGAAGCCGCTTATGGGTGCGGATCTCAAACTGCTCTCGGCTTTTCTTGTCCACATGCGGAGAGCGATTGACCGTGAACCGCTCGATTTGTGTCGGCAGCGGGATCGGACCACGAACCTGAGCGCCCGTGCGCTTAGCTGTGTTCACGATCTCACGCGTCGACGTATCGAGAATTCGATGGTCAAACGCTTTGAGCCGGATGCGGATATTCTGCCTTTGCATAGTCCTGGACCCACGAATTCGGTGGCTTGGACGGAACTTCCCGCCAAGCCGCCGACTGGATTAAAATTACTCGACGATGGTGGCGACGACACCGGCGCCGACGGTTCGGCCGCCTTCACGGATGGCGAAGCGCAGCTTCTCTTCCATGGCGATGGGTGTGATCAGTTCCACGTTCATCGACACGTTGTCGCCGGGCATCACCATTTCGACACCTTCGGGAAGCGTCACCACGCCTGTCACGTCCGTCGTGCGGAAATAGAATTGCGGCCGGTAGTTGGTGAAGAACGGCGTATGACGGCCCCCCTCCTCCTTCGTCAAAATATAGGCTTCCGCCGTGAACTTCTTATGCGGCTTCACCGTGCCCGGCTTGCACAGAACCTGGCCCCGCTCCACCATCTCACGGTCCACGCCACGCAGAAGAGCGCCAACATTGTCGCCCGCCTCGCCCTGATCCAGCAGCTTGCGGAACATCTCGACACCCGTCACCGTCGTCTTGCGCGTGTCCTTGATCCCGACGATCTCAACTTCCTCGCCAACCTTCACAACGCCACGCTCAATACGACCCGTCACAACCGTGCCGCGGCCCGAAATCGAGAACACATCTTCAATCGGCATCAGGAACGGCTGGTCCTTCGGACGCTCAGGCTGCGGAATATATTCATCCACCGCCGCCATCAGCTTCAAAATCGAATCACGCCCCATGCCGCCGGGATCGCGATCCTCCAACGCCGCCAGTGCAGAACCCTGCACAATCGGAATGTCGTCGCCCGGGAAATCATACTTCGAAAGAAGCTCCCGAACCTCCATCTCAACCAGCTCAAGAAGCTCAGGATCGTCCACCTGGTCAACCTTGTTCAGATAGACCACCAGCGCCGGAACACCCACCTGCCGCGCAAGAAGAATATGCTCGCGCGTCTGGGGCATCGGGCCATCCGCCGCCGAAACCACCAAAATCGCCCCATCCATCTGCGCCGCACCCGTGATCATGTTCTTCACATAATCCGCATGCCCAGGACAATCCACATGCGCATAGTGACGGTTCGCCGTCTCATACTCCACATGGCTCGTCGAAATCGTGATCCCGCGCGCCTTCTCCTCAGGAGCCTTGTCAATCTGATCATAGGCCGTGAACGTCGCACCGCCCGTCTCGGCCAAAACCTTCGTAATCGCCGCCGTCAAAGACGTCTTGCCATGATCAACATGACCAATCGTCCCTATGTTGCAATGCGGCTTCGACCGATCGAACTTCTGCTTGCCCATCTCAACTCTCCAAGAGAACTGGCGAAAACGCCGTTGTCTCGATGCCCTTTCGGGCCGTTCACTTCTGTCGCTGACCGTTCAGATCAAGCGTATTTCGCAACCACTTCATCAGACACGGCCTTCGGCACGTCCGCATAGTGATCGAATGTCATCGTGTATTGCGCACGTCCCTGGGACATTGACCGCAGGTTGTTCACGTAACCGAACATGTTCGCCAGCGGCACCATGGCCGTAATAACCTGAACCACGCCACGCCCTTCAGATCCCTGGATCTGTCCCCGACGAGAATTCAAATCGCCAATCACGTCGCCCATATAGTCGTCCGGCGTCACCACCTCGACCCGCATAATTGGCTCAAGCAGCTTGGCACCGGCCTTTTGCGCCGCTTCGCGAAATGCAGCTCGGCCGGCGATTTCGAAAGCCATGACGCTTGAGTCCACGTCGTGATAGGCCCCATCGATCAGGCTGGCCTTCAGATCAAGCATCGGAAATCCAGCGAGCACGCCAGTCTCCACAACGCTCTTGATCCCCTTTTCAACGCCGGGAACATACTCTTTCGGAACCGAACCGCCGACGACTTTGCTCTCGAAGGAAAACCCGGCCCCCTGCTCGGCTGGTTCGATGACAATCTTCACGCGCGCAAACTGTCCAGAACCACCGGTCTGTTTTTTGTGCGTGTAGTCGACTTCCGCTTTGCGCGATATCGTCTCGCGATAAGCGACCTGGGGCGCGCCCACCTTCGCCTCAACCTTGAACTCTCGACGCATGCGGTCGACGATGATGTCAAGATGCAGTTCGCCCATACCAGCAATAATGGTTTGGCCAGATTCCTCATCCGTCTTCACCCGGAAGGACGGATCCTCCTGAGCCAGCCGGTTCAAGGCCATGCCCATCTTTTCCTGATCGCTCTTGGTATTCGGCTCGATCGCGATCTCGATGACCGGTTCAGGAAACTCCATACGCTCCAGAATGACCTGATAGTTCGGATCCGAGAGCGTATCGCCGGTGGTGGAATCCTTCAGACCCGCGAGAGCGACAATATCGCCTGCATAGGCCTCCTTGATCTCTTCACGGTGGTTTGCATGCATCTGCAGCATACGGCCAACACGTTCACGCTTTTCTTTGACCGTATTGATCAGTTGAGTGCCGGCCTCAATCTTCCCGGAATAGATCCGGCAGAATGTGAGGGAGCCAACAAACGGATCATTCATGATCTTGAAGGCGAGCAAAGATGTCGGTTCACTATCGACAGCCGTGCGCGTAATCTCACCGCCCGTCTTGACATCGATACCCTTTACAGGGGGAATTTCAATCGGGCTCGGGAGGTAGTCGACAACAGCGTCAAGAAGCGGCTGAACTCCCTTGTTCTTGAACGCCGACCCGCACAAGATCGGAAAGAAGGTCACTTCGCACGTGCCTTTACGGATCAGGCGCTTAAGCGTCGCCTCATCTGGCTCATTCCCCTCCAGATAGGCTTCCAAGACCGATTCATCCAGCTCCACGGCTTGCTCGATCATCTTTTCACGATATTCGAGCGCCTGCGCCTTCATGTCCTCGGGAATCTCAAGATAATCGAATTCCGCTCCAAGGGACTCGTCACGCCAAATGATGGCTTGCATCTTCACGAGGTCGATGCAGCCTTTGAAATCGGTTTCGGCGCCTATCGGCAGCTGGATGACAATGGGTGTTGCGCCAAGTCGCGTCTTTATCATCTCAACTGACTTGTAGAAGTCAGCGCCCGTCTTATCCATCTTGTTGACAAACATCATGCGTGGCACGTGATACTTGTCGGCTTGACGCCACACAGTCTCTGTTTGCGGTTCCACACCCGCATTAGCATCCAGCAAAGCAATGGCACCATCCAACACGCGCAGAGAGCGCTCAACCTCGATCGTAAAATCGACGTGGCCCGGCGTATCAATGATGTTCAGCCGCTTGCCCTTCCAGAAACATGTGGTCGCAGCGGACGTGATCGTGATGCCGCGCTCCTGCTCCTGCTCCATCCAGTCCATGGTGGCTGCACCCTCATGGACTTCACCAATTTTATGGCTCTTTCCCGTATAGAAAAGAACACGCTCGGTGGTCGTCGTCTTACCGGCATCAATGTGCGCCATGATGCCGAAGTTACGATAGTCCTCAATCGGATGGGTGCGTGCCATTGTGGTACTCTCTTTCGGCCGTTACCAGCGATAGTGCGAGAAGGCTCGGTTGGCCTCAGCCATCCGGTGAGTGTCTTCGCGCTTCTTCACTGCTGAACCACGGTTATTTGCGGCATCCAGCAATTCGCCCGATAAACGGTCGACCATTGTATTTTCATTGCGAGCTCGGGCCGCCGAGATGATCCAGCGGATCGCCAATGCCTGACGACGCTCAAAGCGCACCTCGACGGGAACCTGATAGGTAGCACCGCCAACGCGGCGTGAGCGAACCTCAATGGCGGGACTGACGTTTCCCAGCGCCTGATGAAACACGCCGATTGGATCGGTCTTGGCACGCGTCTCGATTTTGTCGAAAGCACCATAGACAATGCCCTCGGCCACCGACTTCTTGCCGTCCCGCATAAGATTATTCATGAACTTGGAGACGATCAGGTCCCCGAACTTCGGATCGGGGTTGATCTCCCGCTTGTCTGCGCCGCGGCGACGTGACATGGCCTAGCTCCTCAAACCTGAGATCATTTCGGCCGCTTCGCGCCGTACTTCGAACGGCGCTGGCGACGGGCGTTGACGCCCTGCGTGTCAAGCACGCCGCGGATGATATGATAGCGTACGCCGGGAAGATCCTTCACGCGGCCGCCACGGATCAGGACCACCGAGTGCTCCTGAAGGTTATGTCCCTCACCGGGAATGTAGGTCACCACTTCATACTGATTGGTGAGTCTGACCTTGGCGACCTTACGTAACGCAGAATTGGGCTTCTTTGGCGTTGTCGTATAGACACGCGTACAGACGCCTCGCTTCTGCGGGCAAGCTTCCATCGCCGGAACTTTGTTCCGCTTTCCGAGCGGCGCCCGGGGCTTGCGGATGAGCTGGTTGATCGTTGGCATTCGCGCTCTTCGTTCGTCCAACTGTTCAAGAGTGACTGACGCCGCATCGGATGATGCGCATCGAGACACGAAAACAAGCGCTGAAACGGAGGGATGATCCGACCGCTAGCGCTCATAAACCAGAGGACCGCGAGAACCTAAGTTCCCGAGGTCGTGTCCCGACTTTTTCGCCGCTTACCTTCACGACAGTGTTTAGGAGAAGGAATCGCCTACGAGCTGTCGTTTGAAAGTGAGCGGAACATACTGATCTGCCTGCCGCGCGTCAACCCCACCCCTACGCTTTCTCTCCTTTACTTTCTCACGAAGCAGCTGGAGAGCCTCGAATGCGTCAACTTAATGGCAACGGAGTTGAGATACCCTTCATGGTTGTGTTTCGAATATCTCCAATAACACCTTTTATCGCGAGGCTGGATCATGTCGGTTCATGGAAAAGTGTGGTGGAACGAGTTGCTAACTTGGGACGCGGAGACCGCTAAGGCGTTCTACAAGGCTATGTTGGGATGGTCCTATCGCGGCTTAACTCTTCCAGACGGAGCCACCTACTGGATCGCCTATCGGGGGGAGTCGCCCGTTTGCGGAATTTATCAGCTTTCGTCGCCCGCCTTCGATGGCACGCCTAATTTCTGGATGACCTGTATCGCAGTAGAGGACATGAAGGCGGCGATCAGGAATATTCAAGCTCTAGGTGGGACGATCGTTCACGGGCCATTCCACAGTGACTATATCGGCGAGATCGCGCTCGTCCAGGATGGCGGCGGTGCGCTGGTAGCGTTCGTTGAACCCAATGGTGATGCGGTGCTTGTTTAAGAGAAGAAAGCGGCCGCCTCATGAGGCGGCCGCTTTTCCGCAGTTTTGCAACTAAATGGTTAGACAGGTTGCTCCTGGGGAGACGAAGCAAAAGCCTCTGCCGCAGGCGTCGAGGAAGAAGACAGTGCTGGGGTCTCTCCCCCCCCCTTCCGACGCTCGTCCAGAATGAGCTGATCGCGCTTATCGGCGACTTGCTTATAGCGAGACAACATCCGTCCCGTCCCAGCCGGTATCAACCGACCCACGATAACATTCTCCTTGAGCCCCTCCAGCGTATCGACCTTGCCGTTCACGGCTGCGTCGGTCAGTACGCGTGTAGTCTCCTGGAAGGAAGCAGCCGAGATAAAGGATCGGGTCTGCAACGAGGCTTTGGTAATCCCGAGCAGCACTGGTTTGCCGGATGCCGGCTTCTTGCCATCGGCAATCAGACGATCGTTTTCCTCGTCGAGTTCAATCCTGTCGACCTGCTCACCGGGAAGCAACAAACTGTCACCACCGTTCTCGATCTCAACTTTCTGCAGCATCTGGCGAACAATGACCTCGATGTGCTTGTCATTGATCATAACGCCCTGCAACCGGTACACCTCCTGGATTTCGTTGATCAAGAAGCTCGCGAGCTCCTCGATCCCCTTGATCGCCAAGATGTCGTGGGGAGCTGGGTTCCCGTCCATCAAGTACTCGCCCTTTTCGATGTGATCGCCCTCCTGGACAGGCAGATGCTTGCCTTTGGGGATCAAGTATTCGATGGGCTCAAGGGTTGAATCGTCAGGTTCGATCCGGATGCGACGTTTGTTCTTGTAGTCGCGTCCGAACTGAACAGTTCCGGAGATCTCGGCAATGATCGCATGATCCTTTGGCCGCCGTGCCTCGAAGAGCTCGGCCACCCTCGGCAAACCGCCGGTGATATCACGAGTCTTGGCACTTTCCGTGGAAATGCGGGCCAGAACATCGCCAGCCTTGACGGTCGCTCCCGGATCAACCGACAGGACCGCGTCGACAGACAGCAGATAACGCGCTTCGCCACCGCGGGCGAGCTTATGCACCTTGCCATCTTTGTCCTTGACCACCATCGCGGGCCGCAAGTCCGCACCGCGAGGCGATGACCGCCAATCCATAACCACGCGGCTGGTGATGCCCGTCGCCTCATCGGCGACCTCCTTCACCGATATGCCATCAACCACGTCCTCGAAATCGACGGTTCCGTCGACCTCGGTCAGGATCGGACGAGTATAGGGATCCCACTCGGCCATACGTACGCCACGCTTTACCTTGTCGCCGTCGTCGACATGCAGACGCGTTCCATAGATCACCTTGTGGGTCGCACGTTCGTTTCCGTTGTCGTCCAGAACGGCAATCGACGTGTTACGACCCATGACTACGAGACGGCCCTGACTGTCGCGGCCCACGTTGCGGTTCTTCAGCTTAATCGTACCGTCATGAGCTGATTCCAGGAACGACTCGTCCAGAACCTGTGCGGTTCCGCCGATATGGAAGGTCCGCATAGTAAGCTGGGTGCCCGGCTCACCAATGGATTGCGCCGCGATTACACCCACTGCTTCGCCCATGTTAACCGGCGTGCCACGGGCGAGATCGCGCCCATAGCATTTCGCACAGACGCCGAAACGCGTATGGCAGGTCAGCACAGAACGAATGCGGATGGTCTGAATGCCGGCCTTCTCGATCGGCTCCAGATGCTCTTCCATGATCTCCTGATTTTTGGGAACAATGACCGTGCCCGTCGCGGGATCAACCACATCCTCAAAAGCCGTCCGGCCCAAGACCCGGGTACCGATAGAGACAACAACTTCACCCGCATCAATTAGCGGGCTCGTTGTTATGCTCTCATCCGTTCCGCAATCCTCTTCAGTGATGATCGAGTCCTGCGCCACATCGACAAGACGACGTGTCAAGTAACCGGAATTGGCCGTCTTGAGGGCCGTATCCGCCAGGCCCTTACGAGCACCGTGCGTCGAGTTGAAGTATTCAAGAACCGAGAGACCTTCCTTGAAGTTGGAGATGATCGGCGTCTCGATGATCTCTCCCGACGGCTTGGCCATAAGCCCGCGCATGCCTGACAACTGTTTCATCTGCGCCGGAGAGCCCCGCGCCCCAGAATGGGCCATCATGTAGATGGAATTGATCGGCTTCTCGCGGTTCGAACCGGGCTCAAATTCAACGGCCGAGATCTTGGCCATCATTTCATCGGCGACTTTGTCTGTGCATTTTGCCCAGGCATCAACCACCTTGTTGTACTTCTCACCCTGCGTAATCAGCCCATCGACATATTGCTGCTCATATTCCTTAACCAGCTGCCGCGTCTCCTCAACGAGCTTTTCCTTGGCCTCAGGGATGACCATGTCGTCCTTGCCGAAGGAAATTCCAGCTTTGAAGGCATTGACGAAGCCGAGGCCCATAATCTGGTCGCAGAAAATGACAGATTCCTTCTGGCCACAATGGCGGTAGACCGCGTCAATCATTCGGCTGATCTCACGCTTGGTGAGGAGCTTGTTACAAAGATCGTAGGAAATACCGATACGCTTAGGCAGAAGCTGGCCGATCTTCATCCGGCCCGGGGTGGTCTCATAGATCTTCGTGAACTCCTTGCCTTCCAGATCGACGCCTGTGTAGCGACACTTGATCTTCGAGTGAAGGGTCACAACCTTGGCTTCGAGGGCGTGATCGATCTCCGACATCCCCCCAAAGATCATCCCCTCGCCCGGCTCGTTCTGTCGCATTAGGGACAGATAATAAAGGCCAAGCACAATATCCTGCGATGGCACGATGATCGGTTGCCCATTCGCCGGATGCAGAACATTGTTCGTGGACATCATCAGCACTCGAGCCTCGAGCTGAGCCTCCAGCGACAGCGGGATATGCACCGCCATCTGATCGCCGTCGAAGTCGGCATTGAAAGCCGCGCAAACAAGCGGGTGCAACTGGATCGCCTTGCCTTCGATAAGTACAGGCTCAAACGCCTGAATGCCCAAGCGGTGGAGAGTTGGCGCCCGGTTCAAGAGGATCGGATGTTCGCGGATGACCTCGTCCAGGATATCCCAGACTTCGGGCTTCTCCTTCTCGACAAGCTTCTTAGCCTGCTTGACGGTCGCCGCCAGGCCCTTTGCATCGAGACGGGAATAGATGAACGGCTTGAACAGTTCGAGCGCCATCTTTTTGGGCAAGCCACACTGATGCAGCTTGAGCTCAGGCCCAACCACGATCACGGAGCGCCCAGAATAGTCGACGCGTTTGCCCAGCAGGTTCTGGCGGAACCGGCCCTGTTTACCCTTGAGCATGTCGGAAAGGGATTTCAGGGGCCGCTTGTTCGCACCGGTCAGCACCCGGCCGCGTCGACCGTTATCGAACAACGCGTCGACCGCTTCTTGAAGCATGCGCTTCTCGTTGCGGATGATGATGTCAGGTGCTTTGAGTTCGATAAGCCGTTTCAACCGGTTATTGCGATTGATGACACGACGATAGAGATCATTCAGATCCGATGTCGCGAACCGGCCGCCATCCAGAGGCACCAGAGGACGCAACTCCGGCGGGATCACGGGGACTACCGTCAGGATCATCCATTCCGGCTTGTTGCCGGACTCCATGAAGGCCTCGACCAGCTTCAGTCGCTTGGCAAGCTTCTTCGGCTTAAGCTCGGAAGTCGACTCGGCGATCTCCTGACGCAGACTGTCTGAGAGCTTATCAAGATCGATTTCGCGGAGGAGCTCTCGAATGGCTTCAGCGCCAATAGACGCGGTGAAGCTGTCCTCACCATACTCATCCTGATAGGCAATGAACTCGTCTTCGGTCAGCAACTGCCGGGGCTTCAGCGGAGTCAAACCTGGCTCGAGCACGATATAGTTCTCGAAGTACAAGACCCGCTCGATCTCTTTCAGCGTCATGTCGAGCAAAAGCGAGATGCGGCTCGGCAAAGACTTTAGAAACCAGATATGGGCGACGGGAGCCGCAAGTTCGATATGGCCCATCCGCTCACGCCGGACACGGCTCAAAGTGACTTCGACACCGCATTTCTCGCAGATAACGCCCTTATACTTCATGCGCTTGTACTTGCCGCACAAACACTCGTAGTCTTTGATCGGGCCAAAAATGCGGGCGCAGAACAGACCGTCGCGCTCCGGCTTGAAAGTCCGGTAGTTGATCGTTTCTGGCTTCTTGATCTCGCCATAGGACCAGGACAGGATCTTCTCGGGAGACGCCACCGAGATTTTGATCGAGTCGAAAGTCTGAGGGGGACTTCCGGTATTGAAAAGGTTCATGACCTCTTGATTCATCGGTCCAGGCTCCTTCGCGCGAGCGGCGCGCATGCAAATGAAAATCTGAAGTCCACAGATGTGGACTTGGTCGCTCCGGGAGTGCGAATTGCAATCTTCCCGGAGCCCATGGTGAGCAGAGTCCCTACTCCTCGGAGTTTGTAAGTTCGACGTTGAGACCCAGCGAGCGCATCTCCTTGACCAGAACGTTGAAGCTCTCCGGAATACCGGCCTCAAAGTTATCGTCACCACGGACGATCGCCTCATAGACCTTTGTGCGGCCCGCAACATCGTCCGACTTCACGGTGAGCATCTCTTGAAGCGTATAGGCGGCACCGTAAGCTTCGAGTGCCCACACCTCCATTTCGCCAAAGCGCTGCCCACCGAACTGGGCCTTGCCACCCAGAGGCTGTTGGGTGACTAGGCTGTAAGGTCCGATCGATCGAGCATGAATCTTGTCGTCGACCAAGTGATGGAGCTTCAAAATATAAATGTACCCCACCGTCACGCGACGATCGAAGGCCTCTCCGGTTCGGCCATCGTAGAGGGTCACCTGCCCCGACGTATCAACTCCCGCTTCGGACAGCATACGAACGATGTCTTCCTCCTTCGCACCATCGAAGACTGGGGTTGCCATTGGCACACCGCCGCGCATGCTGTCGGCAAAGTCTACAAGCTCATGCTCGCTCAACGCGTCGATGCCATCTGACTTGCCATAGATTGCGGTCAATTTGTGCTGCAGAGGTTTTACGTCGTGACTCTCCCGATAGATGTCAACAAGCTCAGCAATCTGTTTGCCGAGTCCAGCGCAAGCCCAGCCCAGATGCGTCTCGAGGATCTGACCGACATTCATCCGGCTCGGCACGCCCAACGGATTGAGCACCATGTCCACATGTGTCCCGTCCTCGGAAAAGGGCATGTCTTCGACTGGAACAATGCGAGAAATCACGCCCTTGTTCCCGTGACGGCCAGCCATTTTGTCGCCAGGTTGTATTTTACGCTTCACTGCGACAAAGACCTTCACCATCTTCATCACACCGGGCGGCAACTCGTCGCCCCGCTGCAACTTCTCTACTTTATCCAAGAAGCGCTGTTCGAGACGCTTCTTGGACTCTTCATACTGCTGTCGCATGGCTTCGAGCTCGCCGAGTGACTTTTCGTCAGCCAGCGCTATTTCCCACCATTTCGAGCGGGGCATCTCGTCGAGCTTGCCACTCTCAATTTTTCCCTCGAGCTTGAAACCGCGAGGGCCACCCGCGGCGTCCTTGCCGAGCAGGAAGTCGGTGAGACGGCCGTAAGTATTCCGATCAAGGATAGCCATTTCGTCATCGCGATCCTTCGCGAGACGCTCGATTTCCTCGCGCTCGATCGCCAGAGCGCGTTCGTCCTTGTCGATGCCATGGCGGTTGAAAACCCGGACCTCAACAATCGTACCCTGAACTCCTGGTGGCACACGTAAAGACGTGTCCCGGACGTCCGAAGCCTTCTCGCCGAAGATTGCCCGAAGCAACTTCTCTTCGGGCGTCATCGGGCTCTCACCCTTTGGCGTGATCTTACCCACCAGGATATCGCCAGGACGGACCTCAGCTCCGATGTAGACGATGCCTGCCTCATCAAGGTTCTTGAGAGCTTCCTCGCCGACATTGGGTATATCGCGCGTGATTTCCTCAGGACCCAGCTTTGTGTCGCGGGCCATCACCTCGAACTCTTCGATATGGATGGAGGTGAAGATGTCGTCTCGAACCATCCGCTCAGAGATCAGGATCGAATCTTCGAAGTTGTAGCCGTTCCAGGGCATAAAGGCGACGAGCACATTTCGACCCAGAGCCAAGTCCCCAAGATCGGTGGACGGCCCATCGGCTATAATATCTCCTGCCTTTACACGATCTCCCACCCGCACCAGCGGACGCTGATTGATGCAGGTGTTTTGGTTGGATCGCTGGAATTTCGACAAGTTGAAAATATCGACGCCCGAACGCGAGGCGTCGGTCTCCTCTGTGGCGCGGATCACGATACGGCGCGAGTCAACTTGGTCCACGATCCCGCTGCGGCGGGCAGAAATCGCCGCACCTGAATCGCGCGCCACGACTTCTTCCATGCCAGTGCCCACCAAAGGCGCATCCGTCTTTATCAACGGAACCGCCTGACGCTGCATGTTGGAGCCCATAAGGGCCCGATTAGCGTCGTCGTTTTCGAGGAATGGAATTAAGGCGGCGGCAACGGACACGAGCTGCTTTGGCGATACGTCGACATAATCCACACGGTCGGGCGTCACCATCGTGACATCACCCGACGCCCGGGCGGTTATGAGCTCTTCCGTCAACAAACCATCGCTCGACAGCTCAACATTGGCCTGACCGATATGGTATTTCCCCTCCTCGATGGCGGAAAGATAGACCACTTCGTCGGTCACATGACTATCAACGACCTTCCGATAGGGGGCTTCAATGAAGCCATACTTGTTCACTCGTGCGAACGTCGCCAGCGAGTTGATCAGACCGATATTGGGGCCTTCCGGCGTTTCGATCGGACAGATACGCCCATAGTGAGTTGGATGCACGTCGCGAACTTCGAAGCCCGCACGCTCACGCGTAAGTCCGCCCGGTCCCAAAGCGGAAAGCCTACGCTTGTGCGTCACCTCTGACAGAGGATTTGTCTGGTCCATGAACTGAGACAGCTGTGACGACCCGAAAAATTCCCGAACCGCTGCTGCGACGGGCTTGGCATTAATCAGGTCGTGCGGCATCACCGTATCGATATCGACCGAACTCATGCGTTCACGGATGGCACGCTCCATCCGCACCAGACCCACACGAAACTGATTCTCCATCAGCTCACCGACCGAACGGACACGTCGATTGCCAAGGTGATCGATATCATCGATTTCACCCTTACCATCACGCAGATCCGTTAACATTTTAACGACTGCGAGGATGTCATCCTTCGTCAATGTCCGCAGCGTGTCAGGGCTGTTCAGGTCAAGGCGCATGTTCAGCTTCACGCGCCCTACGGCCGAAAGATCATACCGCTCAGAATCTGAGAACAGGCCGTGGAACAACGCCTGCGCGGTTTCACGCGTCGGCGGCTCGCCTGGGCGCATCACCCGGTAGATCTCCAGCAGAGCTTGCTCGTAGGATTCGACCTTATCCGCCTTTAAGGTATTGCGAATATAGGCACCCGTGGTGATGTGGTCGATATCCAGGATGCGCAATGCATCATATCCCACCTCGGCCAGCTTCTTCAGCATTGCCTCAGAGATCTCATCTCCTGCCTCGGCGTAGATCTCACCAGTCTCAGGATTGACAAGCTCGTCAGCTACATAGTTCCCGTACAGATCCTCATCGCGAACGAGCAGCTCAGTGAGGCCTTCTTCCGCCAGCTTCCTTGCAAGCCTGGGCGTCACCTTGCGCCCAGCTTCCACCGCAACCTCGCCCGTCGCCGCATTGATCAGATCCCGCTCGGGCTTTGCACCCCGATAACGAGCCGGATCGAACGGCGTCCGCCAGCCGTCATTTGCCCGTGTGTAGGTCACCGTATTGTAGAAATAGTGCAGGATCTCTTCGCCATCGAGACCAAGAGCATAGAAGAGCGTCGTCACCGGGAGCTTGCGGCGCCTGTCGATGCGGACGAAGACAACGTCCTTCGCGTCGAACTCGAAGTCGAGCCACGATCCACGATAGGGGATGATGCGACCCGCAAACAGCAGCTTGCCGCTGGAATGCGTCTTGCCACGATCATGATCAAAAAAGACGCCAGGTGACCGGTGCATCTGTGAAACGATAACACGTTCGGTACCGTTGACCACGAAGGTACCGTTATCGGTCATGAGCGGCATGTCGCCCATGTAGACATCCTGTTCCTTGATGTCTTTGACGGATTTAGCGCCCGTCTCGTCATCCAGCTCAAATACGATCAGACGCAAGGTAACCTTCAGCGGTGCCGCAAAGGTCATTCCTCGCTGCTGGCACTCCTCAACGTCATATTTCGGCAGCTCGAATTCGTAACGGACGAATTCGAGCATCGCCTGGCCTGAGAAATCGCTGATCGGGAAAACCGACTTGAAAACAGTCTGCAGCCCGTTATCCTCACGACCACCCTTTGGTTCTTCAACCTGTAGGAACTGGCGGTAAGACTCTTTCTGAACCTCGATGAGGTTCGGCATCTCCGCGACTTCGTGCATACGACCGAAAAACTTGCGGACCCGCCTGCGACCGGCAAAAGTCTGAGTCATCTTTGCTCCTTCGTGAGAAGCGTCTGTCAACGCTTTAAACGGCTTTCCAGGCAGCCTACAACGGCGGCTGCCTGGAAAACCGTTATCCAACCCATTTCTGACCATCCGCCGGGATGAGGCGAAGCCTCAGCCCCGACGGACAGCTCGACACTATTTAAGCTCGACAGTGGCGCCAGCCTCTTCCAGCTTCTTCTTAAGGTCTTCGCCCTCGGCCTTCGTAACGCCTTCCTTGACGTTCTTAGGCGCGCCTTCGACCAGGTCCTTAGCCTCCTTCAGACCGAGCGCGGTGATTTCGCGAACCACCTTAATCACGTTGATCTTCTTTTCGCCAGCTGCGGTAAGAACAACGTTGAACTCAGTCTGCTCTTCAACAGGAGCGGCAGCGGCACCACCACCGGCAGCAGCAACCGCCACCGGAGCAGCGGCAGAAACGCCCCACTTCTCCTCGAGCATCTTCGACAGCTCGGCAGCTTCAAGAACCGTCAGGCTCGAGAGCTCCTCAACAATCTTCGACAGATCAGTCATTGGTTTCTCTTTCTCTCAATCAGTTCGAACCGGATCACATGCATGGAGGCCGTCAAGCGGCCTCACTCTTGGTGGCATAAGCGTTGAGAACCCGTGCCAGCTGAGCAGCCGGCGCTTGGACCACGCCCGCAATGCGGGTGGCGGGGGTCTGAATCATGCCAACCAGCCTGCCTCTCAACTCGTCGAGAGACGGCAGTTCAGCCAGCGCCTTCACACCATCGGGATCGAGAACCCTCGCTCCCATGGCGCCGCCAAGAATAACGAGTTTTTCGTTTGTCTTGGCATAGGCGATCAACGCTTTCGGCGCCGAAATCGGATCAGGCGAATAAGCCACGGCTGTCGGACCCTTAAAAAGATCCTTTATGCCTTCCGAGTCGGTACCATCAAGAGCAAGCTTCACCAGACGATTCTTGGCGACCTTCAAGGACCCCCCCACCGCAGCCATCTGGCGACGCAGAGTATTCATCTGCGGCACCGTCAAGCCTTGATAGCCAACCACGACAACGACGCCGGTGGTCAGGAACACCTGGTTGAGCGTTGTGATGAGCTCTTGCTTTTCAGCTCTCTCCACTTGCTCTCTCCTCGCGTGCGCTTTTGCCCTGAGATTCAGGGCGTTGCGCTTCCACACTAGCCATCGGCACTAAGGCCACCATGCACGAAGGCAGGTGCCATCTCCAATGGCGCTCACTGCCTGTCCGCAGCCAGATGCTCCGAGGAGCAAAGGACGCGATCTCGAGGTTCGAACCAACTGATGCTAAGGATAACCTCTATTTGGGAGACTATCCGCCATCAATCAACCCACTCCCCGTCTCATGCCGGCTGGACTATTAAGCAAACATTCGCATGCTTGCGCCGGCAGTCTCGGACAGGTCTTCTAGACCGGTTTGGCTGGGTGGATCGCCTTCGATACCCTCTGGCCAAACCAAACGCATAAGCAGACCGGCTGCTTTTGCCGGTCTGCTTATGCGAATCTCGTAATGCGATGACGACCTTTTACGCCGGGTTGCTCACGCTCGCAAGGTCTACCTTCAACCCAGGCCCCATTGTTGAGCTCAAGGACACCTTTTTAAGGTAAGTGCCTTTGGCGCCGGCGGGCTTCGCCTTCACCACGGCATCGACGAAGGCACGGATATTACCGGCTAAAGCATCCTCGGTGAAGCTCGCCTTTCCCACACCGCCGTGAATGATCCCGGCCTTCTCGACCTTGAATTCTACAGCACCACCCTTTGCAGCCTTCACGGCACCCGCCACGTCAGGCGTAACGGTGCCGACCTTCGGGTTCGGCATCATGCCACGCGGGCCGAGGACTTTGCCCAGGCGCCCCACTAAGGGCATCATATCAGGGGTTGCAATACAACGGTCGAAGTCGATGTTTCCTGCCTGCACGCTTTCAACCAAATCTTCAGCGCCAACGACGTCCGCCCCCGCAGCCTTGGCCTGTTCAGCTTTGTCGCCGCGAGCGAACACTGCCACTCGCACGGTGCGGCCAGAACCATTCGGGAGTTGGCAGACGCCACGGACCATCTGGTCCGCATGACGTGGATCGACACCGAGATTGAGTGAAATCTCGATCGTCTCGTCGAACTTCGCCTTCGCCCGTTCCTTCAACATCTTGAGGGCTTCGTCCAAGACATAAGCCTTTTCAGGATTAATGCCCTCGTTGACCTTCGCGATGCGCTTTGCAATCTTGGCCATATGATTACTCCGTCACCGAGAGGCCCATCGACCGGGCAGAACCGGCGATGATTTTCGAAGCTTGGTCAATGTCGCGTGCATTTAGATCTTTGAGCTTCGCCTTGGCGATGTCACGGACCTGATCCATGGTCACCGAGCCGACACTTGCTTTGCCAGGCTCCTTTGATCCCTTGGAAATCTTTGCGGCTTGGCGCAGCAGATAGCTGGCCGGCGGCGTCTTGATCTCAAAGGTGAAGGACTTGTCCTGAAACACGGTTATGACGGTCGGGCATGGCGCCCCCTTATCCAGCTCCTGCGTGGCGGCATTAAATGCCTTGCAGAACTCCATGATATTCAAACCACGCTGACCAAGAGCCGGTCCAATCGGTGGCGAGGGCGTCGCTGATGCTGCAGGTACCTGCAGCTTGATATAACCAGTAATCTTTTTTGCCATTCTATCCTCGTTGCCGGCCCATGCCGGCTCTGGTTTGAGGGTGGTGGTGCGGCTTTAATGGACATTTGCAGGCTGACAAATGTACCGGCCTCCCACCGCTATTCGGACAGGTCAGACCTTCTCCACCTGCCCAAATTCCAGCTCGACCGGCGTCGGTCGGCCGAAAATCGATACGGCTACCTTGAGCCGGGAGCGCTCCTCGTCAACTTCCTCGACAAGGCCATTGAATGAGGCAAAAGGACCATCGGCCACCTTGACCTGCTCGCCGATTTCGAAAGTGATCGACGGCCGTGGACGCTCCACACCCTCCTTTACCTGATAAAGGATGCGTTCGGCCTCGGCATTGGAGATCGGGATCGGCTTGTTGTCTGAACCCAGGAACCCCGTCACCTTCGGCGTATTCTTAATCAGATGGTAGCCCTGATCAGTCATTTCCATCCGAACCAGGACGTAGCCCGGGAAAAAACGTCGTTCACTCGTTACCTTTCGACCGCGCCGGACCTCGACGACCTCCTCGGTCGGCACCATGATCTCGTCGATCAGATGAGCCAGTCCTTGCTGTGCCGCCTGCTCCTTCAGCGACTCAGCCACTTTCTTCTCGAAATTCGAGTAAGTGTGAACGATGTACCAGCGCTTCGCCATTGTCTCTCGTTCCGCCGCTTACGCTCTGATGCCCAAAATGTAGCTCACGGCAAAGCTTAAAGCTTCGTCCACAATCAGGAAGAAAATAGAAGCGAAGACCACCATAATCATCACCATAACGGTCGTAATCATGGTCTCTTTCCGTGACGGCCAGGTCACCTTTGCCATTTCGGCGCGAACCTGCTGCACGAATTGGAATGGGTTCGTCTTCGCCATGCGCTTCTGCCTGTTCCGGACCTTAACCAGACTTCACCGCCTGGCTTTGAATTACCGTAACCCAGGACGGCGACCATCGCCTCTTATATCCCGGTCTTGCCTTTTGGCAGGGGCGGAGGGTCTCGAACCCCCGACCTGCGGTTTTGGAGACCGCCGCTCTACCAACTGAGCTACACCCCTAAAACTTTCCGCCGGCTTCGATACAATCGAAAACCGGCAGCGGCGCCTCCTTAGCACCGGACGCGCCGCCTTACCAGTCCCTATGCGTGTCCAATGTTATACACGCACCATCGAAGCGATCCTACTCGACGATGGTGGCGACGACACCGGCGCCGACGGTTCGGCCGCCTTCACGGATGGCGAAGCGCAGCTTCTCTTCCATGGCGATGG